>JAKQHY010000126.1 GCA_029555965.1 Chloroflexota bacterium | reverse complement strand
TTCCGTTCAATCCGTTTAATCCGTTGATTACAGCTTTCCTTTCCGCGCCACCTTCAAATAGTCCAGCACTTCGTCGTAAGTGCCGCCTTCGTTGGCGTAGATGGCGTAGTTGCGCGCGGTCTCGAACCATTCCTGCGTGGTGGCGCGCGCGGCTTTGAGAGCGGCCCGCAGGTCGTCCGTCGTCAACGGCTTGGGGATGCCGGTCTGCATCGCCTGGCGCAGCTTGCCCTCGACGGCCACGTCCACGATGCCGCACAAGTCCGCACCGGAGAAGCCCTCCGTCTCGCGCGCCAGCCGCCCGTAGTCAATGGACTGCGTGGGCTTGTCGGCGAGCATCAATTGCAGGATGGCGGCGCGCGCGGGTACGTCCGGCGGCGGCACGAAGATCACGCGGTCAAACCGCCCAGGACGGCGCAGCGCCGAATCGAGGTGCCACGGCGCGTTAGTGGCCGCCAGAATCAACACGCCTTCATTCGACGTGGTCACGCCGTCCATCTCGGAGAGGAACTGGTTGATGACCTGCCGCATCGAACTGTAACGCATATCGGAGCGCTTCGCGCCGAGGGCGTCCACTTCATCAAAGAACAGCACGCAGGGCGCGTGCCGTCGCGCCGCCTCGAAGATCGCGTGCAGGTTCTGCTCGCTCTGGCCGATGTACATATCCAGCACGTCGTGCAGGCCGACGGCCATAAACGCGGCGCGCACCTCCCCGGCGGTGGCCCGCGCCAGGTACGTCTTGCCGCAGCCGGGTGGCCCGTACATCAAAATGCCGCCGCCCATTTTCTTGCCGTAAGCCTTGTAAATGTCCGGGTGGACGAGCGGGTAGATGATCTTCAGGCGAATCTCTTCCTTCAACTTGTCCATTCCCCCCACGTTCTGGAACGAGACGGTCGGGCGCTCGATGTCCACCGCGGGCAGCCCGCCGGATTCCTCCGCCGTGACGAACACCCGCACGTCGTCCGCAGCGGGGACGCCGCCGGAAGCCACGTCCAACACTGTCCCCGACACGGCGGATTCCGGCTTGACCGTGACGGGCGTCGCAGCGGGCAGCCGCGCGGCCAGGTCAGCGTCGGCCAGCGAAGCGTCCAGCCGCAGGGCGTGATGATAGGCGTCCGCCGCCGTCTGCCCGTCGCCGGTCGCCAGGTATGCGCGCGCCGCCAGCAAGTAGACCTGCGCCGCCGGCGACGGCTTGTGCAGCAGCTCCTCCAAAATCACCAGCGCCACGTCCGCCCGCGATTGGCGATAGTACGCCTCGGCGAGCGTCAACTTCAGCCCGTCGTCCTCCGGCGCGAGGCTGAGCGCGCGGCGGTATTCGGCAATCGCCTCCGCCCCCGCGCCGTCCTCCATCAGCAAATCGGCCAGATGCTTGTGCAGCGGCGCCGATTCCGGCGTCACCGTCAACGCCGTGCGCAAGGCTTGAATGACTGCGTCGTTTTTACCCATAGGCTCCTCACGGATTTACGTTTTGTCAGCAGATTGAGCGGATGAAGCAGATTTTTGTCTTCTGACTGAGAGTATACGGAGGTTTGGAGGGAGGTCAACAAACTACCGCCTCCCCCCCTTCTTACCGGCGGTTTCAGTCGCAAAATCCGCTGAGCAGGCGTGGTCCATCAGCTTGCGCGCCCTATACACACCCTTCCCGGAAATGGACAAATCCACTTCCGGGAAGGGCCGAAAAAGTTGGTTAAGCGCGTTTAGCGACTAACGGCGCAGGCGTTTGCGCCCGACGCCCACGAGTCCCAACGCCATCACCACCAGACCGGCGAGCAGCAGGCTGCTTTCCCCATGTGCGCCGAGCGCCTCGATGGCTGTGGGGGTCGCGCCGCCGCCCACCGTGAACGGTGAGAAGGCGGTGATGTTGCCGCGCTGGACCCAGCAATCACCCGCGCAGGTGGCGCCGGAGTAGCTGTAGGCGCCGCTGCCAGCCTCAGACCACACCTGTGCGCCGTCGTAGTGCCAGAGGCGCAGCGCGTTGGGCGTCTGCCCGTTCAGCTCGGGCGCCGTGTACCAGAAGCGCACGGTGGCGTTGGTGACGGGGGTATCAATCTCGAAGCAGCGCTTGAGCAGCGCAGTATCCCCGATGCCGCCGTTCTGCGTGCAAGCGGCTTGATTGCCGCGCACTTCCACGGTGGTGCTGCCCGACCCGGCGGCCGGCGTGATGTCCACACCGTAGTACGCGCTGGCCGTGCCGGCCTGATTCTGAAGGTTCAGGAAGCGGGTAGAACCGCTGGCCGCCACGTTCTGCGTCTGACGCAGCGTGCCATTGTTCTGCACCACGCCTTCCACCGTGAGCGTGTTACCGGCCGGGATGACCAACGTGCCGCCGGGCATGACCGTCAGCCCGTAGCAGGCCGCCGTCGCGCTATCCACCGTGACGACGTGCCCGGTCGTGACCGTGACCCAGTCGTTGGCCGAGGGCGTCCCGCTGGCCCACGCGCTGCCGCTCCAATTGCCGGTCTGCTGCGAGACAAAGGCGTTACCGAAGAGGAAATCCTGCCGCCCGGTTTTTCCGGCGACCACCGGGATGTTGTTGAGCACGACCGGCGCGTAGCCGCTCATGGTGGCCGTGAAGGTCTTGCTACCGGCCGGTGAGTAAAGGACGTAGAAGCTTTCGCTGCGCGCGGGATCGGCGGGCGTGGCTGCGGTGATGCGCGTGTACCCATCCTGGTTGCGGACCGTTGCGCCGGTAAGTAAAACGTGGGAGTAGCGGTTATAGACACTGCCGGCGATCAGGCCGCCGGCGGGGGGTATGCAGGCAGCCATCGCTACATTGTCCAGATACCAGTCATCGCCATCGTCCTGTTCCATCACAAAGGCGATGTAGATATCCTGGTCCACATACGCGCTCAGATCCACCGTGAACGGTTGGTAGGTGAGGCCAAAGTCAGTCTCGGTATAGGTTCGCACGGTCGTGAAATCCGCGTGGGTGGTCTGACTCCCCGTGGAAACACGAATGGTATAAGTTGTGTTCCAGTCGGAGGGATAGTGTTGCCGCATATAAAAGCTCAAGAGGCTATTCCCCGCCGTCGGATGCACTTGCGGCGTCACCAGCCAGTCTTGCGCTAAGCCGCCCGTCACGTCTTCATAACGGACATACGCGGCGCCGCTGCCCGCATAGGCTGTTGTAGTGCGCACCCAATCATAGCCGGTGCCCAAGCCATTTGCGCCCCGGAAGCTGGCCCAGCCGGTGGGCGGGAAGGTGGCGGATTCAAACCCCTCGTTCAGGCCAACCCTGGTATACCCCGGCGCATTACACGCCGGGGCGCCTGCCGCCAGCGCGAAGTTCTCGTTATACCGATTCGCGCTCAAATTGACCTGCCGGCTCTGGCCCACGTAGCCGGGGATGCCGCTCCACGGTTCCACGGTGAGGGTGTGGGGGTAGCTGCCCGCCAGCGTCACGCTGTACACGCCCGTCCAGGGGTTGGTCCACACAGTGAACGCCGGATAGCCGTCCGGCGTAATCTCCACCGAGGCGTAAAGCGCCCAGCCGGTGCTGGCGTCCGTCACCGTGCCGGTGAGGATGTAGGACGGCGCGGGCAACAGGGTGAAGTCCTGGGTGGTCGTCATGCCTGTGGTAACGACAACACCGGTCGCAGACGCCGGGATATAGCCATACCCCTGCGCCGTGACCGTGTGGGTACCTGAGATAACAGCGAGGCGGTATTTTCCATCAGCGCCGGTCAGGGTGCTGAAATAGACACTGACGCGCGCGTTAGCGATGGTCGCGCTGGTGCTGCTGTCCGTCACCGTGCCCGCAATGTATCCAACTAGGTCGCTTCTGTTGCTCGTGTTGTAAACCAACAACGCAAAGTCCTGGTCGGTGGTGTCGGCGTTGCCTGGCACCCCGTCGCCAGCGATGTTGGCCGCGCCGACGGTGACGGTGAACGCTCCGCTGAAGCCGGCCGGCAGAAAGACGCTTTCTACATTGTTGCGTGCGTCCGCCGTCCCGCCCGTGGTCGAAGCTCCGCCGGAGAAGACGTTGCCCAGGTAGGTCTCCCCGCTGATCTGCACGGTCAGGTTCAGGTTATTCACGTAAGCGTTGCCGGTCGTCGAGCCGGGCGCGTCCGTCCAGGCCAACACCACGCGCACCGGCTCGCCCGAATCCTCGACGTTACCATAGTAGGCGTAGGTCTCGCCGGTCGCGCCAAAGGTTTGACCTTGATCCTCAACGTACCGGCCCAGCGTATCGAAGGCGCGGTCCAGATTCACCAGGCCGTAGCCCTGGCTGTTGGAAGGCAAAGTGTCATTGGCGTTAACGCCAGTCATATACGTGGTGGCGTGAATCAAGTACGCCTTCATCAAAGCCGGGCTAGGCGCCGCGCCGCCAAAGTGGGTTTGGTGGTAGTAATAGATAAGCGAAGCTGCTCCGGCCACGGCCGGCGTGGAATGGCTGGTGCCGGAAGACCAGGTATACAGCGTTTGCGCCGGAGAAGTGGGATAGTAGAGACCGCTCGCCGGTCCGCAGACGCCGCTGCCATCAAAGTTGGGAGACTTCGACGCCGCGCCCATCACGTGCGTGCCCGGCGCCACCACGTCCGGCTTGATCCGGCTGTCGTCGGTCGGGCCGCGGCTGGAGAAATTGATGATGTCCTGCACGTTATTCGCCCCGGTGGGGCCGATGCTGCAACCATCCGTGTCCAGCGGGCGGTAGTTCTCGGACGCGCCCACCGTGATCACATTCTTGGCCGCCCCTGGCGACCCAATCGTATTGCTACCACTCGAACCGGCGTTGCCGGCCGAAAAGACGATGATCATTTCCTGATTGCCGCCGGTCCCACTCAAAGCATCGCGCACCAGGGCGTCGTATTCCTGGCAATCGATCGTGTACCCGCCGCCGGTGTTCGCGCCCCACGAGTTGCTGCTGATGCGCGCGCCCAGGGTGTAGGAATTGCCGATCAGAGCGGCGTTGGAACCGGGATAGTCCCAGGACCCGGAATTGCGAAAGACCTTACTGCCCGCCACACGCCCGTAGGGGTTGATGCCCAGACCATAGTTGTAGCCGCTGGCGTCCTCGTAGGGATAACCGGTGGTCGTGTTGTACCCGGCCACGATAGAGGCGTTGAGGTTCCCATGCCCACCGCCGCCGTCCGCCGAAGCGTCAGTCGTGCCATTGTAGTTGTAGATGAGCCGGTCGGGGTTGCTGGTGCTGCCGAATTCGTAGAAGTCCGTATGCAGCGGGGTGGCGTCGCCGTCGTCAATCCCATCGTCGGTGACATCCACAATGGGGTAGTTCGCCGGATCGGTGGGGAAGCCCAGCCAGGTCAGCCAGGTCAGGTAGCCGGTTCCGGCGGGCCGCGTGCCGGCTGCGTTGAGGTTGCCGGCCATAATCTGCCCCTGAATTTCGTCCATCATCTGATATTCCAGGGCCGGTTCCACATTGACCACGCCGGGCAAGGCCGCTAGCCATGTCAGGTCGGTCGCGGCAATCTCGATCTTCATGTTCTGGTACACCAACGAGGGATGGGGTTCCTGGATCACAGTCGCGCGCGCCAGGATGTCCTTGATGACGATAGCGGCTTCACTGTGCGCGTAGACCTGGACCGTCACCTTAACGCGTTCCGGCAATCGGTCAACCTGTGTCAGATCGGGATGGAGCGCGTAGAAGGGGTGGTAGTCGCCGGCCCAGGCTAAAGGCGCGGCCATGCGTACTGTCTCCACCGCGGCTCCATTGCCCCACACCAGATAGGCGTAATCAGGAATGTACGTGATGATGTGCAGGCCGCTCGCTTCAAGAGCTGCGTACCACGCCTCCTGAATTGGGCCGGGGAACTGCACCAACCGCAGGCCGGTTTGGGCGTTGTCCAGCGCGCGCATCAAAGCGGGCGTCATGACCGGTTCCCCAAGCGCCGGGTCGAACGCGCCGGCGCGCAGGCGCAGCAGCCCTTCGCCGTCGGCGACCTCTGGCTGCGCCATATTGGGCGCGGGGACCTCGCTGGTCGAGCAATGCCCTTCCTTGCACACCAGCGCGGCGGTTCTGGCGACTTCCGCAGCGGGGGGTATTTTTTCGTCCCCCACCGGCGCGGTCATCACCCCCGTCGGCCAGAGGGCAGCCAACAACGCTGCCAACATCAACACGCGATGCCAATGCTTCAATACAGACTTCATCGTTAACCTCCTTACTATGGTGGATTAGCGCCGCTCTGCGTCTGGCAGAGGGTTGTCGGCCAGAGATTCAGGCCGGCTTGAATAAAAAATACTGAGGGCATTTTATCACATTACGTAACTCGGGTTGCTACCTGATGTACTTTGACCGCCGACAACAGACCGCAGACCGCCGTTATTCTCACTTTGCCAGCAACAAAATCGGCTACAGTCCCCCCACCGCATTTGACGTTTCGCCTATCAAGCAGTAAAGTTAAGGACAAACGAAAATCCTCTCAACGGACTTAACGGATTGAAACGGATTTTTGATCCTACCATTCCGTAAATCCTGCTATTTTCGGAGGTACACCTATGACGCCCTTGCGTCTCACCAAAATCAAGCAAACCTTCCCTCGTCCCCGCCTGGACGATGTGCGGGGTGCTCTCGTCGCGGCGTTGGCGCCGGTGCAGGTCGCCATCCGCCCTGGCGCGCGCGTCGCCATCACGGCGGGTAGCCGGGGGATCGCCAACTATGCTACGCTGGTCAAGACGGTGGTGGATTTCGTGCGAGACGCCGGCGGCGAACCGTTCATCATCCCGGCGATGGGCAGCCACGGCGGCGCGACGCCGGAAGGGCAGGCCGGCGTCCTGGCGGACTATGGCATCACGGAAGCCGCGATGGGTGCGCCAATCCGCTCATCCCTTGATGTGGTCGAAATCCCCGCCCCGGACTTGCCCAACGCTGTGTATATGGATCGCTATGCCTACGAGGCCGACGGCGTCATCCTGCTCAATCGCATCAAACCACACACGGCCTTTCACGGCGACTACGAAAGCGGCCTGGTCAAAATGAGCGTCATCGGCCTGGGCAAACACCGGCAGGCCACGGCCGTTCACAGTTACGGCGTCCGCGGCCTGCGCGAATGGATGCCGCCCACCGCGCAGCGCATCCTGGCGACCGGCAAAGTCCTGTTCGGCGTCGCCGTCGTCGAGAACGCCTACGACGAGACGCTGCTGGTCAAAGTGCTGCCGGCCGACGCCATCATGGCGGAAGAACCCAGCCTGCTCGCCCTCGCCAAAGCCAATATGCCCCGCCTGCCGGTGGATGACGTGGACGTGCTGCTCATTGACCGCATGGGCAAAGACCTCAGCGGGACGGGCATTGACCCCAACATCATCGGGCGGATGCTGATCCGCGGCGTCCCCGAGCCGGAGCGCCCGCGCATCAAAGCGCTCGTCGTCCACGATCTGACGCCCGGCTCCCACGGCAACGCGACCGGCATCGGGATGGCGAACGTCACCACCCGCCACCTGTTCGACAAACTGGACTTCGCCGCGACCTACGCCAACGTCACCACCAGCACCTTCCTGGATCGCGCCAGAATCCCGCCGGTCGCCGCCACCGACGCCCAGGCCTACGAGTGGGCGCGGATCAGTTGCAACCAACTCCCGCCCGGCCAGGAACGCATCCTGCGCATCCCCAACACCCTGCACCTGAGCGAAGTCTACGTCTCCCCGGCCGTGCTGGAAGAAATCAAAGACCGGCCCGACATCGAAATCATCGGCGAGCCGCAGGAAATGTTTGACGCCGACGGGACGTTGTTGCCCTTTTGACAGCCAGTCACAAGACCTATGGTATACTGAAAGAAAGCGGAGGGAGTGATGACAGTGACAATGACCGTTCAACTATCCGCCTATACCTACACCTTGCTGGCGCAGCGCGCCAAACAAATCGCCTCCTCGCCGGATGTACTGGCCGACGAGGTATTACGCCGTGAGCTACAGCCGACACACCCCTATATCACCCTGGAACAATCTCCCTGGGGCAAACGCGCCGTAGTAAAAGAATCCGGGACGCCGGTGAGCGTCATCGTGGGCTATAGCCAGCAGGGATTAGCGCCAGAGGCGTTTGCCGAAGAAGTCCATCCGGCCTTGACGCCGGCCCATGTGCATGACGCCCTGAGCTACTACTACGATCATCACGACGAAGTTGACCACGAAATAGCCGAAGCCACCGAAGCCGCCGCCCGACAGCAGCTCCGCGAGCGAATGAATTCCACCGAAGATTACCTGCGAATTACCGGGCAGCGGAGATAACCTGTGGGCGACGCTGTCACCGATCCCCTTTACATCCGGCTGTACATAGATGAACATGTCTGGAGCAAATTGTCCGCCCAACTGCGCGAGCACGGCTTTGACGTCGTGAACGTCTATGAAGTCAACCGCGCCGGTTTGGCGGACGAAGCGCAATGGGATTATGCGGCTGCCGAGGGTCGCGCCTTTCTGACCTACGACAAAGATGGCGGGCGTTTTGTCGAAATGGCTGCGGACTACTTCTACGCGAGCAAACCCTTTTATGGCCTGATCATCTCGGCCCAACTGGATCGTGGCACACTGCTGCGCCGCGTGCTTAACCTGCTGAACTCCGTCACCGCCGATGAAATGATGAATGTCGTGCGCTTCCTTGAAGACTTCAAGTAAAGAAGGCGGCATCCTTCCGTTGAATCCGTTAAATCCGTTGAGCTTCTATTTAGGAAATGGGAGATAGGAAGTAAGGGAAACGCTTCTCCCCCTCATCCCCGCCCCCCATCTCCCATACCACACTTGCCGGAGGCACCATGACCAAAGATTACATCCTCGCCATAGACAGTGGCACGCAAAGCGTGCGCGCGCTGATTTTCGATTTGCAGGGGACGCTGGTGGAAAAAGTCCGCGTCCCGATGACGTCCTACGTCTCCCCGCAGCCGGGGTGGGCGGAGCAAGACCCGGAGTATTACTGGCAGCAATTCTGCGCGGCGTGCCAACAGCTTTGGGAAAAAAGCAGCATTCCCAAAGACGCCATCGCCGGGCTGGCCGTGACGACGCAGCGCGCCACGATGATCAACGTGGACGCGCAGGGGAAGCCGCTGCGCCCGGCCATCGTCTGGCTCGATCAGCGTCGCTCCGAGGGCTTGCGGCCCGTCGGCGGTCTGTGGGGGCTGCTGTTCCGGCTGTCGGGGATGTCGCAGACGGTCGCCTACCTGCAAGCCGAGGGGGAAGCCAACTGGATCCGCACCCATCAGCCGGAGATCTGGCACGCCACCCACAAATACCTGTTCCTCTCCGGCTACCTGACCCACAAACTCACCGGAAAATTCGTGGATTCCACCGGCTGTCAGGTCGGCTACCTGCCCTTCGATTATAAGTCGCTGACGTGGGCCAGGGCGTGGGATTGGAAATGGCGCGCCATCCCGATGGAACCACGCATCCTGCCCGACCTCGTCCCGCCCGCCGGGCGGCTGGGCGAGGTGACGCGCGCCGCCGCCGAAGCCACCGGCCTGCCGGCCGGCCTGCCCGTCATCGCCGCCGCCGCCGACAAAGCGTGTGAGGTCATTGGCGCGGGCAGCCTCGATCCGCACATCGGCTGCCTGAGCTACGGCACGACGGCCACCATCAACACCACGCACAAGGACTACATCGAGGTCATCCCGCTCATCCCCCCCTACCCCTCCGCCGTGCCGGGACATTACAGCCTGGAAGTCCAAATCTACCGTGGTTACTGGATGGTCAACTGGTTCAAAGAGGAATTTGGCTGGCCGGAACAGCACCGCGCCAGCGAGGAGGGCGTCGAACCGGAATCGCTGCTCAACGAGCTGGTGCGGCAGGCGCCGCCGGGGTCTATGGGATTGCTGTTACAACCGTACTGGTCGCCGGGCTTGAAGATGCCCGGCCCAGAGGCGAAGGGGGCCGTCATCGGCTTTGGGGACGTCCACACGCGCGCGCATCTCTACCGCGCCATGCTGGAAGGACTGGCCTACGCCTTGCGCGAGGGCAAGGAACGCACCGAAAAGCGCAGCGGCATCCCCATCACCGAACTGCGCGTCTCCGGCGGCGGCTCCCAGAGCGACGCCGCCATGCAGCTCACCGCCGACATCTTCGGCCTGCCCACCGCCCGCCCGCACACCTACGAAACGTCGGGGCTGGGCGCGGCGATTGACGCCGCCGTCGGCTTGAAGCTGCACCCGGAATTCCCCACCGCCGTGCGCGAGATGACGCACGTTGGGCAAGTGTTTGATCCCGACCCGGCGACGCGCGACATTTACGACGGCCTCTATCGCCGGGTCTACCGCCAGATGTACAAGCGGCTCCAGCCGCTGTACGAGGAAATCCAGAAGATTACCGGCTATCCGGCGCGCTGAGCGTCTCGGCGGCCAGCGCCGCGCCGATCATGCCGGCGTCGTTCAACGCGGCGGCCGGGACGATTTTGGTGGGCACGGTCAAATACTCGCTAAACTTGTCGAGCTTCTTGCTCGCCCCGCCACCCAGGATGATCAGATCGGGCCAGAGCAGCGCGTGCATCCGCTGCAAATAGACGTTGAAGCGCTTGCCCCACTGCTTCCAGGACATGTCTTCACGCTGGCGCGCGGCGTCGGTGGCGCTGAGTTCGGCGTCCGCGCCGTTGATCTCGATGTGGCCAAGTTCGGTGTTGGGCACCAGATGCCCGTCCGTAAACAGCGCCGTCCCCAACCCGGTGCCGATGGTCACGATCAGGATGAGGCCCGCCACGCCCTTACCGGCCCCAAAGCGGACTTCCGCCAGCCCGGCCGCGTCGGCGTCGTTGAGCACCCGCACCGGGCAGCCGGTCGCCTGGGCAAACAACATCTCGGCGTTCGTCCCGATCCAGGCTTTCGACACGTTGGCCGCCGTGCGGGCCACCCCGTGCTGAATCACTGCCGGGAAACAACACCCAATCGGGCCAATCCACTCAAAATGGCGCGCGATCTTCCCGACCACCTTCGCCACCGCCTCCGGCTCGGCCCCTTCGGGCGTATCAATCCGGTGTCGCTCGGCCAATAACTGCCCGGTCACAACGTCTACCGGCGCGCCTTTGATACCCGATCCACCAATATCCACCCCTAAAATCTTCATCGTCTCATCGCCTCCTTCTCCAAATCTATCATCCAGTATAATCGGCGTGGGATACAAGTCAAAATAGGAAATCGGAAATCGGAAATCGGAAATCGGTGCATAATGCGTTGATCCGCTGATCCGCCGATCCGCTGATCCGCTCATTCGCCAGGAGGATCCAATGGAGACAAAAACCTTTGACGTCATCATTATTGGCGCGGGCCCGGCCGGGATTTTTGCCGCGCTGGAGTTGAGCCGTTATCCGGGATTACGGATTGCTATCCTCGACAAGGGCCACGACATTGACAAACGTCGCTGCCCCATCCGCGAGGGAAAAGGCGGCTGTAAACATTGCCAGCCGTGCGCCATCCTCAACGGATGGGGCGGCGCGGGAGCGTTCTCGGACGGCAAGCTGACCCTCTCGCCGGCCGTCGGCGGGCATCTGGGCGAAATCCTGGGCGAACAGGCCGCCGCAAAGTTGATCGCCGAGGCGGACGCCATCTATCGCCAGTTCGGCGCGCCCAAAACCGTCTATGGGACGTACACCGACGAAATCGAAGATTTAGAAAAACGCGCCGCGCTGGCCGGACTGCGCCTGATCTCGGTCCCCATCCGCCACATCGGCACGGAGCGCTGCGAGAACGTGATGCGCGCGATGCGCGACGCGCTGTTGGCGCGAGGCGTCGCCGTCCACACTCGCACCCCCGTCGCCCGCATCCTCACCGCAAACGGACAGGTTCTCGGCGTGGAGACGGACAAGGGCGAGCGCCTCGAAGCCGGTAGGGTCATCGCCGCGCCGGGACGCGAAGGCTCCGCGTGGTTGGAGAGCATCGCGCGCGAGCTGCGCCTGACGCTGGCGCGCAATCCAGTAGACCTGGGCGTGCGCGTCGAGCTGCCGGCCGCCGTCCTGGAACCGATCACCCGGTTGGTCTACGAATCCAAGTTCATTTACTACTCCCGCGCCTTCGACGACCAGATTCGCACCTTCTGCATGTGCCCTTACGGGGAGGTCAGCACGGAGTTTGCCGGGGACGTCACGACGGTGAACGGCCATTCGTTTGCCGACCGGCGCACCGCCAACACCAACTTCGCCCTGCTGGTCAGCAAGAACTTCACCGAGCCGTTTGACGATCCCATCACCTACGGCAAAAGCATCGCGCGACTGGCGAATCTGCTCAGCGGCGGCGTGATGGTGCAGCGTCTGGGCGACCTGGAAGCCGGGCGGCGCTCGACCGTCGAACGGCTGACGCGCTCCGTGGTCACGCCCACCCTGCCCGGTGCAGCGCCTGGCGACCTCAACCTGGTGCTGCCGTACCGTTACGTCAAGAACATCCTCGAAATGCTGCATGCGATGGACCAGATTGCGCCGGGCGTGGCCGCGCCCCACACCCTGCTCTACGGCGTGGAGGTCAAATTCTACTCCAATCGTCTGCACCTGACCCAGGAATTGGAGACCGAAGTCCGCAATCTGTTCGCCTGCGGGGATGGCGCGGGGATCACACGCGGCCTGATTCAAGCGTCGGCGGCGGGATTGGTCGCGGCGCGCGCCATCGCCCAACGGCTGGAAAAAGTTCCGGTGGGCAATTGACTTACTCCCCTGATACGGTATAATGTCCTCGCTCTGGGAAGGAAAGATAAAACCGGCGCGGCCCATGACCGCGCGGTTTTTACGTAAGGGACTTATCGCTATCCACCACACCCCATGAGAGACAAGGTTAATATAAAGGAGTAAATGGAATGACGACGAAGCAGACTTATCAACCCAAGAAACGGCGGCGAATGCGGGTTCACGGCTTTATGCAGCGGATGGCGACCCGCAACGGGCGCAACGTCCTGAAGCGGCGGCGGGCCAAGGGTCGCCACAAGCTGACCGTGGTGAGCCTCGGCGGCGCCAAGCGCATCAACTGGAAGGAAAGCGCGCAGCGGCCACGACGCCGCGACTAAGCTAAATCAGTTGGAGCGCGAAACCTGGCAAAAGGATATGCGCCTGCGTCGCTCTGCGGATTTCCGGCAAGTCTGGGCCGGAGGGCGGTCGTGGGCGCATCCCTTATGTATTTTGTGGGCGCTCCCCAACCATCTGGGAACGGTGCGCATTGGACTTACGGCAAGCCGCAAAGTGGGCAACGCCGTGGCGCGCAATCGCGCCCGGCGCTTGCTGCGTGAAGCGGCGCGGCGGCTGTACCCCCGGATTGTGACCGGATGGGACATCGTGTTGGTGGCGCGCGCTTCGCTCCTGGCTGTCGGGGAGCCGCAGGTGGAAGCCGGCCTTGAGCAACTGCTGCATCGCGCAGCTTTGTGGTCGCCCAGGGAGATAACCGAGCAAGAATGAAGGCATGGGCGCTGTGGTTGATCCGATTCTACCGTCGTTCAATTTCCCCACTTTTTCCGCCGAGTTGTCGTTTCACCCCCAGTTGTTCGCAATACACCTACACCGCCATTGAACGCTACGGGTTATTGAAAGGCGGATGGATGGGCTTTAAACGAATTTTGCGCTGCAATCCCTTTAATCCGGGCGGGTACGATCCCGTACCATGAGGGTGGAAGCTCAAAACTAGCGATTGATTAGGCGCATCGATATGAAACAACCAGAGTTAACCTACCCAGAAAATGTTATACCGCCGCTCCGTTTTCAATTCTGCCCTATGTGTACCGCGCCCTTGACGCGCGCGGTCATCTTTGATGATAACATCCCGCGCATCAATTGCCCGGAATGTGGGTGGATTCAACTATCTTCCGATGCAGTATCGGTTGTCGTGGTAGCCCATAATCAGCAAGGAATTGCCGCTATCCTTCCGCCGGATGAAACGGGCGTTGGACTCCCCGCAGGCTTGGTCGAGTATGGCGAAGACCCCGCCGAAGCCGCTATCAGAGAAGTTTTTGAAGAAACCGGACTTGAGGCAAAAATAGGCGACTGCCTGGGGTGGATCTATGTAGATCGGACAAACTGGCCGGGACCAATGATACAAATCCTGTATGAGGCGGAGATCATTGGCGGCCAACTCAAAGGCAGTGATGAAGGCTCGGCCCAGATATTTCCTCTGAATGAATTTCCTGCGATCTCTACACCTCGCACAGGAAGTCAAAGGGCCATGCAAGCGTATCTCACAAAATTGGGAAACAACTAACAAGGGGCTCGCCTAAAGCGCGGCTTTAGCCCTACCTAACGAATGGTAGCCAGTTGACTGAGCAGTTACGACTCATTTCTCATTTCTTACAGGAGGCACTATGAAACGTTGGCGGAATAAACAGAACCGCCTCTTCTGGATGATCGCTGGGATGTTGGGCGCAATCGTCGCATTGAGCGGCTGCGCCGGGGGTAAATTGCGCCACGAAAGTTGGCCCGGCCTGATGGTCAACGATGGTATCGTCTACGCGGCGAACCTGGAGCGGGTGCAGGCGCTCGATGCCGAAACCGGCAAGTGGTACTGGAGCTACCCCCCGGAGAGTGACACCAATGTGCGCCCCTTCTATTCGACGCCGGTGCTGGCGCCAGACGCGGGGACTAATGGCCTGTTGTTGATCGCCGGGTTCAAAGATCGCGTGGTGTACGCCCTGGAACTGGGCGAATCGCCCACCGAACAGCCCGACCTCGCCTGGACGTTCCCCCCCGCCGACGGCACAACCCTCGGCGCCGCCGGGCAATACGTCGGCAGCGGCACGGTGGCCGGGGACTTGTTCCTCATCGGCAACGGCGACGGCAAAGTCTACGCTCTGAACCTCGCTGACGGCGCGTTGGTGTGGACGTTTACAACTAAAGATCGTGTGTGGGCCGCGCCGGTGGTGAAGGATGACGTCGTCTACATTGGGGCGCTGGATCATCACCTCTATGCGGTAGACCTGACCAGCGGCAAGGAACTCTGGCAGTTCGAGACGAGGGGAGCGATTGCGGCGACGCCGGTGTTCGTCGGCGATTTCTTGTGGATGGGCGACTTCGCCAAGACGCTCTACCAGATTGACCTGGAAACCCGCACCGCCGTCTGGACTTACGACACGACGGACTGGGTCTGGGCGACGCCGGTGGTAGACGGCAATATCCTCTACTTTGCCGACGTCGGCGGCCACGTGTACGCCCTCGATACCGAAACCCGGACGATGCTCTGGGACAATCCTACGGGGGTGGACGACAGCGTCCGCGGTCGCCCGGTGCTCAACACAGAAGGCGACCGGCTGTTCATTGCAGGGTACGAAAAAGGCGCGATTCACGTCCTGGACACGGAAACCGGCGACAAGATGAACTGGGGCGTCGAACTAGCCAACCCGGGGCGGCTGCCCGGCGACCTCGCCACCGACGGCGCGCAGTTGTACACCATGCCCATCTGGGTGACGGAACGAGTCCGCACTTTTGAGATGGTAAGCGGAAAAGTTGCCTGGACTTACCCGGTAGCAGAGTCGAAGTAAGCCATTCGTTGTCATAAACGGAAATTGGAAATCAGAAATAAGTAATGAGTAACGAGTAATCAGTGCAAGTTTCCGACAACTCATTTCTCATTACTCATTACTTTCCTACTTGTTCACAGGAGAAGTACCGTGTGGGATACATTAATCATTAGACCGCTGATCAACTTGCTGCTGTTGTTCTATAGCTTCCTGGGGCACGAAACGATGGTGGCCGTCGCCCTCATCACCTTGTTGCTTCGTCTGGCGATCACCCCCCTTATGCTCAATCAGCAAAAAATGGCGCGGCGCCAGCAAGAGCTAAAGCCTAAGATGGATGAGCTTCAGCGCAAATACAAAGACGACCGGGAGAAGCTGGCCCAGGAGCAAATGAAACTCTATCAGGAATCCGGCATCAATCCGTTGGGCGGCTGCCTGCCATTGCTGTTGCAACTGCCCCTGATGTTCGGCGCCTATCAAGCCATCATCCGCTCGCTGGCGTCAACGCCCTTACAACTGCTGGAATTGTCCAAAGACATCTACCCCTGGGCCGCGAGCTTCAACACGCTGATCCCCTTAAAGAGTCAGTTCCTCTGGCTCGACCTGGCGTTGCCTGATTCGTTGTTTATCCTGCCGATCCTGGTGGTGCTGACCTCCTGGTACAGTCAAAAACTCATCACCCCGCCGGCCACCGACCCGCAGGCCGAGGCCATGAACAAGCAAATGTTGCTTATGATGCCCTTGATGATGGGCTTCTTCTCAGCAACGTATGCGTCGGGGCTGGCCGTTTACTTCCTGATCTCCAACCTGGTCAGCATCTTGCAATACTTCCTTTTCCGCAGACATTACCACGTTTCCCCTTCAAAAGCCGAAAATGGCAGTCTCGCGGCTCCCAAGAAAGACCTCGCAGCCAGGGAAAAAAAGGCCGCCTAGCAGGAGGTAACTATGGTTGAAGACGCAATGGAGATTACCGCCCCGTCAGTAGATGAAGCCATTATCCTGGGGCTGACCCGCATGGCCGTCACCCGTGAGGATGTGGTGATCGAAACACTGGACGAAGGCAGCCGGGGATTCCTCGGACTGGGCGCGCGCCCGGCGCGCGTGCGCCTCACCCGGCGACCGGTCGGCCTGGTGGAAGTCGCCCTGACCCCCATCCCGCCGGTGACCGCGCCGGCAGCCCCGCCCCCCGTGACGCTGCCGCCTGCCCCGACCGTCAGGCCCGCGCCCGCGCCGGAAACAACTGAAGAAGTTCCCGCCGACATCCCGGAAACGACCGAAGCAGTCGCCGAAGACACAGAAGAAGAAGCCGCGGAGGAACCAGAAGAGACGGAAACCCTTCGCGTTGCCACAGCCAAAGCAGAGTCCCGTCCGGCTCGCGTCCCCCGGTCAGAAAGGACAGAACCGCTGTCCGGCAATCTGGATCACCAGGCCATCGAAGCCGTCGCGGATGAGGTGGCTGCACACCTGTTCGCCGGGCTGCGCGTCAAGGCCGTGTTGAGCTGGCGGCAGGAAGAGCGCGTGACCCTGTGGATCTCCCTGCGCGGGCGCGACGCCGACATGCTCGTGGGGCCGCGCGCGCAGACGCTCAACAGCGTGCAATATCTTTTCCGCACTCTGCTCCATCACCGCATCGAGGGCGACTACAACGTCGTGATAGATGCCGATGGCTACCGCAAACGCCAACGCAGCAGCCTGGAATCGCTGGCCCGCAAGAAGGCCGATCAGGCGATCAGCACCGGGCGCACGATCCGGTTGCGTCCGATGCCCGCTCACGACCGGCGGGTCATCCACATGATCCTGCGGCAAGACGATCGGGTACAAACCGAAAGTATCGGCAAGGGGGAAAACCGCGCCATTACCATCATCCCCATCCGCAAAACGGACAAGTCATGACCCCCACACCGGTAGAATATCTGGTCATCGGTCATATCACCCGCGATCTGGCGTCGGACGGTGGGCACACAATTGGGGGAACGGCGTCTTACGCCGCCCTGACGGCTGCCGCGCTGGGCCGCCGCGTCGGCATCCTGACCAGCTTTGATACCGCCCTTAACACCACGGTATTTGACGGCGCTTTGACCATCGTGAATTACCAGGCGCCGTCCAGCACCACTTTCGAGAACATCTACACCAACGGACACCGTCGCCAGATGATCTACACCGTCGCTGCCACCCTCACGCCTGCCCAGATTCCCACGACTTGGCAACAGAGTCCCCTGGTGCATATCGGCCCGGTGATGGCAGAATGTGATCCCGCTCTGATAGAAACCTTCGCCGGGCGCGCCTTCATCGGGATCACGCCCCAGGGTTGGCTGCGCACCCACGATACGCACGGCAACGTCATCCCCTGCGCCTGGGCCGAAGCGAAGCGCGTGCTGCCCCTGGCGTCCGCCGTCGTCCTCAGCATTGACGACATCGGCGGCGATTGGTCGCTGGCCCGCCACTTCGCACAGCAGACAGCCCTCCTGGTTGTCACTCAGGGCAAGCAAGGCGGGACGCTGTTTATCCAGGGAGATCCCCAGATGTATCCAGCTATCTCCGTGACGGAAGTAGGCCCCACGGGCGCCGGTGACATCTTCGCCAGCGCGCTCTTCGTGGCGCTGGCCGGGGGCGCGCCGCCGCTGCGAGCGGCCAATTATGCCGCTTGCCTGGCCGGGTACTCAGTCACGCGCACCGGGCTGGATTCCACCCCGCGCCCAGAAGAAGTGGCGCTCTGCGCTTCCCGATTGGCCTATGAATAAACTGCACATCTCGCGCGTCTACGCTTTTGCCAACCAGAAAGGCGGGGTAGGCAAAACCACCACCGTGGTCAATGTTGCTGCGGCAATGGCGGATTGGGGATACAGTGCGCTAGTTATTGACATTGACCCCCAATGTAACGCCACTACCAGCCTGGGTATTGACCCGCGCATCCTATCCACTTCGATTTATGATGTCTTGATAGGGACGCACACTGCCGATGAGGTGATCCGCAAGACACGGTGGCAGCGACTGGATATTCTCCCCAGCACGCCTGCCCTGGCCGGGGCAACCGTGGAGTTGAATCGTATGACCGATCCCCGCGAGCGCGCCGAGCAGTTAAAGCAAGCCCTGGCGCCCATCAAAGGCTACGATTATCTGTTGATTGATTCTCCGCCAAGCCTGGGAGTGCTCACTGTCAGCGCACTGGCGGCAGCGCAGGGGATCATCGTGCCGGTGCAGTGCGAATATCTGGCGCTGGAGGGCCTTTCGCAGCTCACGCATACCATCACGCTGGTGCAGCGGGGACTCAACGCGGGGTTGACGCTGCGAGGGCTGGTGTTAACCATGTACGACAGCCGCACGGCGCTTTCCCGGCAGGTGTCCGACGAAGTGCGCCAGTATTTCCCGCAAAAAGTGTTCAATATCATCGTGCCCCGCAGCGTGCGGCTCAGCGAAGCGCCCAGCTATGGCGAGCCGGGCATCTTCTACGCGCCGCGCTCGACGGGCGCAATCGCTTATCGCACCCTGACGTGGGAATTGCTGCGCGGCGACGGCCACGAGGTCAACTGGACGCCGCCGACAGAAGAATAACAACGCCCACAGTGCAAAAAAAAGCAGATTAAGCTAACCATCTGCTTAATCTGCTCAATCTGCTGACAAAAAATACCGGTTTGCCTTTACGTTCCCGGCTCAACTGCATAACGGTGTTGAATCTGTTCTATCGCGTGCGCCGCTGCATATTTCACCTGGTAAGTCTCATCTTCTAACAAAGGTTCCAGCAGAGGCAAGTGCTTGACACTTCCAATCTGCCCCAACGTCAATGCGCCCAGCGTTTTGGCGGGCGCGTCCCCTTCCGCCACTGCGCGCAGCAGCATTTGTATCGCGGCTGCCCCCACCCCCATCCCAACACCCTGACTCGCGGCCCAGGCAATGAGCCAATCCAGGGACTCCACCTTGGGCGGCGGCGGTGCTATGACTTTGTGCGCCGCCTTTTCCTCCCGCGCGTGCAGCGCCGTTTCGGCGGCGGAACGCACCAGCCATTCATCATCCTCACGGGCCATCTTTTGCAACAGAGTCTCAGCCCACGGTTCCTCGATCAAATCCAGACCGTGCGCAGCGGCCCGACGCAGCATAAAGTCCTCACTCTCGGCGGCCTGCCGCAACATTTCATATCCTTCAGGAATCTGGGCCAGCGCGCGGGCGATGGGTAAAATCAAATGCTCATTGGCCGCCGGCAAGAAATGATTCAAAAGAGTCGCCGCCTCGGGCGTCCCCATATCGGCCAGCGCCTCCACTGCGCTCTGAGCGATCTCCAGGTCCGGCTCCTTAAGCGCGCCCTCCAGCAAAGCCACTTCACGTTCTCCGCCGATCCAACCAATGCCGCGCAACGCCGCGCAACGCACGCCCATATCACGATGGCGGAGGCTAGAGAGGAAGAAAGCTGCCGAGTCGGCGCCGGCCACCAGGGAGAGACTACGCCCAAAACGCAACCGCCACTCCTGGGTCAAGTCTGGGTCGGCAAAGACTTGGGCCAACGTCTTGATCACATCCTTACGCCAGGGGATGTCATCGGGCGACAACGTGGCCCAACGCGCCGCGCGCAAAATCGCCTCGTCGTTTTGATAGGTGATCCCTTCATGGAGCAGGATGTTGACCAACGGCGACACATCCCCCAATGCCACGTAAAACTCCAACATAAATGTCCAGGTAGGGTCGTGGAGATGCGCCTTGAACATATCCGGCCCAATGGCCTCTCCACTGATGTGCCAAGCCGTCAGAAAATCCTCCCACAAATAATGCGAGGGTTCCCAGGTCTTACCACGCGGCATCAGAAAACCGGAGTCGAAGATGAGTTTGCGCGCCGCGCTCTCCAGCCTGGGGTGGCGTTCCTCTTCCGGCGGCAACATCTCCGTCAGGCGGTCACCGATGCCTTGCTTGGTAATAACGCGCCCTTCCAATCGGTGCTCGCGCGCAATCTGACCAACCAACGCAATCGCCAGTGTGCGGGCATGCTCAGCGACAGTTTCCTGCCCCTCGCCCATATTCAGCATGGGAATTTTTATGTCCAGTAAATAATCCAAGACCTCGATCAGGAAATCCGGCGCCTGCCCCGTCAGCAGGAACAACACGATCCGCAAGTTAAGTTCCAATAAGGGCGCCCCAGACTGATCGGCCCAGATCAGAAGTTGGCGCAGATCAGGGGGAATTTCCAGCGGGCGTCGAAATTGCGCCGCCCAGCCGCCATAGAGTGCCTCAATCATCGCCGCCCCTTTCGCCGGAGCCAGAGTAAGCGGCACGAACCCCGCCTCGACAAACAGACCATATCCCTCCACCCCGGTGGCGATCAGCCAAATGCTATCGGGCAGTTCGTGGGAGGCATCCACAAGCCAGCGCGCCGCCTGATCGCGGGCATTGGGGGGCAACGCCTCCCAGTTGTCCACCAAAATCAATGCCGGCTCGCGGCGCAGATGGGTCAACGCCCATTGAGGCGTCAAGCTAGGGAAGTACAAACTTGCCAGCGTCGCCAATTTGTCCAACGCCGCAGCCTGCGGGTTGGGCAGGTCCTTGAAGTAGTTCAAATCAAGCCAGAGGGGGAAACGTGTGTAGGGCTTCCGGCCTTTGGCTGGCGCCAGCACCCGCCGCATCGCCATCACCAACGTCATCGTGCGCCCGGAAGCCTGGGGCCCAACGAGCAACAAACGGGGGTGTCCCTCCAACAAAGCGTCAAAGTGAATCTCCAGTGGGGCGAATAAATCATCACGCTCGGCGGACGCTGTAGTGATCGGCGCCGGCGCTTGGAACGTCGGCGAGCGGAAAACGGCCTGGGGATCGACCGGATCAAAAAGCAGGAGACCCCGGAGGGCCTCCTGCAAGTCGTTCACGTAACGCTCTTCTTGACTGGATTGCAGCCGCGCGCGCAGCGCGACCAGCGGCGCCCACAGCTTCAGCGCAAAAGCCTTGAACGCAGCGCGACGGGTATACAGAAAGGCCGCCATCACCCAAGCGATAAGCGCGCCAATGACCGCCGACCAGAGATCGAAACGCCAGCGGGTCTCTGCCAGCAACAAAGCGGTCAGCACTCGTTACCCCTCAGCTTCTTGCGGCTCGATCAGCAGCCGGTATCCCTGGCCTCGTTCGCTGACAATCCGCACAGGTCGGCGAGGGTCTTCCTCGATCTTCTGCCGCAAGTACCAGATGTAGAGCTTGAGATAATCGCGGCGATTGGAATATTCCGGCCCCCACACCCGCCGCAAGAGCGTATCGTGATTGACAGTGCGGCCAGAATCCTGAATCAGGGCCGAAAGGAGTTGGAATTCCGTTGGGGTAAGATTGACCATGCGGTTATCAATCTTCACCTCGTGCGTATCCAGGTTCACCCAGAGATTGCCGGTCTGGAAAATAGTCTGTTCGCCCCGCGCGCGCCGGACACGGGAAAGCGAAGCCTTGACGCGCGTCACCAACTCTTTGTAGCCGAACGGTTTAACAATATAATCATCGGCGCCCAAGCCCAGGCCATAGGTGATGTTATGTTCATCCCCTAACGCGGTGAGGAAGAGGACCGGCGCATCGGTAATCCGCCGCAGCGCTTCATAAACGTGCCAACCATCCATATCCGGCATCAAAATATCGAGCAAGACCAGATCGGGAAGGTGTGCGCGCGCAATCTCCAGTCCGGCCTCGCCATTGTTGGCCGCGCGCACCGAATAACCGGCGCGTTCCAGCAATAATTGCACCAATTGCGCCAGGGCTTCATCATCCTCAATCAACAGAATGTTCTCGTTCATTCCTTACTCCTAAAATCCTTGATTATGGCAATCGAAGTACAATGCCTTGGTTCGATACCTGGATACGATTTCTATCCTTAATGATATGCGAGAAATAAAGGTTTGTCAAACCTAAAATGGGGATTGGGTTAGAAATCAACCAGTTTGTCATGAAACGGTATGGATCAGGGCGTAACGCCCTGTTCCAGCAGCGTCGCGCCAATGCGCGCCGTCGCCTGAGGGTCATGGCCGTTCTCGACCACCACCGCGACCGCATAGCGCGCCGCCGTTGCCGCATCCAGGCCGATAAACCACGTCTGCACACGTTCCGGCCCAGCCAGGGATTGCCCCACGTGCCCGATGACCGTCGCTCCAAAGCGCGGCCACAGTGCGCGCAGGCTTGCGGCCTGGGTCGGCGTGAGCAGCGGCGCGGCGACGCGGTCCGCCGGCATAACACAGCCAGGCGTCGCGCGAGTCAGCAGGTGCAAAGCCGGGCGCACGCCATCATTGCCCAGCGCCGCAGCGACGCCGACCATCTGCAAGGGCGTCACCAACAACTCTCCCTGTCCCAACGCCTCCCGCACGACGTCTGCCGTTTGTGGTTCCCAGGGCGCGGCAACGGTGGGCAGTTCTAAAGCCGGCGGCTCGGTCAGTCCCCAGGCGGTGAAGCTTTCCGCCAGAACCGCCAAGCCCAAATCCTGACCCAAGGCCCCAAACGGCGCCGGGCACGCAGCCGCCAACGCGGCAGCCCAATCATCGTCAGTGGGCGGCTGCCCGCAGGTCAGGGCAGAACCGTTGAACAGCACGGTCTGGGTGAAGGGCGCCGTGGGAGAGGGTAGGTCCCCATACTGCAAGGCGGTTCCCAACAAGACCGTTTCCAGGATTGCGCCGGGCTGCGCCAGGCCCTGGGTGGCGCGGTTGAGCAGCGGCGCTGCCGGGTTCTCGCGCAACGCTGCCCAATCCTCGGCCACCGTCGCCGACGTGTACACCGGCGACGAGGCGAGCGCGAGGATCTCGCCGGTACGCACATCCACCACCACGACCGCCCCCTGATACCCGGTCAGGAGTTGTTGCGCGCGTTGCTGCAAGCGCACATCCAACGTCAGACGCACGTCCTCGCCCACCGGGTCTTGATGCAGCAGTCGCTCCACGGCCCTATCCCAAGGGGACCGCGCCACCGCGCCGCGCAGCCGGGCGTCACAGACTGCCTCCAGGCCTGCCGCGCCATATTGAAGCGTGGCATAGCCCACCACCGGAGCTGCCTCCGGCACAGGGTAAGCGCGGGTAACGTAACCGGCCTTGTCCACGAGGCTGTCCGCCAACGTCACGCCGCTGCGATCTAGAATACGGCCCCGGCGAATCCGGCTTTCGGCCAAAATGTAGCGGGGATTCGCCAGGTAGGTGCGCAAATCGTCGCTGCGCAGCACAGCCCAGAAGCCGGTGTCCAGCGCCACAAGCGCCAGCAGTAACAGCAAGGTCTGTCCTAAGCGGGCCGCCGTCCGCCGCAGAGCCGGCGAGCGCTCCGGCGCCAGGGAGATGGCTAAAGCGGCTGGATGCGGCGCCGAGAGGTTAAGCAGCAAGCCGGTCGCCATCAGCATGACCAGGAGGGAGGAGCCGCCATAACTTACAAACGGCAGCGTCACGCCGGTGATGGGGATCAGTTTAGCGTTGCCGCCCACGATGACCCAGGTTTGAATCCCCCAGAGCGCGGCGATCCCTCCGGCCAGCAGCGCCTCAAACGGCGACTCCGCCCGCTGCGCCCACAGGATGCCCCGGTAGACTAACAATCCGAGCAGGGCCAGCAATCCCACCGCGCCGACTATGCCAAATTCCTCCACCAGGGCCGCGTAGACAAAGTCGGAGTGAACGACCGGGATCAGGGTGGGGAAACCCTGCCCCAATCCCTGACCGAAAATACCGCCAGAGGCCAGGGCAAAGAGTGATTGCAGGATTTGGAAGGCGCGGTCCGCCTGCGCCGGCGCCCAGGGATCGAGCCAGATGCTCACCCGCAGCGCCACGCGGTCAGAGATAAAGTATCCTGCCAGCGCCACCGGCGCGAAGACGATCAGGCTGAGGGCCACGTGCCAAGCCTTCCCCCAGGCCAGGTACAACATTGCGACAAAGGTCAGGTAGAAGAGGAGCGCGGCGCCCAGGTCCTGCTGCCAGCCCAGCAGCAACAACGCCACGCCAACCATTGCCAGCATCGGGCCAAGGATGACGCCCCACAGAGGATGGTGCAACGCCTTCTGCGCCGTCGCTTCGCGTCGGTCGCACAAATAAGAGGCCAGGTAGATCACCAGGAGCAATTTAAGCAATTCTGAGGGTTGGAAATAGACCCCCAGCATTCCTAGCCACAGTCGTTGGCCGTAGCCGGAAGGGTTTACCCCCAAAATCAACGTTGCGCCCAGGAGGAGCAGGCCGGTCACCAGGCAGATATAACGGTAGCGGCGCAGCAGACGCGGCAGCCGGGGATAGAGCGCAACGCCACACAGCGCGCCGCAGCCGATGAGAAGCCAAAGGGTCTGGCGCAGCATAAACGCCGGAGCCAGTCGCGCTTGCAATAGCAATCCCCAACCGGTCAACAGCGCCACCACCGGCAGAATGAGGGGATCGGCGTCAGGGAGGCGGCGGCGAAGTATCCCGAAGCTGGCGCCCCATGCCAGCGTCCAACCACCGACAACGGCAACCAGCCGCCAGGGCGCGCTCCGCA
This sequence comes from Chloroflexota bacterium, assembly GCA_029555965.1. GTDB lineage: Bacteria > Chloroflexota > Anaerolineae > B4-G1 > SLSP01 > JAKQHY01. The sequence goes on along the minus strand of JAKQHY010000126.1, from coordinate 37,121 downwards.
GCGCCAGGTGAAGCGTCACTGCGCCCAGCACAACAAACAGCCATGCCAAGAAGAGCAGGAGTAGTTGCGAAGTCCCGCCTGCGCCCCACATTCGCCCGGAAAAAAGCGCGAAGAAGTGGGCGAAGCCGGAGGTTTCGACGAGCTTAGGGGGTTTTATGTCCAGCGTGATTTCTCTTGTGGCAGGCGGAGAAAATGGGGATTTCATGGAGATTGGTCAATCAATGCCTCAAGAAGTAGGCAGCAACAGGTTCAAACGCGCCCGCGTTTCAGGCGGGATACGGTCGGGCGCCGTAATTAAGGCGTCGGCAAGCGCCTGGGAGCACGCGCACGTGAGATCGCGCGCCGCAAGACGCCGCGCCAGGCGGCGAAGGGTTTCCTGCGCCAAATGGACGTTTTTGTTCAGACGCTGGACAACCATCTCCACGGTGACCGCTTCGGCGCTCTCGTGCCAGACGTCGTAGTCGGTGATATGCGCCATGACAGCATAACACATCCCGGCCTCGCGCGCCAGGAACGCCTCTGGACTGGCAGTCATGCCGATGATGTCCATGCCCCAGGAACGGTAGACGTAGCTCTCGCCCTTGGTGCTGAAACGCGGGCCTTCGATAGTGATAAACGTTCCGCCACGATGCGCCACCCCTCCGGCAGCGCTAATGGCGTCGGCCAACAGCGCGGACAGGTCATTGCAGAAAGGCTCGGCCACAGAAACATGCGCGACCCACCCCGTCTCGAAAAACGAACTATTGCGCCGTTTGGTGAAGTCAAAAAGCTGATCTGGCACGACGATCTCACCAGGGTGGAGGTGCTCACGCAAGGAACCACATGCAGAGACGCTGATGAGTTGCTGCACGCCCAACTGCTTGAGCGCGAAAATATTGGCGCGATAGGGCACTTCGGTCGGATTGTGAATATGGCCCCGACCATGGCGGGGGAGAAACGCCACCGGCACACCCTCCACATCGCCAATGAAGATGACGTCACTGGGATCGCCAAAGGGAGTGGAGAGACACACTTCCCGCAGATGCGCAAGGCCCTCCATCTGGTACAGGCCGGAGCCTCCGATGACGCCAATACGCACAGGTTCAGAATTCATAAAACCTCCTCTGAAAATAAATCATTAAAACGTTCAAACGTTCAAACGTTTCAACGTTCGAACGTTATTTTCATCCAACCGCTTTTACACTTCATGTTTCGGGGTCTTTTCCGACGACAAACTGCACCGGTGGGTGACATTCACCGCATCCCACGTAGGGGTTTTTAACCACTTTATGACTGCGCTCGCAGTCAGCGTACAATTGGATGGATTCTTTGCCCCAAAAACGCCACCAGGGTTTGCCAATGTGAACATAGAGACGCATAGAGGGACAACCGTTAGCCCGCTTGATGTCAGGAACAGCACAGGTAGCGCACAGCGCGCTCGTCCAACGCTGCGCATCCGGGCGCCCATCAAGGAGGTGACAAACTTCCCGCCCCATCGCTCGGCGGTGATAATCTACGTAGTAGTAAGGGCACTCGCGCCCATCTGGCGTCTGCATAACGGGGGATCGTCCGCCGCTTACCCGCTAAGATAACTCTGGATGAGATTGCGGTTGATATAAACCAACGGACTTTCGGTGGGCAGGTCCGCCGGGCCATCGGTCAAAAAGTACAACGAGGCATCCATCACGGGGAAGAAAATCCCCTTCCAGAAATCCAAGAAATTGTGAACCTGAGCCTCGCTCAAAAACGGCACCTTGCCCCGGACGACAACCAGCGAGAGATTAATGATCAAAGTATCCGTCCTCATGGGTGGGCGGAATTGTTCCATAGAGGCCGGATCGGGGAAAACGATCAGTTGGGTACGTTCCCGCGTCATAATCATCAGGGGCGCATGACTGGCCGGCAGCCCGGTAAAAGCCCACGGGGTCACGTGGGAGTTGCTAACGCGGATGAAATTCAAGCCATCCTGATTGATGTAATTGTGCGGATTGCCCAAGGTTTCCATTTCCCCGGTGAGCCACAACACATCGTTCGCCATGTGAACGCGATGCACTTGTTGGGGGGATACGACATCCCGTTTGCCTAACAGTCCCATAAGGACACCTCCTGATAGAGTTCAAAGTTGCACGTTAAAGGTTAACAACATTGTCATGAAATCCGCTCTAGTTCCTAATGATAGTGCAAAGCAAGGGATAACGCAAGCAACGACACGGAAGGTTATCCCCGATTACGCAGCGCGCGATGATAAGCAGCTTCATACGCCCGCGCGCTGTTCTCCCAGGAATAATCCTGCGCCATCGCCTGCTGCATCATCTGTCGGTGGTGGGGCGGGCGATCAAAGAACGTGCTCACGGCCCAGCCAACGGTGTAATAGATGGCATGAGGACTGGGTTCCCAAAACTTGAAGCCGGTGCCCCGCCCGGTGGCTTCATCATACTGCTGGACGGTGTCTTCCAGCCCGCCGGTGGCGCGGACGATGGGCAGCGTGCCGTATTTGAGCGAGTAAATTTGGTTCAGGCCGCACGGCTCATAGAGGGAGGGCATAATGAAGAAGTCGCTGCCCGCCTCGATCCAGTGCGCCAGCTCGTTGCTGTAACCGATGTAGCTGCCGATGTAGCCCGGATAGCGCGCCGGCAGGCCGCCGTAATACCATTCCAGGGTCTTGTCGCCCGATCCCAGGATCACAAATTGCGCCTGCATGGATTTGATGATATTCTCCACAGCGCCGGCCAATACATCCAGCCCCTTCTGATCCACAAAGCGACTCACGACGCCGATCACAGGGATGTGGGAATCCACAGCGAGATTGAAGCGCCGCTGCAATTCCCGCTTGCAAACGGCCTTACCCGCCAGGTCTTGAGGTGTGTAACGCGCTGGGATCAGCCGATCCACGGCGGGATTCCATTCGCTATAGTCCACGCCGTTTAAGATGCCGATGTAGTTCTCGCCCTTGTTGTTCAAATATGGCGCCATCCCACAGCCGTGTTCCGGGGTGCGGGTCTCGTTGGCATACGTGGGGCTGACGGTGTTGACCATGTCGGCGTATTGGATGCCCCCCTTGAGGAAGTTGATCGCGCCGTGAGCCTCGAATTTGTCCGAAACAAAATTACTCCATTGCAGGCCGATGTAGTCATAATGCGAGGCGGGATACACACCCTGGTAGCCGATGTTGTGGATGGTCAACACACTGGCCGCGCGGCCCAACACGGCGTCGTTCCAGTGCCAAACCTTCAGATAAGCCGGGGCCAGCGCCGCCTGCCAATCGTGCGCGTGGACGATGTCCGGCGCAAAGCCCATGTCACGGCACAGTTGCAGCGCGGCCCGCGTCAGGAAGGCGAAGCGACGGGGGTTATCGAGGTAGTCGTTAAACTCAACGTCGTGGTACAGGCCGGAACGGTCAAAATATTGTTGAGATTCGATAAAGTAGACGGGGACGCCGTACTTCTCAGTGACGTAGGCCGCGCACCATTCCTCCGTGTTGCCCATCCACACCCCCAGCGGCGCGAGAAAAGGCCGCAACTCGTGCTTTTGAGCGTCTATGCTGGCATACTTGGGCATGATGACGATCACCTCGTGGCCCAACGCGCGCAACGCCTGGGGCAGCGCGCCCACCACGTCGGCCAGCCCCCCCGTCTTGGCAAACGGGGCACATTCGGATGAAATCATGGCGATTTTGAGAGAGGATGACATGGAAATGGACTCCTTTTTGAAAAATTAAGAGGGCGGATCGGCGGACCAGCGATTTCACGTTGTTGTAATTCCAATGCAGCAAGATGCGCGCGGTAGGGTTAATCAAGGTACGTTTCAACGGTGTATTTCCCACAATCCTGACAGACCAACTCAAGTGTCATATCCTGGCCGGTGCCGACCCCGCCGATGTAAGACAGGTAAATACAAAGTGTGTGGTCACTGCCACACGCGCCGCAGCGACCTTCAAGCGTCCAGCGGGATGTAATCTTATGCGGCGCGAAGGGATGCGCGGCCAGGGGCACGCCGGAACCGGTGTATTCCGGGAAAGGGATGCCCCCACTTTGCCCGCTGATGTCCACACACGGCGGCAGCGCTGTGTAATGCGCCGGCGCGTGACGGGGATGTTCGCTCACAGTCCGCACACGTCACTCCGTGCGAGCGAACAGCACCACGTCCTGCGGTCCATAGAGGTGCTGCGTTACCACGGCCGTCCATTGCCCGTCCGGCGAAATAAACCCGTCGCTTTTCAGCAGCATCCGCCGCGTTTGCTCTTCGTAGACGGTCGGCTTGATTTCGGTGCGCATCATGCCCACCGCCGTGTGTTTGGAAAGTGTGTCCACGCTTAAGTCGGCAGGGGCGTCAGAGACCCGGACAGGACGTCCCGATGGCGCGTACTGCCACACCTGCGTGTCTACGCCGCAGGCGGCGTGGTAATACAGGTGATTATCCGCGCTCCAACCGAGCAGTTCATACGTACAGGGCCGCTGTTCCACCACCTGTTGCGCAGCCTTGATGACGCCGCCCCAAAAGCCGGGGTTCGTGACCCATTCCGATTGATACCCCGGCGCCGCCCACAGGGCCGGCTGATAGCGACAGAGCAGGGGAAAGGCCAGCGTGGCGACTAATATCAGCAAGAGCCACGCGCCCAGCAGTTTGCCCGGTCGCCCTTTGACCAGTCCCACCCCGGTCACTGCAACGCTAGCGAGGGTTGCCAGAATGTATGTGGAAAGGTTCCCAAAAAGCGTCATGGCGAAAAACGCAAAAGGCACGTACTGCGCGAAAGACAGCGGCATGAGCCAGCCCGGCCGGTACACAAACAGCGCGCCCGGGATAATACGCGCCGAGGCAAACCAGTAGAAAGACAAAAAGGGCAGGCTCAGTAGGGTGGCGACCAGAGCGATCACCCAGGAAGGGGCCGCCAATGGTTTGTGCAAATTTTGCGTCGTCATTTGAAATCCTCCTGATGTTTCCCCTACTCCGGCAGCCGATACCCCACCACCTGCGCGGCGTGCGTGTCGGCGACGTACAGCACGTTGTCAAACACAGCAACACCCACCGGGTAGACCAGCAAGCCGGCATCGCCGCCGGTGACAGCCCGGTGGAACGTCCCATCGGCGGCAAAGGCCAGCACGCGGCGCTGTCCCGGTTCGGTCACGTAGACGGCATCCCCGAACACGGCCAGAAACGGCTTTTCCTCCGGGTTGTCCAGCCGCCACGAGGGAATTTGCCACTGTCGCACAAAGTCTCCCTGAAGTGTAAAGACTTGTACACGTCGGTTCCAGGCGTCCGCCACAAAGACTTCGGTTTCGTTCACGGCGATCCCCACCGGTTCGTTCATCAGCCCCGGATACGTCCCGCTGCCGCCAAACTCACGCAGGAACTTGCCGTTGGCGTCGAACACCTGAACGCGCTTGTTGCCGGTGTCGGTCACAAACACCTCGCCGTTGGGCGCGATGGCGACGCCGCGCGGGCCAAAGAAGAGACTCTGGCCGTTGGGGCTGAACGCGGCCACCTGCGCCAACGTTCCCCAGCTCGTCACGTACTGTCCGGCGACGTCGAATTTCTGGATGCGATGGTTCCACGTGTCGGCGACGTACAGATTCCCCTGCGCGTCCAGCGCCACATCCCACGGCTCGCTGAACTGCCCCGGCGCTGCGCCGAAGCCGCCCAGCGTGTCCAACACGGCCCCCCGCGCGGTGATGTGCCAAACACGATGCTGCGCCGTATCGGCCACGTAGAGCGTGCCGTCGGGCGAGACCGCCATGCCGCGCGGCGCAGCATTTGGCAGCGCCGCGACGCTCGATGTTGTCAGAATTTGTTCCCCGGCGCGGTAAGGGTCAGGCGCCACGGTCGCCTGCGGCCTCACCACCGGAGCTGTCGTCTCGCCCAGCCGGTAACTCCAGACTTCCCGCGCCAGGTCGCGGCGCACGTAGAGGCGGAATTCCTTGCGATAGGGCCAGGTTTGCAGGGTGAACGGCGCGCCGGGATTCTTCAACTGCGCGTAATGGGTGTAGTCGCGCCGCCAGAGAATGTCCCACAGCGCCCGGCGCATCTCAGGATCGCGCCACGCGCCAACGATCCGCGCCAGGGTCAGTCCCTTGTAGTCCTCCACCGGCCACCACAGGTACAGGTAATCAAAATGAATGTATTCCGCCCCCAGAATCTCCTCGACCACCGCATATTGGGGACTGCCGGCGATCACCACCGGGCACTCCAGCAGCCGGGCGCGATCCGGCGTCGTGCTGTAAAAATAGTTGTTGGGATAATCCACCATGTACCATGTGAGCGGCCACGAACCATCCTCGCCGTAGGCCACCTGCACGTCGTAGGGCGACCCCGTCACGCGCCAGGAGATGTCCTGCACCTGCTTCAACGCCACTTTAATATCGCCGGTGCTGTGCGCGTACACCAGGTACTCGGTCGCCATGTCGTAATTAACAAAGTTCGCTATCGCCATCGTGCGCACCGTCAGCCCGGCCAGCACGCCTGCCAGCAGCACGCCCCCCCAGCGCAGGGAGCGCGCCACGCCCAACCTCTCCACCGTCCAGAACAAGAGGCCGCCAAACACCACCGTCCCCAACAGCCCACCCAACACCTGCCCAAACGGGCCTAACTGCGCCAACGTCGGCCCGGCGGATGAAATGCCGCTCGACAACGCCGCCCGCCACGCGCCCACCGCGCCGCCCAGCCCCGCCAGCGTCGTGAGCGTGAGCAGCAGCGCGACCAGGAACGCGGGCGGCAGCCACCGCGCCCCTTCGCCCACATCCAGACGTTCCAGCCATTGCCCCAGGCCCCACGCCGCCAGGAAAATGCTCGGCAGCGCGATGTGAACCATCAGCCAGGGCATCTTCTCCCCGGCATACGTGTAGGCAATCCAGGCCAGGCCCGTCCAGCCGAGCAGAAAGATAGGGAAAAATTGTTGCAGCAAGGACTGAGGACTGAGGACTGAGGACTGAGGACTGAGGACTAAGGACTGAGGACTGAGGACTAAGGTCTGAGGACTAAGGACTGAGGACTGAGGACTGAGCGCCGACTCGCCGACTCGCCGACTCGCCGACTCGCCGACTCGCTGATCCGCTGATCCGCTGATCCGCTGATCCGCCGATTCGTCATTCGCCCTTCCCGCCCGGAAAGCATAGAGGATCGCGCCAACGCCCGCCGGGATGGATAGCAGGATTGGCAAATATTCGTAAAGAGGCCCAACAACGCCGTAGTAATACCACGGCTGCGCGCCGCGCTCTACGCCCTGCTGCGCCATCCAGTACGCCAGGCCGCCCACCAGCCCGGAGAGCGCGCCAAAGCCCCAGGTGAACACGGAGGTGTACGTCACCAGGAAAATGCTGTAGTGAATCAGCGCCACAAGCGGCCAGCGCCGGCGATCCCACCACAGCCCTATCCCGACGGAAACAGCCAGACAGAGCAGCACCACGCCCAAGATGGCCGCGACGGTAGGCGAGGCCATTTGAGTGAAATTGCCGGTGCGCACCGCCTCATAGACGATGCCCATATCAACGCCCGCGACGAATTTGATGAGAAACGCCGAGCCAAGCGGCAAGGTCAGCGTGCCGACGGCCATCAAAACATCGAAGAGCCGCAACTGATGCATAGCCGCGTCACCGATGCCGTAATACACCATCATCAGCGCCGCAAACAGCGCGACAAACGCCAGCGCCGCTGCCAATCGTCCCCAAACGGGAATGGCGATATTCGCCACCCGTGTGTTGCCCGCCTCATCCAGGTCCTGATGCTGTACATCCGCGACCAAAAACGAAGCGGCGAAGACGGCCAGCAACAACAACATCGCAATCAGGGCAAAGACGAAAATCTGGAATAATTCTTTGCGCTGCCAGGGGAGCGTCATCACCTGCCACGCAAAAGGGAAGGCCATCAGACCACAGACAATGGCAATGTAGATGTAATTGACCTCTTTGCTGGCATGCATCAGGGAGAAAAACGCCGCCATTCCGTATAACCAGGATTTTTTGCCGGTGTCCAAATATTGGAAGAGGGTCCAAATCCACAGCACCGCAAACAACATCACCGGCGTATCGTGGCGAATGTAACGCGCGTAGTAAGAAATGGAGGGGGAAATCAACAGCATCACCGCGGCCAGCGCCGCGCCGGGCTTGCCAAGCCATTTGCGGAACAACACCGGCGTCAGCACCAGCAACACACCCAACGCCGCCGTGTAAATCCGCGAGGAGAAGTCGTTGACGCCGAACATAAAGTAGTTCAGCGCCGTGACCTCGAACAGCAACGGGCCGTGCATCATCGGGTTATGTTGGAATCCCTGCCCGGCGAAGAAATTCCACGAGAATTTGGTGTGGATGCTCTCGTCATGGCTGATGGCTCGATCCCCCAGCATGTAAAAGCGGCTGAAAACGGCCAGGATCAAAATGACGACGTAAAAAATGCGCTCCCACCGGCGCAAACGTTCACCCCACATTTTTTTAGCTCCTCATCCCATCAAGAGTAAAGGAAATATACCACAAGAGAGCAAATGGAGCAAAGGAGTGGCGAGTTAGGAGTTAGGAGTGAGGAGTTAGGGATGAGGAGCAGCGGAGCAGCGGAGCAGCGGGTCAGCGAATCTCCCCCTCTCCCTCTCTCCCCCGGCCTCTCCCCCTCCCCCCGTCTACCGTCTACCTGTCGGCCTTCAAGACATCGTAGAAAATCTAACGAGTGAACCTTGAAGACATCGTAGAAAGCACGTTAACAACTGAACCTTCAAGAGATCGTAGAAAATCAGGGTGAATGGGTTTATGATCAGAGTACTGTATCCGATGAAAGGCAGGTACCCTATGAACTCAGAGTTGGAATCTGAACGGCGCACCGCGATCCATCTGCTGCGGAGCGGTAATACGCCGCAAGAAGTGACCAAAGAGTTGCAGCGGAGCCTGGCGTGGGTATATAAATGGCAACAGCGCCACGCGCAGGAGGGCTGGGCCGGGCTGCAAGATCGCTCGCGGAGACCGCATCAGCAACCGCGACAGCATCCGGAAGCGCTGCGCCAACAAGTGCGGACCACCCGCAGTGAGTTGGAAGCGGAAGCGGCGCAACCGGATGCCCTGGGGCATATCGGCGCTCCTACTATTCAAGGGCGACTGCGCGCAAAGGGGGCCGTCATGGTGCCGTCGGTGAGTAGCATCGAGCGCATCTTGCACCAAGCGCACCTGACGCACTCGCGGCGGCCCACCGCCGCGCCGGCAGAGACGTATCCCCAAGTACAGGCGACGGCCACGCAGCGAGTGATTCAGGTGGATATCTACCCCAAATGGTTGACGGGTGGCCAAGCCGTGGCCGGCTTCAATGCCAGCGACATCAGTTCGCGGCTGGCTACGGGGCAACCCTATCTCCAACGGCGGGCGGTGGAAGCGGCGGACTTCTTACTGTATATCTGGCAGACCTTGGGACTCCCGCAATACACCCAGGTGGATAATGAGGGATGCTTCAGTGGCGGCAGCCCCCCTCCCTACGTCCTGGGGCGGGTAGTGCGCCTAGGGCTGTGGGTCGGCACGGAGTTACTCTTCTCGCCCTATCACCCCGAGAGCAACGGCTACGTGGAGCGCTTCCATCAGGAGTAGGAGCAGTATGTGTGGGACAAAGTCGTGCTCCCCGACTTCCCCGCCGTGCAGACCCGCTCCCAGGAGTTCTTTACCCGCTATGCCACCCAGCATTACCCCCAGGCACTCCACGGTCAGCCCCCCGCTGCCTGCGCCCAGACGCTCCCGCCGCGGCGCCAACTCCCCGCGGCGCTGCCCCTCCCCCACCCACTGCCCCTCACCGCTGGCCAGGTGCATTTCATGCGCCGGGTGGATGCCACCCGCCACATCTCCGTGCTGAACGTGACCTGGGCGGTGCCTCAAGCCCAACCGAGCCAAGGCGTTTGGGGCACCCTGGCGTTGCCACCGCCACAAACCGCGTGGCTGCGGGTCTTTGACCAGGCCCCCGACGCCCCGGCCCGTCAGTGTCTCGCCACCCATCCCTTCCCCCTCAAAGAACCGGGGCTGCCCTTCGAAACCCGCTTCCGGGCGCTGCCCCCGCCTCCCGCTCCGGCCATGCCCCGGTCTCAGGCCCCCGCGCTCGAGCTCCGGGATGGCCCCCGCCGCAAGGTCGCCCCACCCGTGTGGATAGTTGCCCCGCGCACAACACTCTTCGGCGTGCGCGCAGGGCTGGCTCACGACCTATTTTCTACGATCTCTTGAAGGCTATTCAGTGGTTAAGGTGCTCAACTTTTCTACGATGTGGTGAAGGCTGACACCTAATTCGTAATTCGCTATTCGCTATTTGAACGGTGTCAGATGCTTGATAAAGTGCCTCTCCAGCGCCGTGTAATGCGCTTCCTCGTTGGCCTCCAACGTCGCCAGCAGCCGCTTGCCGAAACGCTCCAGCGCCGAGCCGAAGGTGACGTGCAGCGCCTCGCGCCCGTCGAAGGTGTCCAGCACATCTGCCAGTTCCTCGTCGGGAATCAGCGACGGCATCAACACGTTGTCAATGTCGGCGGAAACGTGGTAGGTCGCGCGATCTTCGTCGTAGCGTTTGATCGCCAGTCCCAAAATCTCACGGAACAGCGCGGGATCCACCCCAGCAATGGCGCGCAGGGCTTCGAGGTAACTCGTCCCCGCCGTCTTGAGGTGCGTCAGCCGCCGGGTGTATTTCGCCACGATGGGGTACACGCTGAACTTGTCGGAGCCGGAGTGGAGGCTGAGTTTGTACGGCCCTAGCACGCGAGCAATGGCAGCGTGTTTGGCGAACTCCGCCTCAAATTCGGCCAGGTCGCCGATGTAATCCACGCCCTTCTCGAAACGGCCCACGTAGCGCGGCGCGAGGCTCACCCACGTCACCCCCATCCGCCGCAACTCGGAGACAATGAAGACGTGCTCCAGGGGCGAGGTGGGCGTGTCTGTCTCATCCACCGACACTTCCAGATCAAACGGTAGGTCGCTTTTGGCGGCTTTGAGATGGCGGGCCATCTTCACCGTGTGGGCGATGGCACGCCCATACTTGCAGGCCGCCCGCAGCAGCGCGGTCTCGTCGAAGGTGAGTGTGAAATCTTCGATAATCTGGGCGCTGCCCAGATACCGCGCCTTCATCGCCTCGGCAGAATCTTCCAACGCATCCCACGGCAGCGCGGTGAACTTGCCCCGCAGCGTCTCAAGCCCGTCAGTGTGGGCGGCGTTATCCACGTGCGCGCCGGGGTCAATGGTGAAGAAGGTGTAACCGGCGGCGACGCACACATCCACGTCGTCCGTCGTCTTGAGATGGTCGGCGTCCGCGCCCCACGGCTCGCGCCAGCCCTCCTGAAAGACGCCCCACAGCGCGTCGTCCATCACCTGCTGCGGGGAGCGTCCCGTGCGGGCGTTCTCGCGCATGGACTGCTGCGCCAGGATCGGCGCGATGTCCCCGCCGACGGCGCGCACCGCGCGGATGTGGCCCGGCGTCGCCAGTCCCAGCCGGTCGCCGCAGCCCGCCGACGTGCGCAGGCCCAACGGCTGCGGACGCAGCCAGGGCAGCCGCGCGCGCAGCGCCTCCGCGTTGGCGGCGGTGAGCGGGCAGAGCGTCACGTCGCCATGCGCCTCGCCGGTGAAGCCGGCAGCGTCGCCCTGAATGACCAAGGCCTTGCCCTGCAGGGTGCGCGTCAAGGCGTAGGCAGTCCCATCTTTTTCAATGACCGACATGAGATATAAAGTATGCCCAAGTTGTTCTAATGATTCAAACATCCTATCCTCCCACGAAAGCCTCGCGTAACGTCCCATAATAGTAATATTAACCTGGACTTACGCAAGCCCGATCTTTTTCACCGCCGAGCGCGCCGAGAACGCTGAGAAACTGCCAGAAGTCTCTGCGATCTCTGCGTACTCTGCGGTGAATTTCTCTTCGCCTGCGTGGTTGCGCCTCACGCGCGGCGGCGGGGCCTGGCTCAATGGTAGTCAACGCCCACCAGGCTCAATTCCTCTGCCCGGTGGCAGGCCGCCCAGTGATCGTCACGCAGCTCCAGCCACGCGGGGGGCGTGGTCCGGCAAAGCTCCTGGGCGTAGCGGCAGCGGGGATGGAACTTGCAGCCCGGCGGCGGATTCGCCGGGCTGGGCACGTCGCCCGGTAGGATCAGGCGTTTGGAGACTTGATCGGGATCGGTGCGCGGGATCGCGGAAAGCAGCGCCTCGCTGTACGGGTGCAGCGGATGGGTGTAGAGTTCCTCCGCCTTCGCCAGCTCGACGATGTTCCCCAGATACATCACCGCGACCCGGTCGCTGATGTGCTCCACGACCGACAGGTCGTGCGCGATGAAGAGGTAGGTCAGCCCGAAATCCTTTTGCAGGTCTTCCAGCAGGTTGAGCGTCTGCGCCTGTACGGACACGTCCAGCGCCGAGACCGGCTCGTCGCAGACGATCAGCCGGGGACGCAGGGCCAGCGAGCGCGCGATGCCGATGCGCTGGCGCTGCCCGCCGCTGAAGGCATACGGGTAGCGATTCATGTGCTGCGCCTTGAGGCCCACCGCTTCGAGCAGCTCTCTGACCTGCGCTTTGAGTTCCGCGCCGTGGGCCAGGCCGTGGATGCGCAGCGGCTCGCTGACGATGTCCATCACCGTCATCCGGGGGTTGAGCGAAGAGAAGGGGTCCTGGAAAATGATCTGCATCTCGCGGCGCAGGGGCTTCATCTCCTGTGTGGACAGGCCGAGGATGTTGACCAGCTCGCCGTTTTTGCGGAACCACACCTCGCCGGCAGTCGGCTCGTGGGCGCGCAGGATGCAGCGCCCGGTGGTCGTCTTCCCGCAGCCGGACTCCCCCACCAAACCGAGGGTTTCGCCCTCGCGGATGAAGAAGCTGACCCCGTCCACGGCGCTCACCTGGCCGGTCACCCGGCGGAAAAAACCCGTTTTGATGGGGAAGTATTTCTTCAGATTTTTGACTTCCAATAACGTTGGCGGCTTGGATTCCATACAACCTCACATGAGTAAGACTTGCGCCAGGATACTGCTTTTTGCACCGCAGAGAACGCTGAGGACGCTGAGGGACGAGAAAAAATCCCTGCGGTTTCTGCGTACTCTGCGGTGAATTTCCCCGCGTGACTAGGGGTACAGCACACAGCGCACGAAATGGCCCGGTTCCACCTCGATGAGGGGGATTTCCTGGTGACAGGCTTCCATTTTGGGGACGGGACAGCGCGGGAAGAAGGCGCATCCTGCCGGGATAGAGTACGGGTCTGGGATGCTGCCGGGAATGGGGGTCAGCCGCGCCTTCACCCGCCGGCCCAGGTGCGGGACGGAGCGCATCAGCCCCACCGTGTAGGGATGGCTCGGATGGCGGAAGATGGTGCGCACGTCGCCGCTTTCGACGACCTTGCCCATGTACATCACCGCGACCCGCTCGCACATCTCCGCGATGACGCCGAGGTTGTGGGTGATCATCAGGATCGCCATGCCGAGCCGCTGTTGCAAGTCCTTCATCAGCTCCAAAATCTGCGCCTGGATGGTGACATCGAGCGCCGTGGTCGGCTCGTCGGCAATGAGCAATTGCGGATTGCAGGAAAGCGCCATGGCGATCATCGCGCGCTGCCGCTGCCCGCCGGAAAGCCGGTGCGGATATTGGTCAATGACCTGATTGGCGCCGCTGACCCCCATCCCCACCATATCCAGCCAGGAGAGCGCCTGTTCGCGCGCCGCCGCGTCATCGAGGCTCTGGTGCAACTGAATCGCCTCGATGATCTGATTCCCGACGGTATGCATCGGGGAGAGGGAGGTTAATGGTTCCTGGAAGATCATGGCGATTTCGTTGCCGCGGATGCTGCGGATCAGGTCGCCGTTCGGGTCCACGGTCGCCAAGTCCATGGCCGGGCTGCCGTCGCCCCGGTCGTAGAGGATGCTGCCGCCAACGATGCGCGCGATCTTCTGGGGGAGCAGGCGGAGGATCGAGAAGGCGGTCACGCTCTTGCCGCATCCCGACTCGCCGACCAGGCCGAGCGACTCGCCCGGTTTGATCTCCAGGGACACGCCGTCCACCGCCCGGACGATGCCGTCCAGGGTGGAGAAGTGCGTCTTCAGGGCCTCAATCTGAACAATGTAGCGTTGCTTGTCGGATGCCATGATCACCTACACCGTATAGGGGTCGGCGGCGTCGCGCAGCCCGTCGCCCAGAAAGTTGAAGGCCAGAATCAGGAGCGCGATGGCGACCGCTGGCGTGAAGACCCAGGGATAGAGGGCGATGGATTGGATATTTTGCACTTCTTTGAGCAGTACGCCCCAACTCGTGACCGGCGGACGGAGTCCCAGGCCCAAAAAGCTCAGTGAGGTTTCCGCCAGGATCATGGACGGCATAGAGAGGGTCGAGACGACGATGATGTGGCTGAAGGTCGCCGGGATGAGGTGGCGGAAGATGACCCACGCATCGCTCGCCCCGGTCATTTTCGCCGCCAGGACAAAGTCCTCGTGGCGCAGAGCGAGCACCTTCCCCCGCAGTTGCCGGGCCAGCCACGTCCAGCCGATGAGGGAGAGGATCAGAGTCACGGCGAAGTACGTGCGTTCCGGCGGCCAGTGCGGCGGCACCGCCGCCGAGAGCGCCATCCACAGCGGAATGGACGGGAAGGAGCGCACCAACTCGATCAACCGCTGCATGAGGTCATCCACCCAGCCGCCGTAGTACCCGGAGACGACGCCCAACACCGATCCCAAAATCAGGCTCATCAGCACGCCAAGCAGCCCGATGGTCAGCGAGACCTGGCTGCCGTAGAGGACGCGGGAGAACATATCGCGCCCTTGCCGGTCGGTGCCGAGCAGCGAGACGATCCCGCCCTCCGGCGCCTGGAACAAGTGGATGTCGGTCTCGAGCAGTCCCAACAGCTTGTAGGGTTCGCCGTGGGCAAAGAAGCGGAGCGGGAAGCGCTCGTCGCAGTTGGGGATGTAGTGCTTGCGCAAGTTCTCATCAATCGTCAGGTCGACGCCGCAGACGAAAGGCTGCACTTTGCCGTCGTTGAAGAAACGAATCCGCTGGGGCGGCATGTGGATGTACTTGACGAACCGCGCTTCGAGGGTGTAGGGGGCGATAAAGCCGGCCAGCAGCGCGGCCAGGTAGAAGAGCAGCACCACGATCCCGCCCAGGATGGCGACCTTGTTGCGCTTGAATTTGCGCCACATCAGTTGCCACTGGGAGGCGGCAAAAATGGCGTCGAGGGATTTCTCGTCCGCCAGGGCCTCCGGCGTCAAATCCTCGCGCGCGTCGCTCAGTCCTTCATATAGCTTGAATAACTCTTCGGACTTGCTCATGTGTACACAATCCTTGGATCGGCCCACGCCAGGGCGATGTCGGCCAGGAGATTGGCGGCCATTAAGAGCAGGGTCATGAAGAGCAAAAAAGTCCCCGCCAGGTACATGTCCTGGGTTTCCAGAGCGCGCAAGAGAAGAGGGCCGGTGGTCGGAACTGACATGACGATCCCCACGATGGTGGATTCCGAGATGATTTTGGGGATTTCCATCGCCATCACGCTGATCAAGGGGTTGATGGCCGCCCGCACGCCGTATTTGTTGACGACTTTTTTCTCTTTCAGCCCTTTGGCCCGCGCGGTAGTGATGAATTGCTGGCCCATCACGTCCAGCAGATTGCCCCGCATGATGCGCTGAAGCTGCGCCGTGCTCGCCAGGCCCAGAATCACGGCCGGCGGCCAGAGGTGATTCAGATAATCCCAAACTTTCGCCAGATTCCAGGGCTGGTCGGCCATGCTTTTGGAGAATTCGCCGCCGACCGGGATGCGCAGCACGATGATGCCCAGGAACATCCACAACAGCGCCAGGAGGAAGCCGGGCAGCGACAGCCCCAGGAATCCCACCAGGGACAGCGCGTGATCGCCGAAGGAATACTGGTGTGTGGCCGAATAGATGCCGATGGGAACGGCCACGGCGATCATAAAGAGCAGCGACAGTCCGCCCACCTGAATGGTGTAGCCCAGGCGCTGCAACACAATCGGCAGCACCGGGCTGTTCCATTCGAGCGAATACCCGAAGTCGCCGCGCGGGAAGCCGGAGATCCAGCGCCAGTACTGAACGTGTAGGGGTTTGTCGAGGCCGTAGCGTTCCTGCATCTTTTTGACCGTCTCCTTATCCTGCCCGCCGCCGCTCATCGCCGCCTCAATCGCCCGCGTCGTGAAAAAGTCGCCCGGCGGCAATTGGATGATGATGAAGGTAATGACAGACACGATAAAGAGCGTGGGGATCATCCCCAGAATGCGTCGCCCTATGTAAGCTAACATAACCTGCTCCCTGGAAAGTAGTCGTCAGTCTTTAGTCCAGTAGTCGGAAGGAATCTTCAAGGTGCTTTTTCGTTGCGGGCATAGCCCGCAACGAAAAAGCACCCACCGGTGATGCCGTGAATCTCCTACTGTTCCATCCAGAACTGGGGCGGATCCATCGTGCCGGGGGTGAAGACGATCCAGTCGGAGGTGTGTTTTTCCATGACGTTGTGGAAGGTGTTCTTCACGACCGTTAACGCGGGCGGCTGGCCCACCGTGCCGATGCAGAACAGGTTTTCGGTGGCTTTGCGGACGATCTGCTTACCGATCTCGATCTGCTTATTGCCGTCCACCGTGACCTTGTACTGATCGTAAAGGCCCTGCACTTCTTTGAAGATCGCCGTCGGTTCCTCGCCCATCTCCCCGCCGGATTTGTACCAGGTGCCGTAGGCCGGCGCCATCCACGAGCGCTCGTCAAACGGGAACTGGTAGAGCGGATCCACCATCGGCACCAGGCCGCGGTCGGTCTCCCAGGTGGCGATCATCACCTCATTGCCGCAGGCCCTGGGCCAGTAGATGTCGCGCGACATCGTTTGCAGGACCGTCTTGAGGCCGACGTCGTTCCAATTCTGGGTGATCAATTCCAGCGCGTCCATGTTGGCGCCCGAAACGGCGTCGGTGCCCTCGATGACCAGTTCCACCGGCGAGCCGTCCGCGAATTGATAGAAGCCATCGCTCCCCTTTTTCAACCCGACTTCCTCCAGCAACGTCTGGGCCTGGGCGGCGTCGTACTCGGCGTAGTACTGCTCGATGTCTTCCTGGAACAAGGGCGAGTCGCGCACCACGGTGGTGTTGCGCGGGATCGCCTGGCCGAGGAACGAGACCTCGTTGATCATCGTGCGGTCTATCGCCACCGACAAGGCCTGGCGGAATTTCAGGTTTTGCAGCAATTCGCGGTACTTGGCGTCGCCGTAGCTCTGGTTGGGGAAGAGCGTGATAGTGGAGGCTTGCGCCGTAGGCCAGACCAACAAGTGATAATTGCCGGCTTCCGCGTTCTCTTGATAGACGGTGTATTGGCTGAAGCTGATGCGGCGGTGCTGCATATCCAGATCGCCCGCGATCGCCATCAGGTTGAGGGCGTCGCCGCTCTCGACCAGGGTGTAGTGAATCCGATCAATGTAGGGGAGCTGTTTGTTCTCGGGGTCCACTTTCCAGTAATAGGGATTGCGCTCGGCGATCATTTCCGTGGCGCCGGCTTCCCACTGCGCCACTTTCCAGGCGTACATCACCGGCAGTTCGGGGTTGAAGTTGTGCGATTTCTCCTCGAACTGCTCGTAGGTCGCGGCGGCGGTGTGCTTGGGGTGGAATTTCGCCAGATAGTGCTTGGGGGCAAAGAAGCCGAAGCGTTCGAAGCCCAGTGGCCACTGGCAGCCGTGGAAGGCCAACCCGGTGGTCTCGACCAGACCGTTTGGCCCGGCGAACTTCAATTTAAGGGTGATGTCGTCAACTTTTTCCAGTTGCATCGGCTCCCCATTGACCACCCACTCAATGTGCGGAGAGGCCGTGATGTTGGTGTCGTTTTCGATGTCTTCCCACCAGAAGAGGATGTCATCCACGGTGAAGGGCGCGCCATCCGACCACTTGAGTCCCTTGCGGAAATACAGGGTCAGGGCCTTCCCGTCGTCCGACCATTCCCAGGACTTCGCCAGGCCAGGCTGGATGGCGTCCTTGGGATCGCGCGGCCAGCGCAGCACGGACTCGTAGATCAGGCGTCCGAGGGCGTGGAAGTCCGCCACGCCGAGGAACGCGCGGTGCCAGGTGCCCCCGTACTCGCCCACCGACTCGACCGGCTGCACGACCAGCGGGTCTTCGGGCAGGCGCTCGTCTACCGGCGGCAGCCCCATACTTGCCAGCATCGGGGCTTCGCTGTACTTAGAAACGGGGACAGCGGTAGCCTTCTCCTCCTCTTTCGTTGGAGCGGCGGTCGGCTCTGGTTGCGGGGCGGGGGTGGCGGTAGATTGCCCGCACCCGGCCAGCACGGCTCCGGCTGCGGTCAGAGCGCTTAAACGCAAAAATTCGCGTCGGCTAATGCTTCTCTTATGCATGTGTCTTCCTCCTTTGAACTTACTTGATTTGTGGGGTGATAATTTGATTTCGTGTTGGATAAAGGTGATCGGTTTCAATTCTTTGGTGATGCGTCTTCCGGTTCCATGATGCGAATCTTATATGCCAGTCTGCACCTCCTGATCCGAACAAGGGGGAGGATTGCCAGGCCGAGAGCCACCTCCCCAAAAGCGCCTGCAACCATTTTCTTGTCCGATGTGCGAAATCTTACAGGATCAAATCCCGTCAGAGTCAAAATGTTTACGGCGCGCTGCTGCGGACGATCAATTCGGTGGGCAAGACGATCTCCCGGCACTCATCTTCGCAGCCGTCAATCCGATCCAGCAGCAATTGCATCGCCTGCGCGCCCAATTCGTAACGCGAGGTACGGCAAGTGGTCAAAGCGGGAGTCACCAGCGCCGCCAGGGGGACATCATCGAAGCCGATGATCGCGATTCTATCGGGAACCGGGAGGCCCAACTCGCCGCAGGTCTGCAACGCGCCGATGGCGACCAGATCGTTGAAACAGAACAGCGCGGTCAATTCGGGGGATTCGGAGAGCAGGTCGCGGGCGCTCGCCCGTCCGCCGTCCACGGTAGGCGGGCAGCGCTTGATCCAGCGGGCCGGCGGCGCGACGCCGGCGGCCGCCAGCGCGAGATGATAGCCCTCCAAGCGTCCCTGCCCGCTGTGTGAAGCCGGCGGGCCGGCGAGAAACCCGATCGCGCGATGCCCCCGATCCAGCAGATGTTGGATCGCCATCTGCCCGCCGGCGACGTCGTCCAACGTCACCACGCCGACGCCGCCCCGTTCATCGGCGAACTCCAGCCGCCGATTGACCAGCACGGCGGCCGGATGGCGGCTGATCGCCTCTTCCAGTTCATCTTCTGCGAGGCGCGAGCTGCACAACATGACGCCGTCCACGCACTTTTCCTCCAGGGATTGGAGTACGGTCAGTTCGCGTTCAACGTCCTCTTCGGTATTGCCCAACAGCACGCTGTAATTTTTGGCGTAGGCCACGTGCTCCGCGCCGCGCACCACTTCGGAGAAGTAGGGGTTAGAAACGTCAGGCACCACCACCCCGATCACGCCGGTGCGGCGGGTAACCAGACCGCGCGCGATGTCGCTGGGGCGGTAGCCCAGTTGCTTGATGGTGGCCTGGACGTGCTGGCGAGTCTCGGCGCTGACATCGTCTTTGTTGTTCAGCACCCGTGAGACCGTCATCAACGAGACCCCCGCCTGGCGGGCGACATCCGCCATCGTGACCCGGCGCGTCATATCAACCAGTTCCTCCCTTCCGTTAACGTTACCGATAACGCTAACAGAATTGTATAGCCGGTTTTGTGGTTGTCAAGAGGTGGATTTTAAGAAGGAATCAGGCGTGCATCGAGGGCAACACCACTCAGGCGCTAATAGCAACAGGAGTTACGCGGTTGCCAATTTTTTCACCGCAGAGTAAGCTGAGAATGCAGAGAACAACTTAAAACTCCGCGTCCTCAGCGATCTCGGCGGTAAAATCTCTCGCTGACATGCAAACTGCGTAACTACTGTAGGAAGTTCTGGCTTACAGTCTGTACGCCTGTTTCGCCAACCCGTATGCCAACTCACGCACCATCTCGGCTGCGTCTTCGTCATCCACGATGCCGCGCACGCGCAACCCGGCCACCCAGTTGGCGCTGGCGCGCCGCCACACGTCGTGGCGGGCGGGGATGGAGGGGAAGGCGCGGGTGTCGTCGTTGAAGCCGGCGGTGTTGTAGATGCCGGCCGTCTCCATGATGCGGTCGAAGTAGCGCCGCATCCCGTTGAGGCTGTCGTGGAACCACCACGGCGGCCCGATTTTGATCGCGGGGTAGTGCCCGGCCAGCGTCGCCAACTCGCGGGAGTACGTGTCCTCGTCCAGCGTGAAGAGGATGAGGTTGAGGCGGGGATCGTTGCCGTACTTCGCCAGCAGGGGGCGGAAGTCGCGGGTGAACTCGGAGGCGGTGGGGATGTCACAGCCCTTGTCCAATCCGAATTTGTCGAAGACCGCCGCGTTGTGGTTGCGGAAGGAGCCAACGTGAATCTGCATCACCAGTCCGTCCTCGATGCTCATGCGCGCCATCTCCATCAGCATGTGCCCGGTGAAGCGCTGCGCGTCCTCGGCGGTCGCCTCGCCGCCCATGGCGCGCCAGAAGATGTCGTCGGCTTCCTGCGGCGAGAGTTCGCCTGTGTACGCTGTCAGCGCGGCATGGTCGGCAGCGCGCGCGCCCATCCGCTTGAAGTACGCGCGGCGCTCTTCCAACGCCTGGATCAACCGGGGATAGTCGTCCACTTCGTAGCCCACAGCGGCGCTGAGTTTGTCCACCGCTGCACGCCAGCCGGGCGCATCCAGGTTGACGACGGCGTCCGGGCGGAAGGTGGGGAGCACGCGCCCCTGCCAGCCGGAATCGCGGATGGCCTGGTGCAGCTTGAGGTCGTCGCTGGCGGCGTCGGTGGTGCAGAGCACTTCGATGTTGAAGCGCTCGAACAGCGCGCGCGGTTTGAACGCCGGCGTCGCCAGCTTGGCGGCGATGGCGTCGTAGATGGCCTGCGCGGTATCGCCGTTGAGCTTCTCGTCAACGCCGAAGACCTCGATCAATTCCTGCATCAGCCAGATGCCGCTCGGCGTCCCTCGGAACAGGTGGAAATGCTCGGCGAAACGTTGCCAGATTTGGCGGTGATCCTGCTCCACCGGCCCGCCATCGCTGCGCGGCACGCCCAGGTCTTCCAGCGCCACGCCCTGCGAGTAGAGCATCCGAAAGACGTAATGATCCGGGATGATGAGCAGCTCTGTCGGTGAACCAAAGGTGTAGTTCGGATCGGCGAACATGCGCGGGTCAACGTGCCCGTGCGGGCAGACCAGCGGCAGGTCGGCGACGGTACTGTACAATTCCTGCGCGATTTGTCGTTGCGCGGGAACCGGGTCGAAGAAACGATCTGGGTATAACGTCCATTTTGTGTTTGTCATAGAGCTTCCTCCTCTACGGCTCTTGTAGTCCTTAGTCCGGTAGTCAGGTGGTTGTCCTCGTTTACAAGGGATAACGATGCGTCCCGCGCCGGAACAGTCGTCTCCGGCGTAAGACGCATCCCATAGCAAATCTTCCCACCTTTCATGCGTGGGCAGTCGTGATACTTCACACACTCCTGGCAATTGATTTTGATCACTTCGTGAGCGGTGGTGGAAAGGCTCATACCCTGAATCAATCTTGTGTGAATGGATTCACCAACTGTAACTTACCCTCAATGACTTGACCGTCTTGCAAGTCTTCGGAATAGAGGGTGTCACAGTCGTTTTCCAACGCGGCGGCAAGGATCAGACTATCCCAATAGGAAAAGCGATACCTGACCTTGATTTCCCAGGCCAATTCGATAGTTTGTAGCGTGAGGGAGTAGACCATACAATCCTCGACTATCGTCTGCACCGCCTCCCGAATCAAAGCATCGGAAATCCCATGCTTGAGCAGGACATTAGAAAACTCGTTCAACACCTGAACGCTGATAACCGGCTCTTCAAACGAACCCAAAAGTTCTGCCGCTTGACGACGTTTGAGGTGCGTCGAATCATCTTCCAACTTGGCGTAGACAAAGATATTCGTATCCACAAAAACCCGTTTAGCGTTCATGCAGTTCCTCACGGGTAAATGTTTGCACTTGTTTCACTTTAATTGGCTCATTCAGAAATCGGGCAAAGCGGTGTTTTTTGACCTCTTGCAGTTGCGGTTGTGCGACGTATTTTGTAAGTAAAAAATCATAGAAATCCATTAATTGAATACGCACTGACTCTGGCAATACTGAAAGGTCAAGCGCCATAGGGGATGTATTCATCATTCCACCTCCAGGTTAGATTCTAAAGCCTAGCGAAGAACTGTGCCCTTCGCAAGGCTCTCATCGTATCGCGTCTCTAACGCAGCATCACCTTCACCGCTACCTCTTTGACGCCCGCCGCCGGCTCCGGCACGACGTTGCCTTCCACCGGCTGCCCATCCACCACCAACGAAACGGCGTTGCCTTGCCCGGCGCGCTCCACCGTGATGCGGTATGTCACGCCCCGGAAGATGCGCGTGGCGGTGAAGCCAGGCCAGCTCGCCGGGACAACCGGCGCGATTTGCAGACCGTCGTAGGTCGGGCGGATGCCCAAAATCCACTGGGTGATGGCGACGTAGTTCCACGCCGCCGTGCCGGTCAGCCACGAGTTCTTCGCCTCGCCGTGGCGGGGATTGTCGCGCCCGGCGATGGTCTGCGCGTAGACGTAGGGTTCGCAGCGATGCAGGTCGCTGATAGCCTCGCGCGCCGCCGGGCAAATGCGCTTATAGTAGTCAAAAGCCTGATCGCCATGCCCCACAATCGTCTCCGCGATCATAATCCAGGGGTTGGTGTGACAGAACGTGCTGGCGTTCTCCTTGAAGCCCGGCGGATACGAGCTGATCTCGCCCAGGTTGAGGTAGTAGCGCGAGAATGCCGGCTGCTGCACCACAATCCCGTGATCCGTCGCCAGCCGCTCCTTGACCGAGGCCAGCGTCAACTCCGCGCGCCCGTCGTCCAGCCCCAGGCCGGCCATCACCGCGATCCCCTGCGGCTCGATGAAAATCTTCCCTTCCTCACATGCCGCCGAGCCGACCGGCTGCCCAAACGCATCATACGCCCGTTTGAACCACGCCCCATCCCAGCCGTGCGCCCAGACGGTCGCTTCCATTTCGGCGGCTTTCTGCAAATACCAGGATGCAGGATGCAGGATGCAGGATGCAGGACGCTTGCTCTCTGCTTCTTGCCTCTTGCTTCCTGCCTCTTGCATCATTGCCATCTCCTTCGCCGCCAGCACGAACAGCACGCCAATGAAGACCGATTCCGCCACCGTGCCGTCCTTCTTCAGCGGGGCCACCTGGAAGGATTCGCCCGGCTCGTCGGAGAAGATGTTGAGGTTGAGACAGTCATTCCAGTCGGCGCGGCCGATGAGGGGCAGGCCGTGCGGGCCGAGCCGGTCGAGGATGTACTGCATCGCGCGCTCCAGGTGCTCGGCGAGCGGCTGCTCGGTGCCCGGCTTGCTCTCGTAGGTGACGGGCGCGTCGAGGATGCTCCAATCGCCGGTTTCCTTGATGTACGCCGCGACCGCCAACGGCAGCCACAGCGGATCGTCGTTAAAGCCCCCGCCGACCGCGTCGTTGCCCCGCTTGGTGAGCGGCTGGTACTGGTGATACGCGCCGCCGTTCTCCAACTGCGTCGCCGCCAGGTCGAGGACGCGCTCGCGAGCGCGCTCCGGCGCCTGATGCACGAAGCCGAGCAAGTCCTGGTTCGAATCGCGGAAGCCCAACCCGCGCCCGATGCCCGATTCGTAGAACGAGGCCGAGCGCGACATGTTGAACGTCACCATGCACTGGTAGGCGTTCCACACGTTGACCATGCGGTTCGTCGCGTCGTCGGGCGTCTCTACCTGGTAGATGTCGAGGATGCTGCCCCAGTAGGCGCGTAGTTCGGCAAACGCGGCATCCACCGCTGCCGGCTTGAGATATTTGGCGATGATCGGCAGCGCCGCGCGCTTGTTGATGATCTGCGAATCCGGCGGATCGAACTTCTGGTCTTTGGGATTCTCCTGGTAGCCCAGCACAAAGATGATCTGGCGCGACTCGCCCGGCTGCAAGGCCAGCTTGACGTGGTGCGAGCCAATCGGCGACCAACTGCGCGCCTCCGAGTTCGCCGAGACACCGCGCTCCACGACGATGGGCGTCTCCCAGCCGCGATACGGCCCCAGGAAATCCTCGCGGTGCGTGTCGTAGCCCGCCAGCGGCTCGGAGCAGGCGAAGTAGGCGAAGTGGTCGCGCCGCTCGCGGTACTCTGTCTTGTGATAGATCACACCATCCACGATTTCCATCTGCGCGATGTTGTAGTTGCGCTGGAAGTTGGTCTGGTCGTCCCAGCCATCCCACAGGCAGAACTCCACCAGCGAAAAAATGGAAAGGTCGGCGGCAGTATCGCGGTGGTTGGTAACGGTCAACTGCCAGACTTCGAGGTTCTCGCCCATTGGCACGAAGTAGCGCGTGTGCGCCTCAATGCCGTGCTTCGTCCCGCTGATGACCGAGTAGCCCGTCCCGTGGCGGCAGGTGTAGTCATCCAGCGCCGTCCGCGTCGGCTGCCACGAGGGCGACCAGTACGCGCCGTCGGCGTTATCGCGCACGTAGATGTACCGTCCGCCGTAATCCGGCGGCACGTTGTTGTAGCGATAGCGCGTAAGCCGCCGCAGCCGCGCATCCCGGTAGAACGAATACCCGCCCGCTGTGTTGGAAATCAGGCCGAAGTACGCCTCGCAGCCCAGATAGTTGATCCAGGGCAGGGGGGTATCCGGTTGGGTGATGACATACTCTCGATTTTCGTCGTCAAAATAGCCGTAATGCATAAGATCCTCCTTGAAATTGGAAATTAGAAATCGGAAATTGGTCATGAGAAATGGGTAATGGGGGATTGGGGACTAGGGATTAGGCAAGCCCCCAATCCCTGATCCCCTATCTTGAGCGCCGCCTCGACGTGTTGCCAGCGCGCCGCATTCTCATAAGCATCCCACAGAGCAGCGGCGGCGACTTGCAGCCGGTGGGGATGCCCGCCCGTCAACGTCAAGAGCCGCTGACAGTCCTCTGACGTAAAGCGGTCACCCGCGCGCGCGAGCAGTCCCGCACTTTCATCTGGCGCGAACACACTCAATCCAATCTCGGCCATATAGTTGAAATACGGCGAGCCTTGATTCATTGCCACAGTGCGTTGGTGAAAAGTCTCCAACGACATACGCCCCGCAATGATGACACAAAGCGCGCCCTGGCTGAGAGTCGCCACAGAACGCAGCCCACCATAGAAGTCATGGGTATGCAGTCTGGATTGGAAACAATCATATTCGTCAATTAACAGCACAAAGCGCCAATTTTCCGCCTTGAGCGCGGCGAAAAGGTCCTCTAGCGCGAAAGGGTCGCCCGGTTGCGCGCTGAGCGCAGCGAGGCAAGCGGCAATCGAAGATGAGGGCGCGTTGGAAGGCCGGGTGGCCGCTTGCCAGCGGGCGGTCAAGGCGATCACATCTTTGTGCTTGGCCTCTAACTCGATCTGCAATGGCGCCGGGATTGTCAATACCGTGTAACCGGCAGCTTGCCTTTCCAGAGCGCCCAATGCTTGCCGGGCGGTGGATAGGGCAGCCTGGAGATGCTCCAACGAATCAGCCTCATCATTCAAGGCCGACGACACAACGCCAAAGTGCGCGTACACCGAACGCAGCGCGCGCGTCCAAAATTGTGCAATCCCGAACGCCGACAATTTATGCGCATCCATCAGCGGCGAGAAAATCAAGCGTTCCGCCCACTCGCCATAAAGCTGGGCGCGCATCTCCGGCGCGGCGAGGTACAACAAAAGCGATGTCTTTCCCATACGCGGTTCGCCGGTGATCGCGCTCGATTGCCCATAGTTGACGACGCGTGAAACGACCGTTGCCTGCGCTACGCGCCGCTGCACGTATCGCTCCGGCGGGACGGGGTTGCCGTGTTCAAAGGGGTTGTTGTTCGGCTGCATTATTGTCTATGTATTGAGGTCCTATTCGGGATCGGTCCGGAGATCAAAGGGGACTTTGTCTCCTGTGAAATCCTACCAAAGTCAGTAGGGGACGCCGCCACCAGCGCCACCCGAAAACCATCGTAGTCGAAAACATAATCGGGGCTATTATGAGAGCGACACGCACAACGCACAAGGTCAGCGTAGCCACGAAAAGCCCCCCCGCGCAACACCCGGTGAGATTTCTCCATATCCAAATTTTCACGCCCATCGGCCGCATCATAGGGATATGCTTGATAGATACTCCGCGTCCACTCCCACACATTCCCCGCCATATCCACACAACCATTAAAACTATCCCCGCGCGGCGAATATTTTCCCACCGGCGTCGTATCCCCCACCTTGCCGCCAAAGTTACAACGCAACTCATCTGGCGCGTCATTTCCCCAGGGATAAACCCAGCCAGCAGTTCCCCGCGCGGCCTTCTCCCATTCTGCCTCGGAGGGCAGTTGAAAGGTAAAAGTTCCAGGCACAAAGTCAACCCACGCCCACTCCCCGCCACGCCAAACCTTCAACTTTGAACTTGTAACTTGTAATTGCGCTGTCAACCACTTGCAATACGCGATGGCATCGTTCCAGGAAACGTATACTACCGGATGGTCCTGCTTCTTTTTAGGTATCAAGCCTTTCTCCCAATGCTGCGGCGCCGCATAGCCCGTTGCTTTCACAAACGCTGCGTATTGCGCATTGGTCACGGGCGCGCGGGCAATGTAATACTCCGACAAAGACAGGGGATGTCGCGGCAATTCATCATCATAGGCCAGCGGGTCTTGCGCCTTGTCGCTGCCCATCAAAAACTCCCCTGCCGGAATCCATACCATCTCTGGGAAAAAAGGGAGTTGAGGTATAAGGGGCGAAGATTGAGACGCCGCCCCACTGTTCCGCAGCTCCGTCGTCTTGCTACCCCGCAGCCCCGCGGCGTCGCCCCACCGATTCTCAAGGTTCGATTCTTGACGCTTCCCTGCGGCCCCCGTCAATCTTTGTAGCCACGAAGCCTCTTGCCATCGCGCCACCATTTCTTGCGCTGCCTGCAACGCTGCCTGCATCTCTGCCAACGTACGCTCACATTGTCTACGCTGCGCCGCTTCTGTTGCGGCGCGTTCCTCAGCTTCACGGCGCGCCGTCTGTTCTTCAGCCACGTCCACGCCGGTCACCGCTTGGTGCAAATAGCGCGTCGCTTCTTTGTACATTGCATCCAGCGCCACCACCTGCGCCAACAACCGCCGCGCCGTTTCGTAGTCCGCCGCCTGCAATGCGCCCAGAGCTTGTTGATACAGGTCCTTCAACTCCCAACGACGGCGCAGCCGTTCCCGCGTTGAGCGGATACCTAGCCCATCGGGATACGCCTGCTCCAACGCGGCCAACAGAGCATCGGCCTCTTGGTACTGTTCGGCGCGCTCAAATGCCTCAATCTCCCTAATTTTCACCGCCAGCTCCCGCCGGCGCAGCTCCGTATGGACGGCGGCGGCTTTGTCGCCGTTGCCCGCGTTGGTGTACGCCTGTAAAGCCGTCGCCAGGTCGTCCGCCTTCAACGCCGCCTCCGCGCGCTGTGACCAGATATGATGAATACCGGCCTCTGCCCCCGGCTGCCCTGGCTCCACCGCCAACACCTGCCCATACAACGCCAGCGCCACGTCCTCATCCTGCATCATGCTGACTGCATCGCGCGCCAGCGCCAATAACGCCTGCACTAAGCGCGCTCGCGCCGCCACCGGCTGGTATTCATAGAGCCGCTCCAACAAATGCCGCGCCTCGTCCGCTTGCCCCTGCGCCAGCAGAATATCGGCCAATAACTGCGTCGCGCCAACGTGGTTGGGATTCAAGCCGACCGCCTCACGCAGCCGCGCCGCCGCCGGAAGCAATTTACCGCCCCGATAATACGTCAACGCGGCCTGATAAAGACCGTCGGCGGCCGGTTCCAGATGATCCAACTCTTGCTGCACCGCCCGAAGCGGCCAGCGGTCCGCGATCCACCGCCGCAAAAACTCCACACGGAAGCGATAGTGATCGGCCCCCTCCTCCGCCACAATGTCCCACTTTTTCAACAACGTGGGCGCATCCTGCACTTCGCGGATGTACGTCTGCAAACCGCCGTCGCGCAGCAATTTCCGCAACTCATCCTCCGTGATCACGCGCGGCCCGGCCTCCGCCAGCGCGGACGCGACCACGCGCTCCGCCGGCCCCAGGCCATCCCACAGCCAGACCAGCGCGCTGTGCGCGGATTCCAGCGTTCGAGGAATGGCCGCATCCACGTCCTGGGGCGTCACAATAGGGGCGGCGTCCGCCCCGGTCAGGCGCAGAAACACCTCGGAGCATAACGTCTGTGTCAAGAAGGGGTGCCCGCCGGTCAACGCCCAGACCTGCGCCACCGCTTCGTCCGGCCAATAGAGCGTTCCCTCCTCCTCAGAGAGTCGCACCAGCTTTGCCGTCTCCTCATGATTGAACAAGGAAACCGTGCGGTGCTGGATCCCCTTGAATACCGACATCGTCAGCGTATCCAGATCGTCAATATTGCGCCCGATCACAAAGACAAAGCGCAGTCGTTCCGGGTCGGCATGGAGCAAGTCGCGCAGATATTCAAAGAAAGGCGTCATCGTTGCCTGCCGCTTCTGCGGATCGGAAAGCGCATCGAATTCATCGAAAAGCAAAACCAAAGAGGATTCCCCGAACACGTCCGGGAGGTCGGCGCCTTCACCATGTTGCGGCACTGACACGGGAAGTCTTTGCAAAATATCCGGCAACCACGTCTCGCGGAACACCGTTTCTGGGGCCTCCCCCAAATTCGGAGCCGGCAGGCCAAGCTCGCGCGCGATCGCGCGGGCCAGCCCTTGTAAGACTCGTGACAAAGGCCACTGCGCCTTATCTTGCAAGTCGAAGTAAACCGGCAGATATGGCCCTAATGCCGGCAGTCGCGCCGCCAGATGCAGCAGAATGGAGGTCTTGCCGATCCGTCGCTGCCCATAGAGCAACAGTGCGTTCCGGTGTGGGGCGCGCAACATTTCTGTTACGGCGCGCAACACATCGTCCCGCCCCACAAAGGCATGACTATCTCCCACCGGATTCCCGGCGATGTAGGGATTAGAAGAAACGGACATTCGATTTCCTTTGCAAGAAGAGCGGCAGATGCCCCGCTACGTGATGCGTGAAACATAAGGGGGCGTAGCCACAACTTAACGCCATTGCATCACACCCATACTCGTAGTATACTGCGCATCACAGGAATTAAAGCACAAATTTCAGTTTTTCCAAAATGAGAGGACGCATCATTGACTGGGGATTCACCAACGGTGAAGGAAAATGTCGCCGCAGGGATTAGAGGCTGGGGATTAGGGATTGGGATAGCCCAATCCCTAATCCCTAATCCTCATTCACTATTTTTGGGGGAGGAAAATGGGTAACAAGAAATCGGAAACTGATCCCAATTTTTAGTTGCCGATTCCCCCGCCCCCATAGGAAACAACATCATGCCAGAAGACCATGAACCTAAGAGTAAATCACCATCAGAAGACGATGAAAAGAACCGTAAGGCGCCGTGGCTACCGGCGGAACTCCACCCGCACGACGATCCGCCCCCCAGCGAGCCAACCATCCGCCTAAACACCGAGGAGTTGCGCCGGGCCGAGGAGTTGCGCCAGGCCGAGGAGTTGCGCCGGGCGGGACAGTCTGCGCCGCCGGCCGAGCCAACACGCCGCATCACCTACGCCGAGACGTTGCCATCTCGGCCGATGCCGCCGCCCGCCGAGCCATCCCAGCGCCCCACCCCACCCCCGCCCGAGGCAGCGCCGCGCGTCCCCCTACCGGGGCCGCCCACCGAACCGACCCGCCGCATCGCCGTTCCCCCACCAGACGACGCCACACACCGGGTCACGCCCCCCCCACACGGCGCGGCGCCGCCCCTCCCACACGGCGCGACGCAATACCTGCCGCCGCAGTCACCTTATGATGCGCCGCCCGCCCAGCCAGCGCGGACCCGCGCCAACGCGCCGACCCACTACGCTCCTCCGCGTTCCTACTCCCCCCCTCCGGCCCCGGCCCGCCCTCGCCCTGTAGCCGCCCCATCGCCCCCGGTCGCCGCCAACGCTGCGCCACCTGCGCCGACCACGCGCTGGGCCTCGATCCTGCTCACCGTCACCCTCATCGCCGTTGGCATCTTCTTCCTGGGGTTGATGGCTGCCGTTGTAGGCTACATCACCATCGCTGCACAATTGCCCTCGCCCGACGAACTGCGCGCGCGCCAACCCAACTTTGCCAGCAGCCAGCTCTACGACCGCGACGGGAAGTTACTGCACGAAATCATTGACCCCAGCGCGGGCAAGCGCACGTACACCCCCATCAGCCAGATTGCGAAAGACTTGCAATACGCCACCGTTGCGACCGAAGATCGCAACTTCTATGTCCACAGCGGTTTCGATCCCATCGCCATCGCGCGCGCCGTGTACTACGCCTTGCAGGAAAAGGAAATTGTCTCCGGCGCCAGCACCATCACGCAGCAGGTAGCGCGCAACATCCTCCTGCCAGACGAAGCCACCGAGGTGTCGGCGAACCGGAAGATTAAGGAGATCATCCTCGCCGCTGAACTGACGCGACGCTACTCCAAAGACGAAATCCTCGAAATCTACCTCAACAACAACAACTACGGCAACCTGGCCTACGGAGTGGACGCCGCCGCCCGGACATACTTCGGGACAAACGCGGCCAATCTTAACCTGGCGCAGGCCGCCTTCCTGGCCGGCTTGCCCCAACTCCCAAGCATCTACGACCCCTTCCACGGTGGGCGTGACGCAGCCCTCAAGCGGCACAAGGTTGTGCTGGATCTCATGACAGAAGATCGCTACATCACCGCGGAAGATGCCGCTGCCGCCGCTGCCGAAATGGACACCTACGAGTTCAAGCCCATCTTCACCGACCGCATCCCCGCCCCGCACTTCATCACCTACGTCAAGCAGGAAGTAGAAGCCACACTCGGCCCGGACAAACTTTACACCGGCAGTGGACTGCGTATCTACACCACCCTCGACTGGAAGCTGCAAAGCATCGCCGAAGAGGAAGTTGCCAACGGCGTCGCGGCGCTCGCCGGGGCCAATGTGAGCAACGGCGCGCTTGTCGCCATCGAACCGTCCAGCGGGCATATCCTGGCGATGGTCGGCAGCGTGGACTTTTACAATAACGACAATGGCGGGCAGGTGAACGTGACTCTGCGCTGCCGCCAGCCCGGCTCGGCCATCAAACCGCTGACCTTCCTGGCCGCCTTTGAGCGCGGTTGGACGCCCGCCACCATCGTGTGGGATGTGCCGACCGTCTACACCGACGCCTGGGGCAACCGCTACGAGCCGGTCAACTACGACGGCCAGTTCCGCGGGCCAACCTCCATCCGCACCGCGCTGGCGAACTCGCTCAACTTGCCGGCGGTCAAGGCGCTGGAATTCGTCACGGTGGATGGCTTGTTGCAGATGTCCGAGAAGCTGGGCGCGACCTCCATTGTCTCGCCGCAGTTGGAATGTCCCGACTATCCCGGCGACACGCGCCCGTACTACGGCCTGGCCCTCACCCTCGGCGGCGGCGAACTCAAGCCGCTGGAGCTGACCTCGGCCTACGCGACCATCGCCAACGGCGGACTGCGCCTGGCGCCCACGCCGATCCTCTGGATTGAGGATCGCAACGGGAACGTGCTGGTGGACAACCGCCAGCGCCAGAGCGAGCAAGTCGTTCGCCCGGAACTGGCCTACCTGCTCACGCACATCCTTTCCGACACGAAGGCGCGCTGCCTCGTCTTCGCCTGCCCGAACAACCTGGAGTTGCCCGACCGCCCCGTCGCGGCCAAGACCGGCACGACCAACGACAACCGCGACGCCTGGACGGTGGGCTACACGCCCGACATTGCCGCCGGCGTTTGGGTGGGCAACAACGACAACACGCCAATGTCGGGCGTGGCGGGAGCCGGCGGCGCCGGGCCGATCTGGAATGGCTTCATGCGCCGCGCCCATGAGAGCCGCCCCGCGCGCGCCTTCCCGCGCCCCGCCAGCGTCATCGAGCGTGAGGTCTGCGCTCTTTCGGGGACGGAGCCGTCATCCTATTGCCCGGAGAAGCGCACAGAAGTTTTTGCGGTGAACGTTCTGCCGCCGCGCGCCGAGCTGGATTGGTTCCGTGAGGTCGAGATTGATGCGAACAGCAACTTGCTGGCGAATGAATATTGCCGCAGCAACATTGTTGCTAAAGTGATGGTGGACTTGAGCCAGATCAGCGACCCAGGCGGGCGCGCCTGGATGCAAGCGTGGGCCGCGCAGCGCGGCGTCGAAATCGCGCCGACGGAGTACTGCACGAAGGGGAGCGGCGATACACCGCAACTCCGCATTATCACGCCGCCTAACGGAGCCGAGGTGACCGCCGGCCTGCTGGATATCCACGGCACAGTGGAGATGCCGGACTTCGACCGCTATGAGCTTTATTACGGCATCGGGCAAAATCCCGGCGGCTGGGGCTGGATCAGCGGCCCGCACCTGGCCATGGTGCGTGAAGGGTTGCTCGGCTCGTGGTTGATCTCCCAAGAAATGCAGCCGGGAGTTTATACGCTGCGTATCCTCGCCTACAATCAGCGCGGCGCGCAGTTTGAAGTGCGCTCGTTGATCACCCTCGTCGCCCCCACGCCAACGCCCACCGCATCCCCAACGCTCACGCCTGAACCCTCACTCACTCCGACGCCGTCCCCCACCGTCACACCGGAACCGCCCACCGTCACACCAGAACTGCCCACCGTCACGCCGGAACCGCCTACCGTCACACCAGAACTACCCACCGTCACGCCGGAACTGCCTACCGTCACGCCGGAACCACCCACACCAGAGGTAGAAACTCCGGTGCCGCACCCCACCCTGGAAGAATCCCCCACGCCGGGGCCATAACAAAATTCAACCTGGGCAATAGCATTACTGAATAGCCTATTTTCTGTCAGCAGATTGCGCAAAAACAAGGTGTAAAAGTTCGCTTTTTTAGTCGTTTTTCGCAATTCGGCTCCTAGTTGCACAAAAGTTACGTAGGAATTGCGAATTGCGAATTTTCTCTCACTCCAACTGTATCCAGGATTGATTCAGCAGCTCGAAGCGGCGGTGAAGTTCGGCGACGGTTTCCGACGCGATGGGGAGCTGGGTGTTGACTTGTGCGATGTTAGCGGCGAGGTGCGCGGGGTTGCGCGTGCCAACGATGAAGACGTCCGCCGCCTCGTGTGCGAAGCCGAAGCCCAGCGCCAGCACGATGCGGTCCGCCGGCGCGCCGGGGAGCGGCCCCAGGGCCGCCATCTGCTGCGCGCGGGCGAAGTAGGCGGCGGCGTAGTCGCTGGGCGCCTTGGCCGCGCCCCACGCCCCGTTGGCGATGGGCCGCTTGCAGATGACGCCCATCCCCTGCGCCTGCGCCGGCCCGAACAGGGACAGCCGCGCGTTCTGATCCACCAGGTTGAAGCTGGTTTGCAGCGTGTCAAACAGGCCGCTCTGCACGGCCCACAACGCGGCTTCGTTGTCGCCGCTGTAGCCGATGAAGCGCGTCTTGCCGGCCTGCTGCGCCTCTTGCAGCGCGCGGATCACGTCGCCGCGCTCCAGCACGTCCACATCGCAGGAATGTAACTGCACCAGGTCCACGTAGTCGGTGCGCATCCGCACGAGGCTGCGATCAATGCTGTCGCGCACGGTCTGCGCCGTCCACGACTCGCCCGCGTAGCCGCCCGTGGCGTGACCGGCCTTCGTCGCCAGCACGACCTCGTCGCGGCGGTGGGCAATCGTCCGCCCGATCAGCTCCTCGCTAATGTCGTAGCACGCCGACGTGTCCAAAAACGTGATGCCGCCATCCAGCGCCGTGTTGAGCACCGTCGCCGCGTGGTTGACCTCTTCCAGCGTCAACTCAAAGCCGATTTCGGCCAGCCCGATGCCGAGACGGCTGACTTCAAGGCCGGTTCTCCCTAAAATACGTGTTTCCATCGGTTCCTCCGAAAATAACAGGATTTACGGAATGGTAGGATCAAGAATCCGCTTCATTCGTAGACAAAGATTTCATCCTGTGAAATAGTTTTTCGATGTCCAACAGCGCCGCCGGTTCCTGCGAGGCCCAAAATGCCAGCCAGCGCGCGCCGCCCTCGTAGAAGGTCACACGGCTGAAGGGCGGTTCTGCGCCGCCGTGGTTTTCGGTAAGGCCCAAACGTTGTTTGATGCGATTTTCGATGGTGCGGGCAAAGCCTTCCTTCCACTCCTGCCAGACCATATATTCGAACTCGTCTTTGCGCAAGGTTTGGGACAGGCGCACCCGGCAGTCTTGAATCCTATCGCCTTGATTGCGCGCCACAGCATCCAGAAAGGCGGCATAGGGTTCCATAAAGGTCGGCGCTTCATAGGGAAACGCATAATTGAGTTCCCACATAAAGTCGCCCCTGACTATGGCCGCACGCGCAATTTCCAGCGTCTCCCGAAGCTGCGGCTCGCACGCTTCCCATTGATAACAGTGAACAAATTCGTGGAGTATGGTGACGTAACCGCCCGGTTCATCAAAAACCTCGTCTGTGACCACGCATACGGCCCTGCCATCATACACATTCAGCGGAAACGCAGCCCGCACGCCTTGCGGGATCGGCATCGGCGTGGGCGCTTGTTTGACAAACGTGTAGGCTTGCCCGGCGTCATCCACATCGAAGATGTAGAATTGCGCATCGGCCACAATCGCGATGGGATAGAGTTTTTGCAAAAGGGGATGCACATCCACAATCCGCGACCGAAGCTCAAAAAGTTTCTGGCATGATTGCGTATAGCGTTCTAGCCTCTGTAACCACACCTTTGATGAAGGTTCTGTTTGTCGCCGAAACAACGGCAGTGTTTCTGAAGCAATCGCATCACGGATGCGCGTCACTTGCCTGGGCATCGTGTTAGACGGCATATCGTCCAGCGCGAAATAACGGCAGGCATCGGACTCGTCTGTCTCAGTCAAGGCTCCGCCCACCCCCTCGCAGACAAAAGCAAAGACCAAATCATCCTTATCCGACTTGCCGTACACCCCCACGAGACGCTGCACCACCACATCCAGCCCCGTCTCTTCCTTCACCTCGCGGATGACGGCCTCCGTGGGCAACTCGCCAGACTCGACGCCGCCACCCGGCAGGTTCCACATGTCCATATCCCGCCGGTGGCACAAAAGTACGCGCCCCTCTGCATCAAAAATAACCGCAAATGCCCCAATCGTGTATAAAGCTGCCATAATGACTTTCGACTTTAGACTTGCGACTTGTGACTCTCTACCAACCACGCCCCCACGACCTTCAGCACCTTCACCTTCATATCGAGGTTCTGCCGCCGCGCGGGGATCATATCCACCACATCAAAGCCGATAGTCGCCAGCACCTTTTCTAGGCTGACGGCGCAGTTCGGCGCGCCGCCGCCGCCACCGCCGGCCACGCAGATGCCGACCGCACGCTTGCCGGTCACACCGTCCTTATCCGCCGCGTGCCGGTAGACGCGCCGCATCCGATCCAGGAATGCACGCAGACTCTCGCTGAGATCACCGAAGTAGACGGGCGTGGCAAACGCTACCGCGTCGGCGACCTTGATTCGTTCCACCAGCGGAGCCAGGTCGTCATCAATGACGCAGCGTCCCTCGGATCGGCATAGTCCCCAGCCGTTGTCGTCGCACTGGCGGCACCGCTCGATTTGCAACGTAGGCAAGAAGATCAGTTCTCCCTGTCCGCCCGCGCTCTCTACGCCCGCGAGCAGCGCCTTCGCCGCCCGCGCCGTCTGCCCTTCAGGGTTACGGCTGCCGGAAATGACTAAAATGTTCATCATATCCCTCCATAGCAGGATCAACAGAATGATAGGATTTTAGAATCTGGCATCCAACAACCATTTTGCTGTCAACGCCGCGCTCCAGTGGTAGTCCCGAATGGAATCCATCTTGACGCGGAGGTTGTACGGCTTGCGGTTCGGGCCTTTGCGGTCGCAATCCACCGGCGGACGCTCGTCTTTGGCGTCGTAGAACTCGAAGATGACCCCGTATTGCTGGTAATACTTGTTGACGTGATACAACGTCGCGTCCACGATGGCCTGGGCCACCGTGGACTGGCCGTGCTTGCGCAGTCCCTCGACCACCAAATAGTTCATGTTGATCCACGTCGCACCGCGCCACATGTCGGTGGACCAATTCGGTGTGTCGAGCGCCATGCTAGGGATGGGGAGCGCCGCGCCGAATTCGCGGGGAGCTTGCAGGTGGGCCACCAATCGCGGCACGCGCTCCGGCGGGAGGTCGTCCAGGAGCAGCGGCAGGAAGCCGGTGACGGCCTTGATGGACGAAGCCACGCCCTGCATATCGCGGTCGTAGTAGAAGCCGTCGGCCTCATCCCACAGCGTCGCGTGGATGGCGCGCGAGAGCGCCGCTGCCCGCCCGCGCCAATGCGCGGCCTTGTCCGCCTCACCCAGCGCCTCCGCGATGCGCGCGACATACGACATATCCCGCGCCTGGAAGACGGAGAAGTCCACCGCATCGAGCAGAATCGCCGCGTCAAACCGCTGCGAGTTGTCCAGCCCCGATTCCCCGGAGCGGCAGGTTTCGTTCTCCTCGATGAACCATTCCAGCAAGCCGTTGCCGTTCTGGTCGCGGTGACGCGCGTTCCAGTCCAGATAGCGTTCCATGTGTGGCAGCGCATAGGCCAGCCGATCCTTGTTCCCCGTGACGCGGAAGTTCTCCCACACGCCCCACGCGAGCAGCGGCGGCTGCGTGATCGCACTCACCCGCCCCGTCACCTGCATCATGTGCGGGATCATCCCATCGGGCTGTTGCCGGTCGAGCACGGCCTGCAAGAATTCCCAGGCCAGGTCGGCGTCGAGGTGATTCATCGCGCACGTGTGGAACACCGAATCCCACAGCCACATGTGACGATGCGGCGCGCGATCCGGCGTGGACCAGCGCGTGGCGATGACGCCCTCCGGCGCGAGGGTGTTCACCCGCATCACGCTCACGCACTTCTTGAGCAGGCGAGCATAATTCTCAACGGATTGAACGGATTCAACGGACAAAAATCCGTTCAAATCCGTTGAATCCGTTGAGAAAGAGGCGTAAAGGCGCAGCCGATCTTTGACGCATTGGCCCACGTCGGCGCGCAACCCTTCCGCCGCGCGCGCCTCGGCTTGGTCCACCGTGCACCCGTAGGCCAGCGCGAAGCGGTCACCGGAGACGCGCAACACCAGCGCATTACCATAATTTTCGTCAACGGATTGAACGGATTCAACGGATTTGTCCGT
>JAKQHY010000099.1 GCA_029555965.1 Chloroflexota bacterium | reverse complement strand
ACCAACTCATCCACCACTTCCTGCTGCGGTTGAGTCGCGTCGTGCGCCACACGCAGGCGCACCTATCCGCCACGGCGCAGGATGGCGCGCTGGACGCCTCGCTGCGGACGTTGGCGCAGCGGCGCTTGAGCGAACTGGCAACCTACCGCCGGATGCTCTACAATCTGCTTGACTTGGATTTCTTGCAGGACATCAGTCCCCTGCGATCTATCCAACCGGTCACGCCGACGCTGCGCAAAGACCCTTCCTACGCCCGTTTTTACACGCTCTATCGTCAATTTGACCGGGCGATTACGCCTTTTACTGGCGCACCTTTTGACCTGAGTCTGGAAAAGACCTGGCAATTGTATGAATACTGGTGTTTCTTTCAGGTGATCGCCGCCCTGCGCCAGCTCGCAGGGGAGACCTTACAATTTGACGCCGGCAGCCTGTTGCAACCACACGCCGACCGCGTCAGTCTGGCGTTGCCGCAGGCCGAAGTGCGTCTCAATGCCCGGCTGCGGGTCTGCTTCCAGAAGACGTACGGTTACTATGGGTGGCAACCGGGGCAAGCCGCTACGCATCCTGGAACCTACTCTCATGCCATGCGGCCGGACATCAGCATCGAAGTGACTGCCCCAGATGGACCGATAGCGCAGATTGTAGTGCTGGATCCCAAGTATCGTGTCAGCGCAAATGGTTTGAATGAAGCCATGAACGACTTACACCGTTACAAAGACGCCATCATCGGGCCGGAGCGGCAGCGATTGGTGCAGACCGCGCTGGCGCTCTGCCCCGGCACCGCCGGCGGCAAGTCGCTCTATTTCCAGGAGGACTACATCCACACACACGGGTTGGGTGCTTTGGTCTTATGTCCTGGCACAACGTCCGGTGTAACGCCTTTGGTGACCCTATTAGCGCGGTTGCTGATGGTGTAACCATGGTTGGTATTGTTGCGCGACGGCCAAACCTTCCTCGCCGCGGACGCTGCCACGTCCTTCTCGCGCTACCTGGCGTCGGAATCGCTCCGGCCGTGCTAGGACCAATCTCCGACCGCGCCCCTCAACGTTTTTGGCGACAGTGTAGTCGTAAACGGGTAGCCGGCTGAGGAATGTGGGTATCATAGTATCCCCCTGGCGGGCGCAGTAGCTCGGCGCCCGGTAGTTCACCCCCTACCTCCATTTTCTCTCGTTTTGGAGCCGTCAAGGCAGCCGATGCAGCGTTGAAGCAATAAATAGCGCAAAAGGTGGTATTTGCGCATTTGTCTGTTTGAGGGTACACTGGGAAAGGTTGACCAAAGAAAATGCCCCGCGCTGATCAGAGCAACGGGGCGAGAGGTCCCAGGCGACATCACCGCCCAGGTAAAGAGAGTATAGCCTGCCTGCCCGCCGGTGCAAGTCGCCCGGCGGGTGTTGTTTGCCTGCATTTTGATTGAAAGGGGCCGTATGACTGAAACACCAGCGCTCTTTCCGCCCATCGGCGCGATCCTCAGCGGGCCGCACTGGCCTACCCGCGTACGTGTGGTGCGCGTAGAGGCGCGGGGGACAGCCCGCGTCCTCATCGAGGCTGCCACGCTCGATGACCAGGCGCGCCTCTTGCAGCGCGTCCTGCGGCGGGAGGAGCTGGCCGCTTTGGAGGTCGAAAGTGCTGCCGGCCGGCCCACCCTCGCCGGCGCCCCCCAGGGCTTCCGCCTAGCGGCCGAGGCCACCCGCATCCGCCTGGCCTTCACCCACGATCCGCTGTTCGCGGCCAGTGTCGCGCGCATTGCCCCGCTGCCACACCAGTTGGAGGCCGTGTATCACTATATGCTGCCCCAGCCCCGGCTGCGCTTCCTGCTGGCCGACGATCCCGGCGCGGGCAAGACCATCATGGCCGGGCTGTTGCTCAAGGAACTCAAACTGCGCGGCGCGATCACCCGCACATTGATCGTGGCCCCGGCGAACCTGGTGCCCCAATGGCAGCGGGAGATGCGGGATAAGTTTGATGAAGCCTTTGACATCGTAGACCGGGCCGCGCTGAACGCTCACGATAGCCGCGCCTGGGAAATCGGCGACCAGTGCGTAGTCTCGGTGGACTTCGCCTGGCGCGCCGACGTGCTGGAAAGCCTGGCCCGCGCGCAACGCTGGGATTTGATCATCGTGGACGAAGCGCACAAGATGGCGGCCTATCGCCAGGGCGACAAAGTTCGGCGCACACGGCGCTACCGGCTGGGTGAGGTGTTGAGCGAGCATGCCGAACACCTGCTCCTGATGACGGCTACGCCCCACAAAGGCGACCCGGACAACTTCCAACTCCTGCTGCAACTCCTCGACCCCGATCTCTTTGCGGATACCAACATCCTGGCCCGCGCCGTGCAGCGTCACGAAAACCCCATCTTCCTGCGCCGGCTCAAAGAGGATATGAAGGATTTCGATGGCCAAGACCTCTTTCCACCCCGCCACGTCGAGACGTTGGGATTAGAACTGACCGACCCGGAACAGCAACTCTACGAAGCCGTCACCCGCTACGTGATGGAGAACTTCAACCGCGCGCTGGCCGAGGATAATCGCAATGTGACCTTTGCCCTCATCATCCTGCAACGGCGGTTGGCGTCCAGTGTGCGGGCGATCCGCTGTTCGTTGGAGAACCGGCGCGACCGGCTGAGCCTCCTGCGCGACGAGGTGCGCGCGAATCCGCAGTGGCTGGAAGCGGCGCGCCAGGGCGCGGACTGGGAGGAAGTGCCAGAGGATGCGCCTGAAGCCGAGGTGTGGGAGGCCGAAGAACGCGCGCTGCGTTACACAGTGGCCCGCAACCTTGACGAACTGGAGGCCGAGATTGCCGTGTTGGAGACGTTGGCGCGCCGGGCTTGGCAGGTCGAAGACCGTGGGCCGGAGCGCAAGTTGGGGGAGCTGCGCCGGGTGCTGGAACGGATTGACGTGTTTCGCACCGGCGAGAAGCTGCTCATCTTCACCGAGGCCAAGGACACGCTGGACTACTTGATGGAGCACCTGGAGGCCTGGAAGCTGACGGTGACGCACATTGATGGCTCGATGACGCCCCCGGAACGCTATCAGGCCGAACAGGATTTTGAAACCGTCCACCAGGTCATGGTGGCGACGGAGGCGGCGGGCGAGGGTATCAACCTGCAATTCTGCCATTTGATGATCAACTATGACCTACCCTGGAATCCGGCGCGCCTGGAGCAGCGGATGGGCCGCATCCACCGCTACGGGCAGCGGTACGAGGTCTTCATCTACAACCTGGTGGCCACCAGCACCCGCGAGGGCATGGTGTTCCAGGCGCTGTTGGACAAGCTGGAACGGATGCGCGCGGGCCTGGGCCAGGATCGCGTCTTTGACGTGGTGGACCAGCTCCTGGAAGGACTGTCGCTGGAAAGCCTGATCCGCGAGGCGCTGGCGAGCCGCCTGACCTTCGAGGAAATCCGGGAACGGGTGCTGGCGCGCCTGGATTCCTTCGACTCCGCTCAGGACAGGTCCGACCAGGAAGCGCGCTTGCAGCAGGCGACGCTGGCTGGACTGGCGACGCGCTACGTGGACTTGAGCCGCTTGCAGGCCGACCGGCAGCGGGCCGCCGAGGCCCGGCTGGTGCCGGCCTACATCCGCACCTTCTTCCTGCAAGCGTTGGAAGCGCTGGCGCCGGGGCGCGTCGAACGGCGCGACGACGGCTTCTGGCGCATCCCCTACGTTCCGGCGGCGCTGCGCGATGTGCCGTCGGCGCTGCGACGGCGTTATGGGGCGCCGGAGGAGAGTTACGCGGCCATCACCTTCGACAAGGCGGATGTGGAGAAAGGGCGCGCGCATGGACTGCCCGGCGGGCCAACGTTTATCGGCCCCGGTCACCCGCTCTTCGAGGCGGTGGTGCATCACACATTGGCGCGTTTCGGCCCTGACCTGGCGCAGGGCGCCGTGCTGCGCGATCCGTCCGGCGAGAGCGCGGGCCTGTTGTGGCTCCTGACCGGCAGTGTGGAGGATGGCCTGGGGCGGGTGATGGGCCAGCGCCTGTTCGCGGTCTTCCAGCCGGCAGATGGCGGCGCTTTGCGGCACGTTTTTCCGGCGCATCTGCTGGACTTCGAGCCGCCGGCGGAGCCGCTGCCCGTCCCGGCGGCTTACCAACACCCTCTGGCAGAGGGCGGTACGGTGGTGGATTGGGGGCTGGATCACGTGCTGGACCCGTATCTGGCCGACCTGCAAGCGCGCCGGCGGCGCGAGACGGACATCATCCGCGACTACCTGCGGCGCTCGTTCGACGTGCTGATCGCTCGTTCCCAGGGCAAGCTGATGGAATACGAGCAGCGCGCCGTGCGGGGGACGGAGATGAGCTTGAGCCTCCAGGAAGAGCGCCGCCACCTGGACGACCTGCGGCAGCGCCAGGCGGCCCGGCTGGCGGACACGGAACGCGCCGCCGTGCTGGCTCCCAGTTGGCCGGAGGTGGTGGGCGTGGCCGGCATCGTGCCGGAGCGCGCGCCGGACGTCATCCGGGGGAGTGGGGAACCGCCCATGCGCCGCGACGACGCGGTGGAGGCCGCCGCCATCGCCCGCGCCATCGCTTACGAGACAGCGCGCGGCTGGCAGGTGGAGGACGTGCAGGACGAAGACCGGGGCTACGACCTGATCAGCCACGGCCCGGCGGGGGAAGTCCGCTACATTGAGGTCAAAGGCCGGGCCGGGGTGGGCGGCGTCGAAATCTCGGAGAACGAGTGGCTCAAGGCTGAGCAATTGGGCGCGGCGTACTGGCTCTACGTCGTAACCGAGGCGCGCAGCACCGCCCAGCTCTACATCGTGGCCGACCCGGCGCATCGCCTGCGCCGCGAGGACGTGATCCCCAAAGTCCGCTACCGCGTGACAACCGAGGGCTGGCAGCGGGTGGCGGAGGCGGCGGGCGAATACCAGACTACAAAAGTCTGAGCAGGCACCTGATAGATAAGCAGCTTCGTTTAGCAAAGACACCTGCTAGACCAGGTCTCTCGTGAGACTTTTGTAGTCTAATAGGAGGAAGAATGACAGAATTCATCGGACGTAACGATCCTTGCCCGTGTGGGAGCGGGAAAAAGTACAAGCACTGTTGTATGCGCAAAGCGGGACAGAAAACGCCGCGCGCCGGTCAACCGCCGGCGCCACACCGGAAGACCCATCATCCCGCGCGCCAGGGAAGGGCGACCGGCCAAGCGCGCGCGCTGGAGCCATTGAACACGCTGATCGCAGAGGTGTCCGCTTACGAGGCGCGCAGCGCTGACATTGAGGCCGCGATAGAGACCTTGAAGGCGCATCGTCCGGCCTTTGAAGCCTTGGCGACGGATATGCAAGCGCTCATGGAACGCACCCGCCAGGTATTTGCCGACGCACGGTTCCGGCCTTTTCACTGCACGGCCGACGAAGTGCAGCAGGCGTTTGCCGAAGTTGGCTTTCCCGGCGACTTCCTGGCGGCGTCTGACCAGGAAGCCGAAAAGATGGTCGCCGCCATCCAGTACGTGGCCGCCCACCGCGAGGATCAACTGAGCGTGGCGCGTAAATTGTTGATGATGGTGCCGGAGTACGTGGCCGCGCGGCAGTATATGGAGGCGTGGATCCTTGTCCATTCGGTCACGCTGATGACCGAGACGCCGGATGAGAGCAATCCGTTTTTGTTCGAGATGTTTGGCTACGGGTATGAGGCGCTCGAACGGCGGCTGGCACGGCAGAAAAAGACCTTGCTGCAACGCCTGGGATTGAACCTTAAGGGACTCGGCAACCTATCCTTTGACGAAGCGGAAGCCCTGGTGC
Source organism: Chloroflexota bacterium (assembly GCA_029555965.1). Taxonomy (GTDB): domain Bacteria; phylum Chloroflexota; class Anaerolineae; order B4-G1; family SLSP01; genus JAKQHY01. Next base: position 11,467 of record JAKQHY010000099.1, on the reverse strand, counting down.
AGGCGCAGACCGCCGACCCGGCCCAGGCCGCCGCGCTGGAGGCTTACTTTGACGCCCATCCTGAATTACGGGAACACATAGAATCGCAGGTCTGGGATATGGAACGCCAGTCATTGACGCTCCTGGAACGCGAAGATGCGGAGTGCCTGCTCCTGGACCTCGAAGAACTCGAACCCTATCTCCCTATGCTGAAAGAGCGCATCGAACCGTTGGAAGCCCAGGCGCGGGAGACGTTGGTACCGGGCGCGCCGCCGCGCCCGGAAGTCGTCGAGGCGTTTGGGGCGGCGTTGATGGAGATAGCGCGCACGATGGTTACAGAGATTTTCACGCCGGACCGGGTGGCCCAACTCGTCCGCACCTTGAAGACCTACGAGCGCGACCTGACGCGGGCGAAAGATAAGGCGGCGGCCGGGCTGGCTTTCGCGGCCGGGATGCGGCTGAAAAATGAAACCCAGCCCGCCGACAACCCGCTGTTGATTGGCGTCTGTTTCGCCTCCCTGCGCGCCTGGTTGATGGCGATGTCGCAAGCCGCCTCATCGCAAAGTGAGCAGGACGGCGAGGATGCGCAGGAAGCTACCCCATGATCACCTACACCAACCGCAAAGGCGTAACGTACACGCTCTGCCAGGGCGTGACCAAGACCGGCAATCCGCGCTACTTCTTTGCGCGCGAACCGCAGGGCAAGCCGGTGGAAGTCATCCCCGCCGGCTACGAAATTCAGGAGAGCGTCAACGGCGTCGTCTCATTGGCAAAAGCGCGCCCCGGCAACATTCTGGCCAAGGAAGCCGCAGCCGTGGAGTCCGCCATTCAGCAGCATCCCCAGGCGCGCAATTACCGGATGGACGTCAAGCCGGACCGCATTGACCTCTACGAATTAGCGGGTGGGGGGATGGATGGGTTGTTGGGCACTTACGATAGCGTCCTCGCGCCGGCGTTGCTGGCCGCGCTGCGCGCCGACTGCGAGCGCTACGGTCAGTATGCGGCGGTGATGCGCTTCATTCTCGCAGATGAAGAACAGCGCCTTTTCCGCGCCGAGCGGATGTGCTACCGCAGCAGCGTGGATGGCTGGCTGCCCCTTTATAACATCGGCACAGCGCCCATTGCGGAACTGGCGCGGCAATTAGTACCCACACTCGGCACGGAGGCGTTTTTTGAACTCTATTGAAGGAGTGTGTAGATGCAATCCATAGACGCTTATTCGCCTTACGAAACCGGCCTGCGACAGCTATTGCAGCGGATGGGGCAGGAGCACCCGCGTTACGCAGACGCACTGATCTACCAACAACGCCTCATCGAAAACATTACGTTGACCCGTCATCTGGGCGATACCGATACCCGCAAGGCCGAACGCACTGAAGTTATCGCGCAGTTGAACGCACTGGCATTGGTCACACTGCAGCTTTCGTTTACAGACCTATGTGACTCCAGTTTGTTTATACCCTTCCAGGCAGCTGGAGACCGACCTACCTTCCAAAACTTACCTTCAAGGAGCGATTTCATTGGCCGTGAGGACGCTAAAGCCCTGGTGCATGAAGCCCTGCGCTCACGTTCTTATCTGATTAGCATTGACGGCATTGGCGGGATTGGTAAATCATCCTTGGCGTTGGAAGTGGCCTATGAGTGCTTGAACGCCCGCAAGAACGGCGTGACCGACGTGAAGATTGCCATTTTTGAAGGCTTTATCTGGGCCACGGCCAAAGATCGCGATTTATCCTTGAACGATTTGTTAGATATTGTTGCCCGTACATTGGATAATCCAGGAATTGTCCAGAACCCCCTGGAAGAAAAACGTTTCGCGGTGGAGAAACTGTTGCGGAAGCAGCCCTATTTGCTCATCATAGACAACTTCGAGACGATCAATGATGATACTGTGCGTGAATTCTTGCTCAACCTGCCGGAACCGTCTAAGGCACTTATCACCACCCGCGAGCAGAAGTTAACCCGCGTCTGGACCGTCTCCCTCAAAGGCTTGACGGAAGCAGAGGCCCTGATGCTGATGCGTAGCGAAGGCAAACGTTTGGGTATGCATGCATTGCAAGTAGCGGAAGATTATGTTTTGCTGCGTTTATATCAAGCCACGGGTGGTATTCCGCTGGCAATTAAGTGGGCAATTGGCCAAATTAAGCAGAAGGGACAATCGCTAGATTTGGTTCTGGCTTCATTGCACGAAGCCACAGGCAATATTTTCGATCATATTTTTGGTTACTCTTGGGATTTACTCTCCGGGGATGCACGCCACGTGCTAATCGTGATGCCTCTCTTTGCAGCACCTGCTGCGTATGATGCTATTGAAGCTACCAGCGACGTACGGCACTTTGCACTGGATGAAGCTTTAGGACAGTTGGTAGAGATGTCACTAATTGAAGCCTCTGATGCTCTGGAAAAAGACACCCGGCGGTATGACATCCATTCTCTTACCCGCGCCTTCGCTCTAGGTAAATCCAGACAGTATCCTGAATTTATGAAGACCGCTTATACAAATCTGATAAGTTTTATACAGAATTTGCTTGAGAGCTATGTAAATTCTTCCTATGTAGACCTTGCACAATTGAGGCCTGAGTTTCCTACGATTGCGGCTGCGATTCGGCATTGTTGGGCGAATGACGATTTATCACTGGGGTTTCACATGTTCTCCAATATCAGCAACTTTTTGATTGTGTATGGCTATTGGGATGAGGCGGTAGCATTAAGTAGACAGGCTATCAGTTTAACAGAGCAAGTGGGACAGTGGGATTATGCTGCACGCTTTAAGGTCTGGCCCTTATCTTGTGTGTTGCGACATCGGGGCAAACTAGATGAGGCCAAAGACTTGGTTACGGAAGCCTTGTCAGTGCAAGAGCAAATGGGGGATGAACGCTCATTTGTAGTAACCAAGCGCAATTTAGGGCGCATCTATCAAGAACTTGGGCATTTTGAGCAAGCTGAACGCTTGCTTCGAGAGGCTTTGGCATGTGCAGAGCGTTTTGGTGTTTTGCATTCCGTGATCATGATCAAGGTGAATCTTGCCACTGTGTTGCTCGACAAAAACGAATTGGATGCTGCGCAAGCTCTATGTCGTGAGGCACGGGAAGAGGCAGAACAGTGGAACCTGATGGACCGCACTGTACATACGCGCAGCTTGTCGGCAGAGATTGCATTCAGAAAAGGTGAATTTGCAAAAGCCAAGGAATTGATTGATGACGTGATGAAAGAAACCAGAGAAATAGGGCGCCTGGATTTTATAGCATTTGGCCTATATCAATCGGGCAAATTCAAGAAAGCTCTTGGTGAAAAGGAACAAGCTAAAGAAGAACTCGAACAAGCTAAAAAATATTATCAATCACTTTCCATGCCTTTGGGAGTAAAAAAGGCGCAAGTGCTTTTAGATGAAATAGAAGAGGGATAACAATTCAGCTTATGACCGACACCAAAAAACGCCTCATCGAACTCACCCTCCCCCTCGCCGCCATCTCCGCGCAATCGGCGCGCGAGAAGTCCATCCGGCACGGGCACATCAGCACGCTGCACATCTGGTGGGCGCGCCGCCCGCTGGCGGCAATGCGCGCGGCGATTTTCGCCTCCCTCGTCCCCGCGCCCGAATCCGACGCAGAACGCGAGAAGTTGGAAGACCTGATTGCTACCATTGTAGATTGGGATCAGGTGAAGGACGGCAACAGCCCCGCGATTGAAGAAGCCAGGGCGCTCATCCGCCAGACCTTCCCCGACGGCCCGCCCCGCGTGCTCGACCCGTTTATGGGCGGCGGCGCGACCGGCCTGGAGGCTCTGCGCCTGGGCTGCGAGACCCACGCCGTCGAACTCAACCCCGTGGCGCACCTGATCGAGCTGTGTACTCTCGTCTACCCGCAGCAGTATGGGCGAGAAAGCGAAAAAGCGAGTGCGCGAGAAAGCGGATCAGCGGATCAGCGAGAAAGCGGATCAGCGGATCAGCGAGAAGGCGAACCACCTAACCACCTAACGACCCAACCTTCCAACTACCTTCCCGGATTGGAAGCTGTCCCCCGCGCCGCCGCCAACCCATTGGCCGAAGACGTCCGCAAATGGGGCAACTGGGTGTTGGAGCGCGCCCGCGAGGAAATCGGTCCCCTGTACGCGAACCCCGCCGGCGACGAGACCATTGTGGGCTACCTGTGGGCGCGGACGGTGACGTGCCCCAACCCCGCCTGCCGCGCGGAGATGCCGCTGGTGCGCCAGTGGTGGCTGGCGAAGACGAGCAGCCGCAAGCTCGCCCTCAAACCGGTGGTGGATCGCGCCAGCAAGACGATGGCGTTTGAGGTGGTGGACCTGAGCCGCGTCAAGAAGCCGGAGTTTGACCCCGACACCGGCACGAGCAGCCGGGGCAATGCGACGTGCCCGGTTTGTGGGCAGGTCGCGGACGTGGCGTACATCCGCGAGGAAGGGAAAGCCGGGCGGATGGGCGCGCTGCCGCTGGCGGTGATTACGGAGCAGCCCGGCGCGGGCAAGGCGTACCGGCCTTTCAATAATGAAGATGGGGCGCTTTTCCGAAAGGCGGCGGAACGGTTACAGCCGCTTGCGGACGAAGCGCCGGATGAACCATTGCCCGCCATTGGCACATTGGGATTTCGCGTGCAGGGTTACGGCCTGACCCATTGGCGCGACCTGTTCAACACGCGGCAATTGTTGGCATTGCTCACCTTTAGCCGCCAGGTGCGCGACGCTTATGAGGCGATGATTGCTGGAGGAATGGACGCGGAGCGAGCAAAAGCAGTAACGACGTATTTGGGATTATTGGTTGATCGTCAAGCTGACTTCAGTACATCACTAACTCGTTGGGTCTCTCAGGCAGAATTTATCGCCAATACTTTTTCACGTCAGGCTTTGCCGATGATTTGGGATTACACAGAGGTTGATCCATTTAGTGGCTCAACCGGTGATTGGTTAGGCGCATTGGACTGGATTATTCGTGTTATCGAACATACCGCAGAAACTGCCGACCAACCGGCCCAGGCGCAACAAGGCACATCCACTCGTCTTCCTTATCCCGATGATCTGTTGGATGCTGTCATCACCGATCCACCTTACTATGACGCTGTACCTTATGCCGATCTGAGCGACTTCTTCTACGTCTGGCTCAAGCGCAGTATCGGATTCCTCTATCCTGACCTTTTCCGCACGCCTCTCACGCCCAAATCCGCCGAAATCATCCAGGAACCGGCCCGTCACACGGATGACGCCGCCGCTAAAACCTTTTACGAGCGTGAAATGACTCACGCCTTTGCCGAAGCACGGCGCGTGTTACGGCCTGACGGCATTGCCATTATCGTCTTCGCCCACAAATCGTTGGCGGCCTGGGAAACGCTGCTCAACAGTCTATTGGAAGCCGGATTGGTCGTCACCGCTTCCTGGCCTCTGCATACAGAACGCCCTGGACGCCTGCGCGCCCACGACAGCGCCGCCCTCGCCTCCTCCATCTTCATCGTCTGCCGGGTGCGCGCCGCCGAGCGCGACGGCTACCTGGACGACGTGCGCGCCGATCTCGCCGCCACCATCCGCGAACGGCTGGACTTCTTCTGGGCGCAGGGCATTCGCGGCGCGGACTTCTTCATCAGCGCCATAGGCCCCGCCGTCGCCGTCTTCGGGCGCTACACCCACGTCTACAACCTCGACGGCAGCGAAGTCGGCGTGGGTGCGCTGCTCGATCTGGTGCAGGCGATGGTCTCGGAGTACGCCCTCGACCGTATTCTTGGCGGGGAAGTGGGGCGCGTGGGGCAGGTGGACGCGGCCACGCGCTACTACATCCTCCACCGCTGGGCCTACGGCAGCGAGAAAATCCCCTTCGACGACGGGATGCGCCTGGCGATGGCCCTCGGCGCGGACGTGACCACGTTGATGGACGCGCGCGGGATTCTCAAGCAAAGCGGCTCCGACGTTACCTTGCGCAGCCCCAAAGACCGCGCCAAGATCAACGCCCTCGGTCTGCCCGATCGCACCGGGATGGCCGCGCCCGTCATTGACGTGCTGCATCGCGCCGCCACGCTCTGGGAGCAGGGCGAGCGCCAGCCCCTGGCCGAATTCCTGGCCCAGGCCGCCCGTGGGCGCGAGGATCAAGTGCGCCTCGTCGCCCAGACCCTCATCAATATCCTGCCGGACGAGGACGGCGAGCGGCGCCTGCTGGAGGGCTTCCTCGCGGGAAGGGATGTGCTGCCGGAGGCGGCGGCGCAGGATCGGTTGTTTTAAATCTGACAGGGATACACAGGATATACAGGATTTTTTAAAAATATATCCTGTGCATCCTGTACATCCCTGTTCAAAGAAATGAACATGTAATATAAATGACCCTTACATTTTGAAAGGACAGACCTATGACCAAAAAACACCGCCTCTCTCACCTTCGCCCCCGGCCATCCGCCGATCAACCCGAGGCTTACCCTTCGCCGGAGGAGCGGCAGCGCATCGTCGCGCGCCGCGACCAATTGATGAGGGAACTCATCCACGCCACCATTGTGACGCCGAACGATCACACAAAGATTGACCGGCTCATTGCCCGTTACGGTGCGGACGAAGTGCAAACTGTCGCGGCGTCACTGAGGGGGCCGCATCCGCCGTTCATCAACGAAAGCCCCTACCTCTACCGCGACTATCGCCAGACCTTTGCCCGGTTTGGCGGCGACCGCCCCTTCCTGACCAAAAAGGAGTATGAGACGCTGATGTGGGAATTTTCCAAGCTGTTGGCGGTGCGCGAGTTCAAAGAAGTCCTGCGCCGTCCGCCCGGCGAGCGCGAGACCGAATTGCGGGACTTGCTGCTGAAAGATGCGTTTAGTTGGCCCGACATCATGCCGCCCGCCCCGCCGCCACATCCGCCGGATTACGCCGCCCCGCCCGCCGGTCATTACGACGATCCGGTGCAAACCCTGCTCACGTGGGGGCCGGACCGCGACGAGCGGCGCTACGCCGATTATGCGCGCTATGGACCCTGGCGGCGCGCCGTGTCCGATTTGCTGCGGATGGCGTTGGACCCGGGGCTGCTGAACGGCTGGCCGGGCGAGAGCGCCGGGTGGGCGTCCCTCCATGCCCTGGAGCTACTGGGCCACATCGGCGATGCCGCCGCCGGCCCGCCGCTATTCGCGCTGTTGGACTGTGAGAACGACTGGCTATCGGACCGGCTGCCGGACGTTTGGGGGCAGATGGGCCGGGGGGCGGAGGGATTTCTGTGGGAGTGTTTGGACGACCGGCAGCAGCCCGCTGAAAAGCGGGAAGTAGCCCTGGCGGGTCTGCAAGCCATCGCGCTCAAGTATCCCGCGCGCCGCCCGCCCATCACCGAGGGCTTGATCGCCCGCCTTCAGGCCGCGCCGGTGGAGGAGCAAGAAGTCAACGCTTATCTGGTGCATGTATTGGACGAGATACACGCCCCCGAAGCGCGCGCGGCCATCAGGGCCGCCTTCGAGGCCGGAAAGGTGGATACCACCATCATCGGGCCGGAAGACATGGAGTGAACATGTCGGTTGTTTTGAACCGCGAAGGCGCGAAGGACACTAAGAAAAAAAAGCGAGAAGAAAACTTCGCGTTCTTCGCGTCTTCGCGGTGAGAAAAAAGGAGACCTATGCCCATCGAAGAAGTTGCGAAACAGATTGTGGACGCTGCCATCAAAGTACACCGCGCCCTAGGCCCAGGATTGTTGGAATCGGCCTACCAAAAGTGTTTTGCCTACGAATTGCGCCAACGGGGACTGCGCGTTGAATGTGAGGTGCAGTTGCCGCTTGTCTACGAGGGACTATCGCTTGACGCCGGTTATCGCATTGATATGTTGGTAGAAGACCTGATCATCATCGAAAACAAAGCGGTGGACCAGGTTTTGCCCATCCACCAGGCACAACTACTGACGTACCTGAAACTGCGCGATTGTCGCCTGGGTTTCCTGCTCAACTGGAACGTCACTTTGATGAAAAACGGCATTAAGCGTATGGTGAATAATTTGTGAACCGCGAAGACGCCAAGAACGCAAAGGAAAGGCTAAAAAAAACTACGCGCTCTTGGCGTCTTCGCGGTAAAAGAAAAAACTTTGCGTCCTTCGCGTCTTTGCGGTAAAAAAGGAGTCACCATGAACTACCCACAAACGTTATCGAAAGCCCAAACCCTGCTCCAACAACAACACTACGCCCAGGCCATCCAGGTCGCGGCGACGGCGTTGGAGACGCTCCTCATCGAACTCTACAACGACCTCATCACTCAACTTCCCTCCGCCCGGCAGAAAGAACTGATCGAAACCCAGGAAAAGGTCGGCGGCGGACAACCGCTCAACCAGCTCACCCTGGGGCGATTGCTGGGGATTTACCGTGTGAGTGGCGCGACCAAAGACCTGGAAAAGCTGTTGGGACACTCGCTCACCTACTTCAACATCCACACCCTCGATAACTTCGTCGCCACGCGCAACCAGGTCATCCACGAAGGCCAGGAGCCGGACGAGGCCGAAGCCGCCTACCTCGTCAACCAGGTTGCCCTCATCCTCCGCGAAACCCACCGCCTCCCCCCCGTTTCCCCCCCGATGGGGGGGACTAAAGGGGGGCTATCTCCCTGGTGGCACACCGCCATGCCCCACCGCGACATCCGCGAGGGGCGGCTCGACCTCAAAGTCTTCGCCGTGGACCTGGCGCAAGTCGTCGAAGGCGACGCCGTGCCGGAATACAAAGACCCCGACACCTTCTTCCGCCGCACCTTCCTCACGCGCGGGCTGGCCTCCACGCTGCGGGGCGTGCTGCGGCGGCTGGCCGGGCGGGATGACGGCGTCGCCATCACCCAGATGGCCACCGTCTTCGGCGGCGGCAAGACCCATACCTTGCTGGCCCTCTACCACATCGTCCAACACGGCGCGGCGCTGGGCCACGTGGACGTCGTGGCCAACCTGCTGGCCGAAGTCGGGCTGGACGCGGTCCCCCAGGCGGCGGTGGCCGCGGTGGACTGCGCCCACATCAGCCCCAGCCAGCCGCGCACTGTGGCGGGCCTCACCCTCCACACCCTCTGGGGCGAGATTGCCTACCGCCTGGCCGGCGCCGAGGGCTACGCCATCGTCCGCCAGAGCGACGAAGAGCGCGTGGCCCCCGGCAGCGAAGCTTTACAAGCGCTGCTCGCCGCCGCCGGGCCGTCCCTCATCCTGCTGGATGAGACGCTCTCCTACATCACCAAAGCCAGCGGCATCCCCGTGGGCCGGGGCTTCCTCTCCGATCAGGCCCAGGAATTCCTGCTGGAACTCACCCGCGCCGTCAACGCGGCGGACGACGTGGCGCTGGTGCTCACCATGACGTCCAGCGAGCAGGAACAAATTGGGGAAGCCGCCATCGCCGCCGCCAAGGAGATTGACACCGCCATCCGCATCCTGCGCCGCACGCGCCAGGTGGAGGTCAGCGCCGAGCGCGAAGAACTCTACGAAATCCTCAAGCGCCGCCTCTTCGACACCGACCTCGCCACCCTGGAGGCCCAGGCCCAGGAGACCGCCCGCACGTACTGGGACTATTACCGCGCCCACAGCAACGACTTCCCCCAGGAAGCCCAGACGCCCGAATACCGCGAGCTGCTGGCGCGCGCCTACCCCTTTCACCCGGCCCTCATCGAAATCCTGCGCGACCGGTGGGGCAGTATCAGCGGCTTCCAGCGCACGCGCGGCGTGTTGCGCCTGCTGGCCCTGGTCATCGGCGACCTGTACCGGCAGAAGCACGCCGCGCCGCTCATCCAGCCCGCCCACGTCAACCTGGATAACGGCGAGATTCGCGCCGAACTCCTGGAATACGTGGACAACAAGGGCGGCTACGAGTCGGCGATTCTGTCGGACATCGGCGGCACGGACGAGTCCAAAGCACCGTACCTGGATCGCGTCACCGGCGGCGAGTACGCCCGGCACAGCATCGCTGCCGGCCTGACCACGGCCATCTTCATGTACTCCCACAGCGGCGCCACGCAGCGGGCGGCCGCCGCCGAACGCCCGCAACTGTGGCTGGCGACCTTGCAGCCGGGCATCGTGCCTGCGCTGGCCGCCGACGCGCTGGACAAGCTTCAACGCCGCCTGTGGTATCTGGCAACCCACGAGGGCACCTATCGCATAGACAGCCAGCCCAACCTGAACCAGATGCTCGTCACGCGGGTGGACGCCATCCGCCAGGAACCGGATACCGTCCGCCAGCAGGTCCAGGCGGCGGTCGAAGAAGTCGCCGGCCGGCGACCCTTTGCGGACGTGGTCGCCTGGCCGGAGGGACCGAACGACGTCCCCCATCAACGCCGCCTGACCCTGGTAGTCTTGGGGCCGGAGTACGCCTGGGGCGCGGGCGAGGCGGGGGAGCGCAAGGCGCGGGCCTTCATCCGGCAGATTTTGGACAGCGCGGGGAACACCCACCGTCAGTTCAAGAACACCCTGGTCTTCGTCGCGCCCACCGCCGATGGGGTGCGCATCGTGGAAGACACGGCGGTGAACCTGCTGGCCCTGGAAGCCATCCACCGCCAGTATCGCAGCGGCGGCCTCTCCGAGACGCAGATGGACGACCTGCGCACGCGCCTGGATCGCGCGCGCAAGGGACTGCCCGGCGCGGTGTGGGGCGCGTACACTGTCACCGTGGCCCCCACCGGCGACGCGGAACAACAGATTGCTCTGTGGGTCAAGCAAGAACACGGCTTTGCCGGCTACCGTCCGGGCGAACATAGCTTGGCGCTGCGGGCGTGGGAACGGCTGATGAACGAACAACGCCTGTTGGAGCGGCTGGACCCCCGGCTGATCATCCAGGGCAAGGGCGACCAGTGGAAGCTGTGGCTGGATGAGGACGACCGGCTGAACGTCGCTGCCCTGTGGGATTACTTCTGCCGCTTCTCCTACCTGCCGATCCTGACCGGGCCGGAGGCATTGCAGCAGACGATCACCTGGGGGGTGCAGCGCGGGCTGTTTGCCTACGCCCTGGGGGACGGGGAAACTTTCGACACCATCACCTTCCGCGAGTCGCGCCCCCTCAGCGACTTCGCCATCACCGAAGGTGCGTGGCTGCTGCGTCCCGCCTTGGCGGAAACCCTGCTCAAGCTGCCGGAACCTCCATCGCCGCCCCCACCACCACCCGTACCATGGCCAGGAGAGGAGCCAGGGCCAGGACGCAAAGGTGAAGACCACGGCCCTAAACCGCCGCTCCCGCCTCCGCCGCCCCCGCCGCCGGCTACCTACCGCCACGTCGCCATTGACACCCCCGTCAACTGGCAGCGCTGGTACGACTTCTACCAGGCCGTCATCAAACCGCTGGTTGAGGCCGGCGTCGAAGTCAGCCTGCAACTTCACGTAGACGCCAACGGCGAGATTGACGCCAACCTGGTGGACTTGAGCGTGAAAGAGAGCGTGATGCAGTTGGACGCGCGGGGGAAGGTGAAGGCGACGCCGTAAAGACCCCATCGGTTGGGCTACGATTGCCAGCGGCTTCCCGACGGGCGCGATGTGGTCCGCTTTGTGCCGTTGCCGGCCGATGAGACGCCGGCGGCGGCGATCCTT
>JAKQHY010000097.1 GCA_029555965.1 Chloroflexota bacterium | reverse complement strand
TTAGGAACGTGAATTAAATAACTTGTGCATTTGGGTCTAACCGCGGGACAGCGCGGTAGTTCCATTTGGGCAAGAGCTCGTCAAACACAATGCGCATGGTCTGTTTGAAATTGGGCGCGACTTTGCGTCCAGTGGCGTACTCTTTGTCGATAATCTGCACGAAGGCGTGCAGACCCGTCGTGGTCGCGGTCTTGGTCATCAACTCTTGGACCAGTTCCCGACTCATAAAAATCACCCCTTGGCAGGCGCGGGTGACATGAGGAAACAAGCGGTGTTCGATGGGATTGTATTTGGAGCAGTAGGGCGGATAGTGGGCGATGCGAATTTCGAGTCCCAGTTCGGTGGCGAGGGCCTGCACGTCGTGTTTGAACAAGAGGCTGCGGGCCGCATTGCTACCGCCGCCATCACACAAGAGGAGCAGGGCGGTAGCGGTCGGGTATTGGTGCCGCCCGTAGGTATACCACCACAAGCGCAGGCTGTCGCAGGCGAATTCGCTGGTGTCGTGGCTGGTGCCCAAGTGAATGTAGCCCACGTTACGTTGCACGTCGTAGAGACTGTGGGGAATGATAACGCCGTCGGCATAGCTGGGAAAATCGTGATCATAGGTATGCAGTTCTTCCAAGGTATACAGGTGGCCTTCCCGATAGAGATTGCCCAAGAACTCCTTCTTCTTGGTATCCATGCTGAGAATCGGCAGCCCCGCCGCCGTAAACTCGGCACGCAGGCGCGCGATGTTCTCAAATTGGGCGTTCCGGTGCTTGCCGCCGGACTTCAGGCTCGTTTTCTTCTGCGCCTTGCGCCGGCGATACTGGTGCTGGCGCAACAATTGGCGCACCACAAATGCACTGACGGTCACGTGGTAATCGCGCGCCAGGGCTTGGACAATCTCCCCCACCGTCAGATTGGTCCACTTGACCGTTGCATCCATCGGGTCGCCCGCCGTATGCTCGCGCAACACCGCCAGAAACTGCGTGTCCAGTGCCGCGCCCCAGGTGACGCGGTAAGTCTTGCGCCCACCCCCAGGCTGCCGGATCCGTGCCTCGGTGTCCCGCGCCGACAACCCGCTGACTTCCCGCGCGCCCCGACTGACGGTATTGCGGCTACAGGGCAACACCTGGGCGATGTAATTGCGCCCGCCGTGCCCGTACTTCAAGGCTTCGAGGCCCGCGTACCGACGGCGGTCGCGTTCATTCAAACTCCGATAGAAACAGCACATTTTCTCGACAATGTCCGGCGCATACGGTTCCATACACAGCTCCTCACCCTAGATTTCAAGCAGAGGCGAGGATACCATGCTTCTCCGTGAACCGCAATGGCCCAAGTTATTTAATTCTCATTCCTTAACGGGCAACTGCGCGCCATCAAACCGCACGACGCCCGCCGCACCTACGCCAAACTCCAATACGACGCCGGAATGGATATCAACGCCCTGCGACAGAACCTGGGCCACAGCAACCTCACCACCACCCTGCGCTACATCGGCGATGTAGACCTGGACAGGCGTAAACCTCGCGCCACCCTGGACTTTACCCTCTAAAACCCCGACACCCCATCGGGGTTTTTTCTTGCCTGTCGGTCTCTGGATTTATGAACATAAATCTTGAGTAATACTTATTTTAAGTAAAAATATGAATAAAACAACAAAAACTATTAAACATAATTGACGGCGTGATGGTTTGGGTTTACAATACTGCCAATAAAGACAGGCTGACCTGTCTATTTTTTAGACTTTAAGGAGGTTGATATGGCAGAGAAAGCAGTCACACGGACGGTCTCCATTCCGGCGGAAATGGAGCGCAGGTTGGTGGCGTTTGCGGGTGAAGTGCGTCGCCCGGTCTCCTGGGTGGTGCAGGACGCGCTTCACAAATACCTGGATGGGCAGAGCGCAGGTGAGCAACAGGCGGAGGTGGAGTAATGGATGCGATGACGACGTTATTTGAAGCAATCGAAGCGGCAATGGTTGAAATGCGAACAGCCGCCGGGGGAGAAGCGTTTGGCGACTCGACTCCATCGGCGGCTGGCGCGGCCCCGCTCATACGAGAGGGACGCATAGTGAATTATGGGTAGTGGTTAAAAAGTAAGTGATGCGGTATCATTCGGTCAACGAGAATGCCGAGTTAGGAGGAGTCCTATGATCCAAATCACCTTTACATATCGATGCGTCCAGTGTGGCAGCACGGACATTGTGCGCAATGGACACAATCGCTGCGGGCAAGCGCAATACCATTGTCACGCTTGTGGCGCCTATCGGGTACTCCCGCCTGCTCCGTTCCAGTCTGCGCCCTTGCGTACGCTCAAAGAAACCGTGCTGCGAGCCTACAAGGAGCGGGCCAGCTTGCGGGGGCTGGCGCGGGTCTTCAACGTATGCCGCCAACGCATCGCCCGCTGGATCGTCGAAAAAGTGCGGCACCTGCCCCCCTTACGCCAGACATTGGCCCCCGCGCAGCCCGATGACGTGCTGGAATTAGACGAAATGTGGACCTTTGTGGGCCGCAAGGCTAATAAACGCTGGCTGTGGACGGTCATGTGCCGCCGCACCCGCCAGATTCTCGCCTTTGCTATCGGCGACCACACCCAAAAGACCTGTCAACGCCTGTGGGCGCGGGTACCCGACGCCTATCGGCGCTGTCATTCCTACAGTGATTTTTGGAAAGCTTACCAAGCCTTGCCGCACACCACACATCAATGCGTCGGCAAAGAGACCGGGCAGACCGCTCACATGGAACGCTGGTACAACACCCTGCGCCAACGGGTCGGGCGGGTGGTGCGTAAGACGCTCTCCTTCTCCAAGTCCGAGGCTTTCCACAATATGGTGGTGAAATGGTTCATTGCGGAATACAATCTCGACCATGTCGGCCCGACAGGGCCATCACTTACTAATTAACCACCACCGAATTATGAACCAAAGCGTGTAGAAAACAAGGCGCGGGAGTAGTCGCAATAGCAAGCCCCCTTGCTCATCGGGGTTAACTCAATGAGCAAGGGGGCAAATCATACCTTAAAGATTGTTGAACATAACGCCAGAGGAAAATGCAATGTATACCAGAGTCAGCACGCCTGATCAGGCTATGTCGGTGGAGCAACCCAAGCGGGCTATCTTGTATGCCAGGGTTAGCTCCCATAACCAGATAGACAACACCAGCCTGGACAATCAGATCGAGCAATGCCGCCTCTATGCCCACGAACACGGGTTTGAGATTGTGCGGGAAATCAGAGAGCAAGAGAGTGGCGCGTCTTCAAGCCGCGAGGGTCTAAATACCGCCAAAGAGTTAGGCAGGCAAGGATTAGCCGATTGTATTATTGTTTACAAGATGGATCGGTTTATGCGCGGCAGCGACGCTAAAAGCGATCCGGGAATTGATGCTGCTGTCACAGAGCGGGAACTTAACCGGGTGGGTTTAGAGGTCATCTTCCTGGATTTACCGCCGCGCGATAGCGAGGCTTACGCCTGGATCAAGGCTATCAAGCGCATTGTCGCCAGTGTAGAACGGGAGAACATCCGGGCGCGCTTTGAGGATGGCAAAGCCGCTTCATTAGCCGGTGGGAAACCGGCGCACGGTGGGCGTTGCCCTTTGGGGTATCAGCGTAACGAAGCCGGGTATTTTGAAATTGTAGAGAGTGAGGCCAGCGCAGTCCGGTTAATCTATGACCTGTTCCTGAACGGGATGAACGTTCCTTCGATTACGAACTACCTGCGAGAACATAACATCCCCGGCTATCGCAATTCAAAGCAAAAGTGGGGCGATTGGATTGTATATGACGTTTTAAGACGGGAAGCATATTATGGGCGTTATGCAGCGATAAAAAACCGATCTGTGAGAGACGAAAGCCGTGCGAATGGATACAGACCGGAAAGGCTACCCAAAGAAAAATGGATTTATGTGGACGTTCCTCCCATTGTCACCAAAGAGGAGTGGGATAAAGTCCAGCAGAGCCTTAAAAAACCATCTACCCAAAAACATACGGTCAGACATTGTTACTATTTACTCTCAGGGAGAGTGTCTTGTGAATGTGGGTATGCAATGACAGGATACTCTGTAAAGACTTATAGAAAAAACGGTAAAAACTCACGTACTCGCTATTATCTGTGTAAAGGCAAAACCAACCGTTACGCCTTGAAGCCCTGCGACGCCAAAGTAGTGCGCGCCGATAAACTTGAGAGCGTTGTGTACGAATGGGTAGAGAAGGTCATTTCCAACTCTGAATTTCTCAAAAAGTTGTACGCAAGAACGCAGGAAAAGCGACGGCAAGACATAGCGCCTTTACAAGAAAGACTGGACGCCACAACAATCGAAAGATTACAAGCCGAAACCCGCTTAAAGAAGTTGGCCAAATTGATGATAGAGGCTTCGGAAATCGAGTTATCTATCTACAGGCCCGAAGTGGAGAGCTTACGTAACACAATCAACTATTTAACCAGCACGCAGGTAGGCATTGAAGCCGAGTTGCAACGCACCGCAAAAGATGAAGGTGATTTTAATGATTTTTTGCAGTACATAACAGAAGCGCAGACAGCCATCGCCAGCAAACACGACGATAGGGACTTTAGAGAAAAAGCTATCCGCGCCATTGATTTGAAAGTTACAGTATCGCTCGACCAGAAAACTATAACTGTTGAATGTGTGGTGGGTAGCGACATCCTCCGACTTTGTGGCGATAGTGAAGAACGCCAAACAGAAGACCGGGTAGACGAAAACGTTAGGGTCGTTAATGGGTGGCACAAGCAATGCACGGGTCAAAAGCCCGCACCACGCGCCCCACTGCGCGTTCCAATTCAAGATTTACTCTCTCTGTTGTGATATATCGCTCGGCGACGACGCGCAACGCGCGCTCAATCGCCAACACGTTATGCACGGTGGGGATGATGAACTCCGCCTGCGCGATCAGCCCATCCTCAATCACATAATGGTGAATCAGCGGGCCGCGCGGCGCCTCGACCAGCCCGAAACCCTCCCCGTCGCGCGGCGTATACGGGACGTCCGTGTCCTCGTAATCCAGCGGATCGACCAGAATCTCCATGGCTCGCTCGATAGCGTAGACCAGCTCGATGCCGCGCGCCAGATCGTAGAGAAGCAGCGCGTGCGTCGGCTGCCCGAAGGCAGCGTGGAAGCGCTGTAAGTAAGCGTCGGCGCGGGACGTCGCCAACTGCGTCCACATATTGACCCGCGCCAGGCTGTTCGCGCGGATGACGTTGCCCCGGTAGCTGGTGTGTCCCGCGTAACTGTAGTCGCTCTCCTCCACCGTCAGGTGGGTGCGATAGTCGCGGGCCGCGAACGTCGCGCAGACGTCCCCCCCCTCGCAGCCCATCATGCGGATGAAGTCGCCGTAGAAGTTGGGCCGCGCCCCCGCCACCGCCGCCATATAACACGCCGGCGCGTCGTCGCCCCACGTGCCGATGCGCT
>JAKQHY010000092.1 GCA_029555965.1 Chloroflexota bacterium | reverse complement strand
ATCGCTGAGCCACGGAACCAGGGCCAGCATCATCGCTCCGATGGCCGCTACGCACACTCCCACAATCCGGAACGGCGACATGATGGCGGCGCCTGCGGTCGCGGGTTCCTCGTCCTCGGGCAACTCACCGATGGGTGTATCCAGGCGTTTCAGGAGCGTTTCTGCACGCGCAAGCTCCTCACCGCCGCTGGGGAAAACCAGGCTCATCAGTTCCATAACCAGGTACGTGACGATGGCGGTGCTCAAGAACGTGGCGATCTCGAGCTTAACCTCAAAGTCACCGAAGAAAACGGCCTCGGAGTCCGGTGCCCAGGAGACCCCCGCAAACGTCAGCCGCGACTTGTAAAAAGACAAGGCAAACAGTAGCACGCCCACAACGGTGCCGCACAAAAAACCGATGACCGCGCTCCGCCCGGTATACCGGCGCGACAACAGGCCCAGAAGCATTGGAACGGCCACCGGCGCGGTTGCCACGCCGAACAGCGTCACCATGATGCGGAACATGCTCTCCGCCTGCCCCCGGGCCAGAATCAGCGCGGTGCCTAAGGCGACAACACCGACGAGAAGCGTCATCAGACGGCCCACGGCCACCAGTTCCTTCTGGGAAGCGGCGGGCCGGATGAGACGCCGGTACACGTCGTTGGTGAGCACCCCGGCGCAAACGTTATAATCGCCGCTCAGGGTGGACATGGTGGCCGCGAACATGGCGGCAATGGCCAACCCCAGCATGCCCGCTGGCAGGAGTTGGGCGCACAAAATGGGGTAGACATCGCCGGCATCCTGAAGCGTGGGGATGAACTGCCTAGCCGCGATCGCGGGGAAAAACATCAGTGGAGGCCCGATGAGATAGAGCGCCACGACCATCCATCCCACCTTGAGCGCGTCGCGTTCCTTGGGCACGCAGTAGTACCGCTGGATGAGCGCCCAGTTGATGCTGCTCCACGCGAGGCTGTAGAGCATGATCAGAGGGATGACATAGGCCCAGCTGAATTCGGGCGAGGTCATGCTGAAGAACCCTTCGGGCGAATTGGCGAGGATCTGGGAAAGACCGCCCGCGCGATGAACCGATAACGGCAGAATGACCAGCAGCCCAACGGTCAGCACGACGAACTGCACAAAATCGGTCACCATCACGGCCCAAAGACCGCCCATGAACGTGTAAATCAGCATGATGCCGCCCGCGCCGAGGATGCTGTAGTTGATGTCGACCCCCGTGCATATTGAAATGAATTTGCCCGTGGCGAACAGCTTGATCCCGTCGTCTATCATGCGCACCGGAATCCCCTGCCAAGCAAAGACCTGCCGGAGAAGGGGGTTGTAGCGCGTCTCCAGATATTCCACGGGACTGTCGATGCGCGCGCGCCGCCAGCGTTTCGCGAACAGCAGCACGCTGAACAGCGTGGCCGGCACCGCCACCCAGAGCAGCGTTACCCCCACCCAGCCGTGCCGGTAACAAATCGACGGGTAGAATACAAACGCCGCCACGCTGAAACTGGTCATGTAAAATGAAACGCCGCTCAGCCACCAGGGTATGGTGCTTCCGCCCCGGAAATAGTCCTTCATGCGCTTCATGTACCGGTAGAAATAGACGCCGATAGCGAGCATCAGGACAAAATACCCCGCTATCATAAAATGGTCGGGAAGTTGCAGACTCCCCTGCGCCGCTTCATCCATCAGAGTTGTTCTCCTGGGTGCGTACTGAAACGCAGCGGCCCTCACCCCCGGGCCGTCGCATTTGGATCTGCCAAGCCGACGAAACGTGTCGGACGCCGCCTACTCG
>JAKQHY010000083.1 GCA_029555965.1 Chloroflexota bacterium | reverse complement strand
AGCACCACCGAGGCCGCCACCGAGGTCAGGGCCAGCGACTCAATCCAGGTGTAGAAGTGGATCGCCAGGAAAACGCCGGAAATCGCCAACCAACCCCACTCGCGGCGCGTCAAAGGCGCCCACTCCACGCGACAACGTCCTAGCGAGACCGGGGCCAACATAAGGGAGGCCAACATCAAGCGCCACGCCGCCACCGCCAGCGACGGAACGTCTCCCTGCGCCAGACGAATGAAAGTGGAGGCTGTAGAAACAGCCGCCACCCCCAATAGCAACCCCAATAGTGGCTCAAGGCGAGGTCTCATCGCAGGGCATTATAGCCGTATTCTAACAGATGCCAAGATGGACACAGCCCTCAAGCTAAATCATACTTCAAATTTTTCAAAAGCATGGTATAATGTTTTGTGAATGGTTAGTTACCTAACGCGACATTACTAACCGAAGTAGGAGTCACCCACACCCATAAGGAGGGTACATCTATGGATAAGCATCTGTATCTTTCAATGATTCCAGAAGCATTGATCGTCTCCATGTTGTCCCCCGAAGATTTTGGCGCTTACTACGCCGTGGGGACGGAGAAGAAATCGCGCGGGCAAGCGATCTTTTGCGAAGTAGACCCCAATTTTCGTCACGACGAACTGCCCATCGAAGAAGGTTTCAGACGTTGCGTTCCTCATGAAAATGGCGACCCGAAGCGCTCTATTTACATCACCATCTACCGTGTCCTGGAGCGCGTTCCACTGGAAGCCATCCGCACCTTATACCTCGTCACCCAGGACGGGCGCGTGTTAGGGCTGCCGCCCAGCGATACGCTCCCACAAGACACCGGCGGGCTACACCTGTACCAAGAAATCTGCCCTATCCATCCCCTGATCGTCAGCACGTTGGGGCCACAGGAATTCTACGACCTGATCGTCAAGACCCCGGCCTCGTTGTTGACGGTGCCGGCCATCTGCTTTGCCGAGATGCGCCTGGGGGAGTTGGCCGACAACCCGGAATACGGCAGCGTCGGCGATCTGCCCTACCCCAACCTCGATCACCTGCGCGAATGTCTGGCCGACCTGCGCACTAAGACTGTCCACACCAAGATGGTGGACCGCATCAGCCCGGCGACGTTCCCCTATCGCACGCTAAAAAGCGGGGTTTTCCTGGGGAACGGACAGAAGCTATTGTTCTTCCCCCTGCCTTCTCAGGAAGAACTCCGCGCCAGGCACTATCGCTGGTGGCGCTCGGCAAATATGTAATAGAGAAGGCTGTACAAACGTTGTCCAGAACACCGGACAACCTTAAGGCTTAACCACTGTAGGCTCAAGGTTCCCTTTGCGATCCTTTGCCCGGAGATACCGGCTGTAAGAGGGTCTCCGGTAGGGGATTGCTGGGGGAACTTGAGCCTCTTTATGTGGAAAAATTCACTATACTTTTGGAGGTTTTGGAGAATATGGACATTTGGCTTATCATCAATTTGGTCGCAGGCATTATTTCAGTGGGCGCAGCCATCGCCGTTTTCAACTGGGTGAAGAAGCAAGACCCCGGTACTGAACGTGCCAAGAAGGTGGCGAAGTGGATCAAGGACGGCGCCGAGTCGTACCTGAAGAAGCTCTACGGGGCCTTGGGAATGCTCGCCGGCGGGATGGCGGTCATTCTGCTCATCGTTTTCGGCATCAAAGAAGGCTTCCTGTACGGGCTGTGGATGGCGTTGGCTTTCGTCCTCGGCGCGGCCTGTTCCGCAGTGGCCGGGTACATGGGGATGATGATTGCCGTGGAAGCGAACGTCCGCAGCGCGACGGCCTCGGAGAAGGGGCTTAACCCCGCCTTTAACGTGGCCTTCAAGGCCGGCTCGGTGATGGGGCTGGCGATGGTCGGGTTGGCGATCCTGGGGATGACCATCGTCTACCTGATCTGGCGGTCGCCGCAGATCGTGTTGGGCTTCAGCTTCGGCGCTTCGACGCTGGCGCTGCTGGCGAAGGCCGGCGGCGGCATCTACACCAAGACCGCCGACATTGCTGCCGACCTGGTGGGCAAGGTCGAAGTCGGTATCCCGGAAGATGACCCCCGCAACCCCGCCGTGGTCGCCGACAACGTGGGCGATAACGTGGGTGACGTGGCCGGCATGGGCGCTGACATCTTCGACAGCTACGTCGCCAGCACGGTGGCCGCAATGCTATTGGGCGCGACGTTGTCTCTGACCACGGACGAAGTGACCAAGTACACGGTGCTGCCGTTGATTCTGTGTATGTTGGGCAGTTTTGCCTCCCTCATCGGCTTGCAGTTCGTGCAGGTGAAGGAAGGCGGCAAGCCCGGCACTTCCCTCAACAACGGAACGGTGTATACCTGCATCATCTTCGGTGTGATGGTCGTGGCCGCGATGCTGCTCGGCGGGTTCGATCTGGCGGCGATGTGGGCTACGCTGGCCGGGTTGATCACCGGCGTGATCATCGGCTTTACGTCCGACTTCTTCACCGGCGACGACCGCCCGCCCGTGGTTGAGACGGCCAAGGTCTCCGGGTCCGGCGCTGCGATCAATATTATCACCGGTTTCAGCTACGGGTTGATCAGCATCGCCCCCACGGTCATCGGCATTGTGGTCGCTATGTTGATTGCCTACTTTGTGGGGGAGGCCTCCAGCGTGATCACCGGCGTCTATGGCGTCGGGCTGGCCGCCGTCGGGATGCTGGCGATCAGCGGGATGATCGTCTCGTCGGATGCTTACGGGCCGATTGTGGACAACGCGCGCGGTATCGCCGAGATGGCGGGGATGTCCGAGGAAGTCGTGCGTGTCGCCGACATTATGGACGCGGCGGGCAATACCGCCAAGGCCATCACCAAGGGGTTCGCCATCAGCGCGGCAGCTTTGACCGTGCTGGCGCTGTTTGCCGCTTACGCTTCGGAAATGGCAATCGAAGGCATCAACATCACGCTGAGCCTCCGTGATCCGATGGTGATCGCCGGGATGTTCCTGGGCGCGATGACGCCGCCGCTGTTCAGCGCGCTGACAATGCTGTCTGTAACCCACAACGCCTTCGATATGATCGAGGAAATCCGCCGCCAGTTCCGCGAGGAGCCGGGCATTCTGAAGGGTACGGTGGAGCCGGACTATGTGAAGTGCGTCTCGCTGGCTTCGCAGGATGCGTTGAAGGCGCTGATCCTCCCGGCGTTCCTGGCCGTGTTGCTCCCGTTGATCGTGGGCTTTTTGATGGGGCCGGAGTCGCTGGGCGCGTTCCTCGGCGGCGCGATCGTGACTGGGATTCTGTTCGCGCTGTTGATGGCAAACGCTGGCGGTACCTGGGACAACGCCAAGAAGTACATCGAGAGCGGCAACTTCGGCGGCAAGGGGTCTGAGGCGCACAAGGCCGGTGTCGTGGGCGACACGGTCGGCGATCCCTTCAAAGACACCGCCGGGCCGTCGTTGAACACGTTGATCACGGTGATGTCGCTGGTTTCTTCGCTCTTCGCGCCGGTGATCGCGGCGTTCCACATCTTCGGGTAAACCACGCTGTTTCGATAAACACACAAGGGCAGTGGAAATTTCCACTGCCCTTTTTTTTCGAATGAGAGAAATGCGAGATCAAAGACGGGTCTCCCCCCATCTCTAATTCGCTTCAGCCACTTTTTGGTCCAACAATGCCAGCAATTCGGCGAGTTGTTGCGCCTGCGGATTGATGCGGCGCACTTCCTCCAAGGCGTAACGCGCCAGTTCATACTCCTTCAGATGGATGCAAGCCAGCGCCAACGCTACATGCCCATCAATCTGATAAGGGAGCATGGCAGCCGCACGGCGGAAATGCAGGGCGGCCAACGCCCACAAGTGACGCGCCGCATAACGCCGGCCTTGCAGCAGAAACCCTACCCCATTTTTAATGCTGGTATCTACCTGGAACAAAATGCGCTTCCGATCATAAGTGAAGTCATCTTCAAGTTGCAGCACAATCAGAAGTTCCACCAGGGACACAAAGGCGCCGATAACCCCCGAGGCTATGGCTAACCCACCCTGGGAAAGATTAAAGAGGAGGCCAAGCAGCGAGCCTAACAATCCTAGAATGGAACTGACCAACATCAAATAGTAAACCGGCGGCCAACGCAAATATAACACCACCAGCATGGTTAACGAAATCACAAAGGGCATCCAGGAAAGGAAGAAGACCAGGCGCGGCAACATAGCCAATGCAGCCTGCAACACTTCCGGCGGCAGGGCCGTATCATTTCCCAGATATACCGAAAATACTTGCGAAAACGTTGCTCCCAAAGTAAAACTCAGCAACGCCAGGATAGCCAGGGGCAAGGCCAGGGTGAAAGCGGTACTGAATGCTTGCAGCGCGAGGAGCACCCAGAACCAGAGAGAAGGCTGCTCGCGGCGCCGGAGCTTGAGCCATAACGGATTGCCACAGGCGGCGCAGCGGCGATCGTCAAATTCAGTGTGTGTGGCACAATAGGGACATAACGTCTCGTCGTCATATCTGGCCCACAGCGCCAGCGCCGGGTGCTCTGGTTCAGGTTCCGGTTCCGGGATGACAGTGGTATAACGCGCCACGAACTCATCGCCCAACACGGCAGACGCCAAGGTGGGCGATTCGCGGGGCCTCGCCTCGTCCTCGGCCACCGTCCCCCACACATTCTCCTCGGCAGCTTCGCGGGTTTGGCGCAGAATTGCCAGTTTACGACGGGCTTCGATGTTCTCCGGATCCAACGTCAATAAATTCTCCAGGGCGACTTCCCGGTCCACCGGATCAGCCATAATTCGGCTAAGTATCTCCCAGGCCGTCAGATTTCCCTCGTCGCGCGCAACCACCTGTAACAACAACTCCTGCGCCCGCGCAGACTCTCCGGCAGCAGCGGCTTCCTGCCCCGCGCGCAACAATGCTGCCGTCTCCTGCGCCTGCACTTCGGCCAGTCCCCGGCGGGCAGCGGCGTTGTCGGGATCGAGCGCCAGCGCTTTCCGCAGGCAGGATTCGCGCTCCTCCGGTTTCTCAACAACCGCGCTCAACCATAGCCAGGCCGAGATATTGTCCGGCGCGCCCCGCAAAGCCTGGGCCAGCCACTTCCGCGCAGCTTCCCGATCTCCCGCGCGCGCGGCCGCAACACCTTGTTTCAACAAAGAATCGGTATCGTTCTGAATATCAGTCATCATATTTTCCATTCAGACAGTCTTTGCCGCGCACTTCTGCGCCACCAACTCTGCTAACGCCTCCACCTGGGGATTGTGAGGGCTAAAGCGTTTGGCATCGGCTAACGTCCGCTCGGCCATCTCCAGGTAACCCAGATTAACATACGCGACAGTCAATTGGAGGTAGATTTCCAATCGTTCTTCCATAATAAGCGCGCGACGCAAATGCAGCGCGGCCAGCGCCCACGCCCCCGCCTGGGCATGAAGTCGCCCATGCATCCAGAGCGAAGCCGCTGTGCGTTCCGCATCGCGGTCCAATTGTAACAGTCGGCGGCGCTCGGTTACTTCAAAGTGATCCTGAATACCCAACAAAAAGGTCAGGGACATCCCAGAAAAGAGCAAAGAGAGCGCCGCCCCCAACCCCATCCCATACTGCATATAACGCAGAGCGACACCGCCGAATACACCCTCACTGGCGGAAACGTTTCCCAGGCCGCCCAATAACAGAAAGAACACATAGATTACACCTAACAAGAGCCGCACGCCGGCTAACGCAACGCCCGCATAAAAAAGCGGCAGCCAGCGGGTCAGAATCGTCATAAAAATAAACAGAGCCAGCAAGCCCGGAATAAACGGCAGCCAGAAAAAGATCGCCGGCGCGGTGGCTAAAGCGGCAGTGTAGCTGGGAGGCGCATCCGACAGCTTTCCCAGGTAGAACTGTAGTACCATGTTGAAATCCGCCGGTTCCACCAGAAACGTGACATAAACCACGAACAACATGGGCAGGAGGCCGGCAATCAACAGAGTAACCCCTTCAAAGGTCAATGTCAACCCATAGGCCGGACGGAGTTGAGGCACCACCCGCCCTCTCTCCCATAAGAGATGCCCACAAGCCCCGCAGCGCCGATCTTCATAGTCCGTCACGACAGCGCAGAAAGGACACATTAACTCGTCGGAAAACAACGTCGCCGAGGCAATCTCGGCAGGCTCCAATTGAATAGGAGTGCGATAATCCGTAGGCTCGGTGGGCGGCTCGTCCGGCGCAGAAACAAACAAGCTATCGGGCAACGTTGCATCAGCGGCAAACGGCGACTCACGCGCCAACAGCGCTTCTTGCTCACGCCGAATATCCGCCAAAGCCTGACGGGCCAGCGCGTGATCCGGCTCCAATGCCAGCACATTCTCGAAACAGACCTCCTGATCCTCCGGCGTCTCCACCACCTGCCCCAATTCCCACCACGCCGTCACATTGGCCTCGTCTGCCGCGACCACCTGCATCAACAGTTCGCGGGCGCGGGGACGGTCGCCGGCAAGCTCAGCTTGCAACGCCTCGCGCATCCAGGCCTGAACCTGCCGCGCCCGCGCCATATTCAGCGCCTTTTGAAGTTGCGGATGTTCCGGATTATGCGCCAGCGCTTGCGTCAGACAATCCACTCGCGCGTTCGCATCGGCCAAAGCGCTGCTGAGCCATAACCAGCCCTGGACATTCGTTTCGTCGGCAGCCACAACACGCGCCAGCCATGTCTGCGCCTCGACCGTCTGCCCAGCCTTGACCGCTGCGATTCCCTGCCGCAACCATGCCTGCACTGTATCATGATCATCACGCATTGCCATCACCTGCAATTTTACCCAAAACACATTTCCTTACCACTGCCAGCTTAAATCCAGAGAATAGCTGGGGCCAACACCAGCGCCGCCGCCAGCGCCACGCTGTCCGCCCAACGCCAGCGCAATTCCATCAACGAGGTGCGCCCACGCCCCCGGTAGCCGCGCGCTTCCATCGCCAGCGCGAGCGTCTCGGCGCGCTGTAACGCGGTGAGGAACAGCGGCAGCAGGATGGGCAGCATCTGCCGGGCGCGGCGCAGCAGGCCCCCGCGCCCCGTCCCCCACTCCGCCCCCCGCGAAGCCTGCGCTTTGGCGATGCGCTCCGCCTCGCGCGCCAGCAGCGGCATAAAATGCAGCGTCGTCTGCACCGCCAGCACCAAATCCTGCGTCGGCAGCCCCAACGCCTTCAGCGGCCTGAACAACGCCTCCAACCCGCGCACCAACTCCGAACTCGAAAGGCAGAACGTCCACAGGCTCAACAGCAAAATCAGCGCCATAAAGCGTAACGTGAGCAGCGCCGCCGCCCCAATCCCCGTCGCGTACACCCGCACCGGGCCAAGCGTCCACACCGGGACGGCGGCGGGATCGTGGAAGCTGAAAAACAATTGGATCAGCGCCAGCAGGACGATGAACGGCAGCGGCGTCAGCAGGCTGCGCAGCGCGTACCGCAGCGGAATCCGCGCCAGCGCCAGCCCCACCAGCACCACCCCCAGACCGACGATCACCCCCAACCACTGCCGCGTCACGGCCAGCGTCACCAGCAGCAGCGACCCCGCCAACAGCCGCGCGCGCGGATCCAACCGGTGGATCAGCGAACCGGTAGGCAGATATTGCCCGACGGCGAAAGATCGCAAAAATTCAAATTCGCTCATAGAAAGTCCACAGATTTTCTCAACGGATTGAACGGATTTTAACGGATAAGAAAAATCCGTTCAATCCGTTCAATCCGTTGAGAAGTTTTCAGAAAGCAGCCAGGAACACAAGTCATCCACAGAGAGGCTAGTGGGTGGCAGCGACCAGCCGCGCGCGCGCAAGACATCCACCAGTTGACCGATGACCGGCGTGTCCAGACCCAGGGCGTGCAAGGTGTCACTCTGCGCGAACACTTCGTTCACCGGGCCGGAGAGGGCGTTGACGCCCTGCGCCAGCGCCGTGACCTGCTCGGTCAGCCGGGCCACGTCCTCCATCTGATGCGACGACAGCAGCAACGTCACCCCCGTTTCCCGCAACGCCGCCAACCGATCCAGCAGGTCGGCGCGCGCCGCCGGGTCGAGGCCCGCCGTCGGCTCGTCCAGCAGGAGGATGGCTGGCTGCAGCGCCAGCGTCGCCGCCAGCGCCACCTTGCGCCGTTCCCCGCCGCTGAGCGTGAACGTGAGGCGATCTTTGAAGGCGTCGAAGTCCAGCCCCACCAGCGTCATCGCCCAGCGGACGCGCGCGCGCAGTTCGGTGCGGGTCAGCCCCAACAGGCGCGGCCCGTAGGCGATTTCATCGCCGACGTACTGCTCGAAAATCTGCATCTCCGGCATCTGGAAGCTCAGGCCCACGTAACGGCGCACCGCGCGCACGTCCACGGCGGGATCGTTCAGGTCGAAGTCCCCCACGCGCACCGCGCCGGACTGCGGGCGCAGCAGCGCGTTGAGGTGCTGCATCAACGTGGACTTGCCGGCCCCCGTCGCGCCAAGCAGGCCGTGCGCGCCGCCCGCCGCCACCGTCAGCGAGGCGTCGCGCAGGGAGGGCGACGCCAGCGGCGTCCCCGCCAGGTACGTGTGCGCCAGATGGCGCATGTCAATCAGCGGGGCGGCCGGCGGCGAGGGCGGCGGGGCGGCAATCGGCGAAAGCGGCGGCGCGTGATGGGGCAGCGCGTCCAGCGCAGCGGCGAGGGCGGGGATGGTCAGCAGGCCGGGCGGCAGCGTCGGGACGCGCGCGCGCAGCGACTCGGCCAGCACGGCAACCGGTGGCAGCGTCAATCCCAGGGCGTGCAGAGGTTGCGCATTGGAAAAGACGGCAGCCGGCGCGTCATCCAGCGCCACCCGCCCGCGCTCCAACACGATGACCCGGTCGGCGTCCACGGCCTCTTCCATAAAATGCGTGACGACCACGAGGGTCAGTCCCAGGGTGTGCATCCGGCGCAGCATCGCGCGGACGGCGCGCCGCCCGCCGGGGTCCAACATCGCCGTCGCCTCGTCAAAGACGATGCAGCGCGGGCGCATCGCCAGCACGCCTGCCAGCGCCACCCGCTGCATCTGCCCCGCCGATAGCAGCGTAGGCGGGCGCTCCCACAAGTCCGCCATGCCGACGGTCTCCAGGGCTTCTTCCACCCGCGCGCGAATGTCGGCGGGCGGTAAACCCAGGTTCTCCGGCCCGAAGGCGACATCCTCTGCCACCGTGGCCGCTACCAGTTGATCCTCCGGGCGCTGGAACACCATCCCCACGATCCGGCGGATTTCCTGGTGCGCGGCGGCGTCCCGCGTGTCCCATCCGGCCACCCGCACCGCGCCGCCGGTGGGCAGCAACAGCGCGTTCAGCATCCGCGCCAGGGTAGACTTGCCGGAACCGTTGGCCCCGACGATGGCGACGTATTCGCCCTCCGCAATGCGCAAAGAAATCCCCCGCAGGGCCGGCTGCGGCGCCGCGCCGGGGACGGGGTACGTGTAGGTTACGTTGTCGAGTTCGATAAAGGCCAAGCAACACTCCATCCGTAATGCGTAAAACGTAAGGCTCTCACAGTGAGGTCATTACGTTTTACGTTTTACGTTTCATTT
Organism: Chloroflexota bacterium; assembly: GCA_029555965.1. GTDB lineage: Bacteria > Chloroflexota > Anaerolineae > B4-G1 > SLSP01 > JAKQHY01. The sequence continues at coordinate 8,707 of JAKQHY010000083.1, read as the reverse complement.
ACTTTCCGGCTCCACCGTCACACACGCCCCCCGCCGGTCAATGCGGGTGACGATGGCGCCGCGCGCGTAGCGGTTGTTGCGCAGGTGCGGCGCGTCGAGGATGCCGGTGGTGACGGCGCGCGCCAGCGTCGGCGGGTCGGTGAGCGGGTCGGGCACGCCGGGGGCGGCCAGCGCGCGGATCGCATCCAGCATGGCGTTCGCTTCGCGCAGTAGCTCGGCTTTGCGGGAGTGCACCGCCGGGTCGGCGAGCATGTCCGGCTGGCCGTGCAGCGCGTTCTCGATGGCGCGGCGGGCGATGGTTGCCGCTGTGATCACGTCGGCGGCGGTGGCGGCGTGATGCGCCTCCGTGTGGCCGACGATGTGGACGATGTGCGGCTTGAGCGCCATCTGCACGTAGACGCTGGCCGCCAGGTGCGCCCGCGCCGCCTCCGGGTCGAGGGGGTAGCTCAGCAGGCCGGTGCGGGTCTGTCGCCAGATACGAAACCTCACCCCCTGGCCCTCTCTCCTGGGAGGAGAGGGGGAATCGGACAGCGGGGCGATGATGTCGAGGCAGGCGCCCATCTTCGCCAGGTCCATCGCGTCGGAAAGGCCCGGCGGGCTGTTGAACATCAGTTGGGCGATGTAGTCCCGCACGCCGAAGGCTTTGGCGTTGTAGGCGGAGAGGTACGCCGCGACGACGCACACGACGTCCGGCGCGTCGCGCATCCCCCAATGGTGCGGCTCGTTGAGTTCCACGGGGATGTCGCGCGCGCCGTACCACGCCATCACCCGCTGATGCTCGCGGATGGACTCTTCCAGGCCCCACGGCCCGCGCCCGTCCATCAGGTTGAACCAGTAAAGCGGGATGGCGCACCAGGCGTTGTGGATCGTCTCCACGTACAGCTCGGCCAGGCGGATGAAGTCGTCCGTGCCGGAATAGGTACGCAGCAGGGGGTAGTTGCCCCGGCGGCTGGCGGCGTAGAGCGCGCGGTAGTCGTCTGCACTGCGCACGGGGACGCCGCCCGCGCCCGTGCGCCGGGGGTCCTGCCGCTCCGGGTGGAAGAAGTTCTCCTGCGCGTCCTGGTCAATGCCGAGCGAGATGAGGTCGAGGGCGTGCGCTTCGGCGATCTGGGCGATGCCGGCCACGGTCGCCTCCAGGGTCGGCAGGCCGAAGTGGTGCCGCAGGATGGGATACGGCGCTTTCCACCGGATGCGTTCCACCATCGTTTGCGGGAAATCCGCCGCGCCGGTCTGCGCCATCGCCTGGCCCTTGAGGTAGGCCAGCACCGCGTCGGGCGGCTCCGCGCCGTCGAACACGCGCGCGAAGAAGCCGAGGGCGCGGGCGCGTTCCGCCACGGGCGGCGTGCCGCCAAACACGAAGTCCACCCCGGCGGAACGCAGCTCGTCGGCTTCCTCGGCGAAGTCGGCCAGCAGGCGCTCGCCCGTCTCCGGCGTGAGCCGGTACGACACGCCGACGAGGTCGGCATGTTCGCGCCGCGCCGCCTCCAGAAACGCCGCAATGGGCGTCGCCGGGCCAAGAAAGACCGTGCGCCATCCGGCAGCTTCCGCCAACCGCAAGAAATTCATCACCCCGGCCACGTGGACGCACTCACCCAGCGCCCCGGCAATCACGGTTTTCATTATTTACCTCCTAATCGCCACAGAGAACACAGAGAACACAGAGAAAAGAAGAATTTCTGTATGCACTGCACTGATCCGCTGATCCGCTGATCCGCCGCTCGACACGCCCCACTTCTAACTTGCCTCTCTCCCACTCTCCCACTCCCCCACTCTCCCCCTCGCCTTACCGCTCCCCCGTCTCCACGTAACGATGTAGCTCGGAAACGGAGATGCCGCGGATGCCGAGACGCTCCAGGGTGCGGCCCCGACGCCAGTAGTCCACGCCGTGGATGATGTTCGCCAGGCGCACCATCGCGCTGATGGTGACGGTCTCGACGCCGTACTGCTGGCCGATGAGCGCCATCGGGACGAGGCTGCACGGGATGTCCTCGAAGATGTAGCGGTGTTGTAGGCGGTTGGGCGCGTTGATGCCCTTGTAACCGGGATTGGCGTGCATCGCCTCGCACAAGTCGGCGCCGGTGGCGTCGTAAGCGCGATCCAGCCATTCTTCGGCGGTCTGGGCGCGCACGCCGATGGCCGCCGCCACGGTGACGCGCTCTCGATCCAGCGCGCTGAGCACTTTGGCCGTCGAGGGTGTCACGCCGTCTATGTAAAACTCGAAGTCGCCCTGCGTCGCTTCGATCCAGCCGGCATTGAGCAGGGTCAGCGCGGGGTGGAAGATGGCACCCATGTTGTTCATGCTGGTGTACAGCACATTTTTCGCCGGGATGAACTGAGGATAGACCGCCTGAATCCATGCCAGCGCCTCCTGGGTGCGAATCGCCGGGAAAGCGGCCACCGGCACGGAGAATTTGGTGCGGAAGATTTGCGCCTGGGCCGGCCCCTGGCTGCGCGCCGCGAAGAGGAAGGTTTCCGCCTCGCAGATGATGGGGTGACAGCCGCAGCCGCCTTCATCCAGGGCGCGCTTGAACTCAAAGGCGCCGCCGGTCCGCCCTGGATTGAGCAGAATCACTTGATGATCCTGGATGAAGGGAGCAAAGGTCAGGCCCACGTCCCGATGACCGGACGCCGGCACGACGACCATGATCAAGTCGGCCTGAGCTGCCGCCTGCTCCGGGTCCGACGTGACCAAATGCAGGGGGGCAAAGACCTCGCGCCCCTCTTCCGTCTTGAGATGGATGCCGCCGCGCATCTGGATGACTTCGATGTGGTCAACGGTGCGGTTGTATAACGTGACGGGAAAACCGCGCGCGGCCATATCCGCCGCCATAGATTTGCCGCCGTGCCCCGCCCCGATCACCGTGATGTTTTTTAACTGACGATCCATTGTCCTCTCCTTTCACTGGGTTTTAACGTACCCCACTATACCCTAAGATGCGTCCTTGCGCCAATTATGTTAGTAGTTACGCACTTACCCCAGGTGGAACGCACTTGAGCGGCTTTCAGAGCGTATTTGCCGCGTAAATCTAGCATTTTGGCTATTGTTAAGTGCGTCCCGCCTTAACCGCGTAACGACTGTCATGGTGTTTTGCGGTACTGCGCTACTGGCGGCCTAGAGGGCGGTAGTGGGGCCGTCTTGTACAGCCAAGCGTTTCGCCATACAATGACATTGAAGCGCACATCCAACCAGTCAAAGGAGGGAGTATGTTGAAACGGGTGTTTATCGTTGGTCTGGCGACTTTCCTGATCACGGCCTGCCTTAACTCGCCGCGCGGGGGAGCCGGCGATGGGGGCACGGCTTCTCTCGTTGTGGAGAGAAGTATGCAGACGGTTCAGGTGGCGACAGACAGCGCCCTGCCGCCCTATGGCGTCCGGGTCAAAGCGGAGACGGCGGTGCTGCGGATTACCCTCAGTTCGTCCAAGAAGACCGCCGCCGAACGGCTGGCCGACTTGCAGGCGGCGGTCGCACACGTCGCGGCGCAGGCAGAAGCGGACGGCGCAGTCAGCCTGGGGGCGGGAACGACGCAGCAATCCGGCGGCTATACAGGGCGGGGGCTAACCGACAGCTTTATCTCCGCCAGCACCTCCTCCGTGACGCTGCAATTGACGACCGATTTGGCCGAATCCACCGCCAGCCTGTTGGATAGCCTGATCGTCTTCCAGCGCTTCCTCGACGCCCTCGCGCTGCCCGAAACAATCACGGTACAACCGGCGACGATCCAGGCCCACCTGCGCGAGCCGGAACAATATCGCCCGGAGCTGCTCCAGCAGGTCTATCGGGAATTGGAGGCAATTCAAGCAGAATACGGGCAAGGGGTGAAGTTCAGCGTCACCAACCTGCACACCGGATTGAAGACGATGCCCTTGAACGACACCGAATACTACCTGTATCTCGATCCGGTGATCGTGGTGAACGAGTTTTGACAATTCTAAGGCATCTCTAATCCTTTGCTGATGTAATTCTAATCAACATCGAGTATCCTATAAACATCAGAATCACTGCGAAAGGTTCGCAGCAAAACAAGCTATCACCGATAGGAGGCATACAATGTCACTGTTACGTTGGGATCCACGCGATGAACTCGCCACGATGCGCGATGAGATGATGCGCTTTATGGAGGAAAATATGACGCCGCGCCGGGTGATGCAGCGTTTCCGCCCGGACACGACTTTCCGCCTGCCGCTCGATGCGTATGTGACCGATAATGAGGTCGTCATTGTCGCCGCCATCCCCGGCGTCAAGCCGGAAGACGTGGAAATCACCTTCGAGGACGACACGCTGACCATCAAGGGCGAAATCTGCGGGCCGCTGGAGAACGTGGAATACGTCTTCCAGGAACGTCCCTGCGGCAAATTCGGCCGCTCCATTATCGTCAACATCCCGGTCAAGACGGAAGAGGCCGAGGCCAAGTTTGAAAATGGGCTGCTGACGCTGACGCTGCCAAAGGCGGAAGAGGCCAAGCCCAAAGTGATCAAGATCAACGCGAAGTAGGAAGTGTTCTTCCCCCCTCTCAGCCCCCGCACGGCTTGATGCCGTGCGGGGGCGTTGCGTTTTTAAAGCATGTCCGTATACTTCTACCCGATGAACACGAATCAAGCGCCGCTGACCCTTCGTCCGTTTTGTCCCGCCGATCAAGACGCCGTCAAAGCCCTGATTTTGGCCGGGCTGGTGGAGCATTGGGGCTTCCTCGATCCCACCTTGAACCCCGACTTGAACGACATCGCCGCCAGCTATGCCGACGCCGTGTTCCTCACCGCCTGGCTGGATGCGGAGTTAGTCGGCGCGGGCGCGCTCATCCACGAGGCGGAAGGCGTCGCGCGCATCGTGCGGATGTCCGTGGCGCGAGAGAAGCGGCGGCTCGGCATCGGGCAGGCGATTCTGCGCCAGCTTTGCAAGTACGCCCGTAGCGCCGGGTATCGCCAAATTGTGCTCGAAACCACCTCCACCTGGGAGGACGTCATCGCCTTCTACGAGCGCTTCGGCTTCCGCCGGATCGGCGCGTGGGATGGGGATACACACTTTGTCCTCGATGAGATAGCCTGAGCGACGGCGAAGGGTCGCTTTTTGTCAGCAAATTAAGCGGATTTAGCAGATTACAGAGGGGGAACAAACAAATCTGCTTAATCTGCTAAATCTGCTGATAGAAACAAAAAATTTCACCGGATTGGGTATATCAGGATGGGAGAGAAACCTATGAACAGACCTTCAACAACCACTTTACCCGAAGTTGTCGCCCATTACGAAGAAGCCAACGAGTCCGAACGCCTGCGTCAGGGCGAGGGACAGCTTGAATTGGCGCGCACGCAAGAAATCCTCACGCGCTATCTTCCTCCGCCGCCGGCCGTGATCCTGGACGTGGGCGGCGGCGCGGGGATTTATGCCCTGTGGCTGGCCGATATGGGCTACGCGGTCCACCTGATTGACCCGACGCCCAAGCACGTCGCCCAGGCGCGCGCGGCTTCGCAGCAGGCAGCGCGGCCTCTCGCCGGCGCCGAGCTTGGCGACGCGCGGGCGCTGCAATGGGCGGATGCCTCCGCCGATGTCGTGTTGCTGCTGGGGCCGCTCTATCATCTGCCGGAGCGCGCGGATCGGGTGCAGGCTTTGCGCGAGGCCGGCCGCGTTGTGCGTCCCGGCGGTTTGATCGTGGCAGCCGCTATCTCGCGCTTTGCATCGGTGCTGGATGGCCTGTTCTCTGGATTCCTGGACGATCCCGCCTTTGTGCGCATCGCCGAACAAGACGTTCACAGTGGACAACACCGCAATCCCGACCAGCATCCCGGCTACTTCACCACCGCTTACCTGCATCATCCCGCAGAACTTGGGGATGAGGTAATCGAGGCGGGCTTGCATCCCATAGCGACGCTCCCCGTAGAAGGCGTCGGCTGTCTGTTGCAGAACTTCAAAGAGCACTGGCAAGACCCCGAACGGCGCACCCGGCTGCTGGAAACGCTGCGCTGGCTCGAAGGCGAACCCTCGCTCCTGGGTGTCGGCGGGCATCTGCTGGCGATTGCGCGGAAGTCATAATCAGGACTTACGCAAACGGGCGGAAATTTACCGCAGAGCACGCAGAGATCGCTGAGATTTTATAGATACTTTGCGTCCTCAGCGGCCTCTGCGGTGAAAAAAGTGACTGTTTGCGTAAGGCCTAATAATAATGGAGGCATTGCGATGAAAGGACTCGGCTGGCTGTTGCTTCTCAGTTTGGGATTGGCGGCTTGTGCAGCGCCGAAAAATGACACGGTGAAACCGACGCCATTCAACATCACCACCAAGAGCGGCGCGTGGGAGCTGGTCTGGGCAGACGAATTCGACTACACCGGCCTGCCCAATCCCGCCAAATGGGGCTATGAAGTCGGCTACGTCCGCAACAACGAGGCGCAATACTACACCGAGAAGCGCAGCGAAAACGCGCGCGTCGAGAATGGGCTGCTGATCATCGAGGCGCGCAAGGACGGCGACGCTGTGCCGGAGGCGACAACGGACTACACGTCGGCCAGCCTGCACACCCACGACACGGCGACCTGGACTTACGGGCGGATCGAGGTACGCGCCAAGCTGCCGCAGGGCGTGGGGACATGGCCGGCGATCTGGATGCTCGGCACGAACATCGGCGACGTGGGCTGGCCCACCTGCGGTGAAATTGACATTATGGAACACGTCGGCTTTGAGGCAGGGAAAATTTACGGCACGGTGCATACGCAGGCTTACAATCACGTCAAAGGTACCAGCAAAGGTTCCAGTATCTCCATCCCCAAGCCACACGAGGATTTTCACGTCTACGCCGTCGAATGGTTTGAAGATCACATGGACTTCTTCGTAGACGACCAGTTGTACTTCACCTTCAAAAACGAGGGAACCGGCAATGCGGCCTGGCCTTTCGACAAACCGCACTATCTCATCCTCAACCTGGCGATTGGCGGCGCGTGGGGCGGGCAGTATGGCATAGATGACAAAATCTTCCCGCAGTCGTACTACGTGGATTACGTGCGGGTGTTTAAGGCGAGCGAGGAGTAGCGAGTTGCGAGTTAGGAGTGAGGAGTGAGTGCGTGTCCCTACATAGCGCCTTCAATTTCAGCCTCGACGATCTGGAAACCAATCGCCGAGGCGAGATGACCGAAAAGCAGCGTACGCAATTGCGCCTCCGAATGTACGCTACACTCGCTCTCACCCTCGTTGGCGTGCTCGTTTTCGGTGGGGTAGCCGTGTTTTTCGTTGGCGTTGCGGCGTTCATCGGAACCCATACTCTCCCTTGGCTGGCACAACTGATTCAATGGGGCCTCATACCCGCAATGATCACTCTGGTAAGTGTTGGCCTTTATTGGCGACTGAAGATGGAATATCATAACTGGCGCCAGGATATTGCCTGGAGCCGAGTCGTTCCGGCGTGTGGGCGCGCCCGCTTTGAAGTTCGACGCAAAAGACTGATCTATCAGAGGGCTGAGTGGTTTTTTGACGAACGCTATTTGCCAGGCTACTACTTCACCCACATGCTGATCATCGGGCCTCAACGTTTCGATCTTGACCAGCGCCAGTTGCATGCCTTCACCGAAGGAGAATCCTATTGCATATACTACACCCCCAAAACACGGATCATTCTCTCGGCGGAAGGGCCGCTTGCTAAAGAAAAGTGAAAAAGGAGAAAAAAGGTATGAACACCCCATTATCCCACCAACGGCGTTTGGAAGCCCATTTCAACTTCACCCCCGATGACCTGGCCATTAACAAAGAAGGATGGTTATCGGAAGCGCAGAGAACAAAAATAGAATCCAAAAAACAGGATTACCTCAAGGTTATAAGGATCGGAACGCCGATCTTAGTTGTCGTCGCCGGGTTGCTGTTCTTGTTGAGTGAACCGCTCATGAGAGTAATAGGATTTTTTCTTCTTATTGCCCTACCCTTTGCCATCGGCGCCCTCAAAGAAAAAATCCGCCAATTACAGAAAGAAATAGATGATAACAAGGCGGCGCGATATTGTGGAATAATCCATTTGGGAATTGAGGAACACAAAGGCAGATACAGCTTCACGACTTATCACCTGAACGCCGGAGGAGAGTTCACGCTCAAAAAAGATCAGTTTATGAATCTCCATAATCACGAAATGTACTGCGTCTACTATACGCCATACAGCAAATCGCTCATGTCCATTGAAGTAACTCTCCCACCAAGTCTAAATTCGACTGCACAAGCAGAGGAGCAACCTATGAATTCCCCCAACCTTTCCCAACAACGTTTCGGCCCCCACGCCCAAAATTACGTCGCCAGCCCGACTCACGCGAAGGGCGCGGACCTGGATCTGCTGTTGGAAATGGCATCCCCACAGCCGCATTGGAGCGTGCTGGATGTAGCGACCGGCGGCGGGCACACCGCGCTCAAGTTCGCGCCGCACGTCGCGCACGTCGTCGCCAGCGACCTCACGCTGGAGATGCTCGCGGCGGCGGAGGCGCACCTCACCGGCAAGGGCGTCGCCAACGTCGAATTCAAGCCGGCCGCCGCCGAATCCCTGCCCTTCGACAACGCCGTCTTCGACCTTGTGACTTGCCGCATCGCGCCGCACCACTTCGACGACGCGGCGCGCTTCGTGCAGGAGGCCGCGCGCGTGACCAAGCCGGGCGGGCTGGTGCTGGTGCAGGATCAACTGCTGCCGGACGACGACCTCGCCGCCCGTTACGTGGAGGCCTTCGAGAAGCTGCGCGATCCCAGCCACAA
>JAKQHY010000043.1 GCA_029555965.1 Chloroflexota bacterium | reverse complement strand
CATAATGGGGATGGAGCAGGGAGTAAGGAGTAAGGAGTAGGGAGTCAGGATTCCTACTCCTTATTTCCTACTCCCTAATCCCTATATTCACAGGAGCGGATGATCTATGAAACCCATTACGATTCAAGACGTCAAAGTCATTGTGACACAGCCGGCCGGATCGCGGCTGGTGATCGTCAAAGTGATCACCTCGGAACCGGGGCTGTACGGCCTGGGCTGCGCGACGTTCACGCAGCGTTTTCACGCAGTCGTCGCCGCGTTGGAGAAGCACCTGATCCCGTTCGCCCTGGGGCGGGATGTGGCCCGCATCGAAGAATTCTGGTAGATGGCGATGGTGCATAGCTACTGGCGCAACGGCCCGGTGCTCAACAACGCCATCTCCGGCATTGACCAGGCGCTCTGGGACATCAAGGGCAAGCTCGCCGGGATGCCCGTCTACGATCTGCTCGGCGGCAAGTGCCGCGAGGGCGCGGCGGTCTACACCCACGCCGACGGGCGCTCGCCGGAAGAAGTGACCGAGAATGTGAAGCAGTTTATGGCCGAAGGCTATCGCTACATCCGCATCCAGATGGGCGGCTACGGCGGGCGCGGCGATCAAATGGCGAAGCCGGAGGGCGCGCTCGACGGCGCGTACTACGATCCGCGCGCGTACTGCCGCAACATGCTGCGGATGATGGAGCACGTCCGCCGGGAAGTCGGCGACGAGGTCGAACTGCTGCACGATGTCCACGAGCGGCTGCAACCCATTGACGCGGTGCGCTTTGCGAAGGACGTGGAGCCGTTCAACCTGTTCTTCCTGGAGGACGACCTGGCTCCGGAGGACATCGCCTACTTCCGCCACATCCGCCAGCAGTGCGCCACCCGCATTGCGATGGGCGAGCTGTTCAACAGCCCGCATGAATGGCAGCCGTTGGTCGAGGAGCGGCTGATTGACTACCTGCGGATGCACGTCAGCCAGATGGGAGGCATCACGCCGGCGCGGGCGGTGGCGCTCTTTGCGAACCTGTACGGCGTCAAGACGGCCTGGCACGGCCCCGGCGACACGTCGCCGGTGGGACACGCCGCCAACCTCCACCTCGACCTGTGGGCGCCCAACTTCGGTATTCAGGAATGGTGCCGCTTCCCGGAGCACGTCTACGAGATGTTCCCCGGCCTGCCCGAAGTCCGCAACGGCTACATGTATCCCAACGACAAACCCGGCCTGGGCATTGACCTTGACGAGACCCTGGCAGCCAAGTATCCTTGTGAGGACACCATCGAACGCTGGACGCAGACCCGCTGGCCTGACGGCAGCCCGGCAAGACCGTAGAGGAGAGAGGGAGAGGGGGAGAGAGGGTGCATGGGAGCAAGGGTGATACTCCTAACTCCTAACTCCTAACTCGCAGCTCCTAACTCGCAATTCGCAATTCGTAATTCGCAACTCGCAATTCGCAACTCGCAACTCGTTTTGAGGAGTGCAGCCGTGACTAACGCAGGAACGATTTTGATTGTGGACGACCAGGAAATCGCACGGCGGACGCTGGAAATGTTGCTGGACGAGGACGGCTACCAGTTGCATTTTGCCGAGAACGGGCCGGAGGCGTTGGCGCAGGCCGTGAAGCTGGTCCCTGACTTGATCCTGCTGGACGTGATGATGCCGGGGATGAGCGGGCTTGAGGTCTGCCAGAAGCTACGCGCCCACAAGGTGCTGGCCGAGGTGCCGATCCTCATGCTGACCGCCCTGACCGACCGCGAATCGCGCCTGAAAGCGATAGCCGCCGGCGCCGACGATTTTGTCGTCAAGCCGTTTGACCGCGTGGAATTGAAAGTGCGCATCGAGGGCATCATGCGCCTGAATCGCTACCGGCGGCTGCTCGTCGAGCGCGTGCGCTTCCGCTGGGTGGTGGACAACGCCGAAGAGGGCTACCTCGTCGTCAGTGAGGAGGACCGCATCCTTTACGCCAACCCGCGCGCCTGCTTCTACTTCGACTTGCCGGTGGAGAAGCCCGAGGACGTGCTGACCTCGTTTATGGCTTTAGCGCGCCGGCATTATCGCTGCGAACCGTCGGCGGCGTGGGATACCTGGCCGCAGCCGCCGCCTACCGGCGTGGTGCGCTACCTGGTGCGCCCGGAGACGCCGACCGCCCGGAGCTTCTGGCTGCAAGTGGACGTGCTGCATCTGCCCTCCGGGCCGGATATGGCCGGGATGGTGCGCGTGCGCGACGTGACCGACCGGATGAACACGTTGCGCGACATGCGCAGTTTTAACGCCAGCGTCACCCACAAGCTGTTGACGCCGCTGGTGCATATCGCGGGGAATCTGGATTTGCTGGCGAAATATTATCGGACGCAGATGGAAAACCCCGACATCGCCGAGTTGTTTGAAGTGGCGCACGCCGGCAGCCAGCGCCTCCGTAAAGAGATCGCTCAGATCGTCCAATATACGCGCAACTTGCCGCTGCTGGCTACGGGCGGGGATGCGTTTGATATGGCAAACATCGCGGCGTTGGTGACGGCGGCCGCCGCCGAGTTGGAACTGCCGCCGGTGGCGGTTTTCTATAACGATTGCCCTGTGAGCCTGCGGACGGTGCTGCCGCGTCGCGCGATGGCCTTGATCGTGTCGGAATTGCTGGAAAATGCCAGAAAATTCCATCCACGGCGCGCGCCGCAAATCGAGGTGACGGTGGCGTGTGACGACGCCGCTTCGGTGACGCTGCGGGTGGCGGACGACGGCCTCACGCTGTCGCCGGAGCAGTTGGCGCAGGTCTGGACGCCCTATTATCAAGCGGAAAAACACTTCACCGGCGAGGTCGCCGGGCTGGGCCTGGGCCTGACGATGGTTTCGACGTTGGTGTGGGGGGTGGGGGGCGATTGCTCTATCGCCAACCGCACCCCGCCGCCCGGCGTCGTCGTGGAGTTGACCTTGCCCCGCGCTTGAAAAGAGAGAGTTTTACGCAAAGGCGCAAAGGCGCAAAGAGTTTTAATAAAAACAGGAATTATAATGAACTTTGTCTTCTTTATCCCCGATGAATTACGCGCTGAAAGCGTGGCGTGCTACGGCCACCCGCTGGCGCAGACGCCGCACTTCGACCGGGTGGCGGATGAGGGCGCGCGCTTTGACCAATGCCACGTTCAGCACACCGTCTGTTCTCCCTCGCGGTGCAGCCTGATGACGGGTTGGTATCCGCACAACGCCGGGCATCGCACGCTCTGGCACCTGCTGCGCCCGCACGAGCCGAGCCTGTTCCGCTATCTCAAGGAAGCCGGCTACCGCATCGAGTGGTACGGCAAAAACGACCTGTACAGCCAGGAATACTTCCCCGGCGTGGTGGACCACTTCGCGGACTTCGGCGGCGGGCACGCCGGGCCGAACGCCTTCGCGCCGGGCGCGCCGGGCTACTTCAGCTTCCTCCACGCGCCGTTTGGAGGCGGTCTGCACGAGACCGGTGACATGCTCCGTGTGCAAGCCGGCATTGACTTCCTCCGCGCGCAGCGCCCCGGCGACGCGCCCTTCGTGCTCTACCTGCCGCTTTCTATGCCGCATCCGCCTTACGGCTGCCCGCGACCCTACCACGACATGATCAATCCGGCGGACATCCCGCCGCTGCGTCCCGCCAATCTGCCGGACAAGCCCGATTATTTCGACCTGATCCGGCGGTACCGCCAGCTCGCTCAAGTTCCCGCCGAGGTCTTCGCCAAAATTCAAGCCGTCTACCTGGGCAGCGCCGCCTACGTGGATTGGATGCTCGGCCAATTGCTGGCCGCGCTCGACGAGACCGGGCTGGCGGAGGACACCTGCCTCGTCGTGACCAGCGACCACGGCGATTGGGCCGGCGATTACGGCCTGGTGGAGAAGTGGCCGAGCGCGCTTGACGACACGCTGACACGCGTGCCGCTGATCATCCGCGCGCCGGGGAGCCGGGCGAGGCACGTCGTCCACGAGCCGGTGGAATTTTTCGACATCATGGCGACCGTGCTGGAACTGGCGGGCATCGAAGCGCGCCACACGCACTTCGCGCAATCGCTCGCGGCGCAGCTTGGCGGCGCGCCCGGTGATCCCACGCGCGCCGTCTACGCCGAGGGCGGCTACGATCCCCACGAGCCGCACGCCTTCGAGGGGCGCGGCAACGCCGCCCTCTTCCGCGACGCGACGAATCTCTACTACCCCAAGGGTCTGCAACAGCAGGAGCGTCCTGAAAGCGTCTGCCGCGCTGTGATGCTGCGCACCCTGGACTACAAACTCGTCCGCCGCCCGCTCGGCGTGAGCGAACTCTACGACCTGCGCGCCGACCCGCGTGAGCTGCGCAACGTCTACGCCGACCCGGCCTATGCCGTCACCCGCGCTCGGCTTGAGGCGCAACTGTTGGATTGGTATATTCGCACGGCGGACGTGGTGCCGGTGGGGGAAGACCCGCGCGGACTGCCGCCGCAGTAGTTCTCATGTTCGTAGTAGGCGCTTCAGCGCCCTGAATACGGCGCTGAAGCGCCCACTACAAACCAGCTATTGAAGGAGGAAAGGCATGCCCTATATGGTGATGCTTGTTGTAGACAGTCTCGACCAATCAGATAAGGTGCTGGCCGCTTGGAAGTGTATTCACGTGGATGACATTGTCCTGCTGGACAGCACGTGCTTTCACCGGCTCAGCAAAGAGCGCCCGCACATCCCGATGCGCTTCATGTTCGAGAACCTGGGCGACCGCCACCGCCAATGCACCGTCACCATGCTGGGGCTGGCGCCCGACGAAGCGACCGTGCAGCAATGCCTGGCGCAGGCTGAAAGTGTCCTTGGCGACCTGGACGAGGCTGAAAATGCCGCTTTTGCCGCCTGGCCGCTGCCAATCACGAAAGGCTTTACCAAACATCCCCAGGGAAAGGTGTGTGCTGAATGATCTGGGTACAGTTTATCGTCAGCGCCCTTATCATTGTCGTCACCGCGGTCAAGCTCGCGGATTATGGCGATGCGATTGCCTACCGCACCAAGCTCGGCGGGATGTTCATCGGCGCGCTGCTCATCGCCAGCGCCACGTCGCTCCCGGAGTTGCTGACGATGATCAACGCCATCCAACAGCAGCACATTGACTTGACGGCGGGCGATCTGTTTGGCAGCAGCATGTTCAACATGTTGCTGCTGGGCATCCTGGATATGCTGTTCTATAAGAATCGTATCCTGCGTCGCGTCGCGCTCAAGCACGCGCTCACCGCCAGCCTGGCCGTCATGCTGATGGGCATGGCGGTCTTCTTCCTGTTAGCTAACCTGCACCTCACTATCGGCTGGATCGGCCTGGACAGCCTGTTGATGATGGTCGTGTATGTGGTGGGCGTGTGGCTGCTGCGGTCGAATCCTACGTCCGGCGCAGTCGAATCGGCCGAGGCTTCCGCAGAAAGCGACGCCGGCGTTCCTTCGCTGCGCAAAGCGATTATTGGCTTTGCCCTGGCGTCCCTCGTTTTGATCCTGGTGACCCCGTGGATGGTGCGCAGCGGTTCCGCCATCGCCGAAATCACCGGCTTGGGCACCGGCTTTGTGGGGATGATCTTGATCGCGTTCGTCACCTCTCTGCCGGAGCTGGTCTCGATGATCGCCGCCGCGCGCATCGGCGCGTATGATATGGCGGTGGGCAACCTCTTCGGCAGCAACGTTTTCAACATGTTCACTCTGGCCTTTGCGGACGTCATCTATACGCAGGGCAGTTTCCTCGGCGCGATCAGCCCCACCTTCGCCCTCGCCGGCCTGTTGGCAATCTTGATGACCACCCTGGCGCTCATCGGCAACCTGGCGCAGGTCGAGCGCCGCATCTGGATCGTCGAACTTGACGCCCTGTTGCTCATCCTGATCTACATCAGCGGGATGTATTTGCTCTATCTGCGTGGTATCGGGGGATAAGGCATCGGTAGACAGTAGACGGCAGACAGCCTACGGGCCTGTCTACCGTCTACCGTCTACCCTCTACCCTCTTTTGAATTATCCATTTTAGAAAAAGGAGACACGATGTTCAAACACTTAACGCAACCCATTCAAATCGGCAGTCTGAAACTCAAAAACCGCATGGTGCAGCCCGGCATGGGCACGAATCTGGCGGCGGCGGACGGTACGGTGTCCGATAACATCGCCGATTACTACGTCACGCGCGCGCATGGCGGCGTCGGCCTGATTATCACCGAGGTCTGCTGCCCGGAACCGGGCGGGCGCGTCATCCCCGGCGAGCTGGAGATTTCGAGCTACGGCTTCATCCCCGGCCTGGCGCGGCTGGCGACGGGCGCGCACGCCGGCGGCGCGAAGATCGCGCTGCAACTGGCGCACGGCGGCTGCTTCGCTAGCGAATCCGTCACGGGACGGCAGCCCATCAGCCCGTCAGGCGTCGGCACGATGCTGCTGCCCGGCGACACGCCTCGCGTGCTGACCGTGGACGAGATTAAGGCGCTCATCGAGGCATACGGGCAGGCCGCGCAGCGCGCGCGCATCGCCGGGTTTGACGCGGTGGAAGTCCACGGCGCGCACGGCTACATGCCGCTGCAATTCCTCTCTGGCTACACCAACCGCCGCGACGACGAATACGGCGGCAGCTTCGAAAAGCGCGCGCGCTTCGGTCTGGAAGTCATCCAGGCCATCAAGCGGCTGGCCGGGGCGGATTTCCCCGTGATTTATCGTCTCTCCGCCGAGGAGGACGCGCCGGGCGGCGTGACGCTCGACGAAGCGGTGGCGTTTGCGAAGCTGGCGCAGGCCGCCGGGGCCGACGCCATGCACATCAGCGTGGGCACGTGGGATTCGCGCATGGCGACGTTCTTCGGCGTGTTGCAGGGCGCGGTGGATCCGCAGGGCAAGCGGTTGAGCGAGGGCGTCGCCATTGGGATGTGGGTGCCGCCGCTCTACGTGCCGCGCGGGCACCTCGTGCCGCTGGCGGCGGCGGTGAAGCAGGCCGTGACGATTCCTGTGATCGCCGTGTGCGGCCTCTCGCCGGAGATGGCGGAGGACGTGATCGCGGCGGGCAAGGCCGACCTGGTTGCCATGGGGCGGCAGGCG
Source organism: Chloroflexota bacterium (assembly GCA_029555965.1). Taxonomy (GTDB): domain Bacteria; phylum Chloroflexota; class Anaerolineae; order B4-G1; family SLSP01; genus JAKQHY01. The sequence continues at coordinate 18,369 of JAKQHY010000043.1, read as the reverse complement.
ATTGCCGACCCGGAGTACCCCAAGAAAGTGCTGGCGGGCAAGCCGGAGGAAATCCGCCGCTGCGTGCGCTGCAACGAGTGCCTGGGATCGGTGATGAGCTACCGGGGCTTCGATTGCGCCGTCAACGCGCAGGCGGCGAAGGAGCACGAGATTTATGGCAAGCTTGTCCCGGCGGAGCGGGCGCGGCGCGTGATGGTGGTGGGCGGCGGCCCGGCGGGGATGGAGGCGGCGCGCGTCGCGGCGCTGCGCGGGCACGCGGTCACGCTCTACGAGCGCGGCGCGGACTTGGGCGGGATGCTGCGCTACGCCGGGCATCCCGAATTCAAGAAGGACTACCGCGACTTCCTGGCCTGGCAGATCGCTGAACTGGGGCGGCAAGGGGTCACGGTGCAGACCGGCGTGACGGTGACGCGCGAGCTCGTGCAGGTGGAAGCGCCGGACGTGGTCATCGTGGCGACGGGCGCGCGGCCCACGCAGCCGCCGATTGAGGGGGCGGACGCGGCCGGCGTCTACGGCGCGTTGGACGTGCTCGACGGCGCGATCCCGGCGGGCCGGCGCGTGGTGGTCTGCGGCGCGGGGATGATCGGCGTCGAGGTCGCCATGTTCCTGGCGGAGCAGCACGGCAAGCAGGTGACGCTGGTGGATCAACTGCCGGAGGTCGCGCCGGAGATGGAGATTTTCACCCGCTGGGTCATTCAGGGGAAGCTGGCGGAGGATGGCATCGCCGTCAAGCTGAACCACTGCATCGAGTGCGTCATGCCCGATAGCGTGAGCTGCGCTTGCGGCGCGGATGAGGCCACGGTGGAGGGCGACGCGGTCGTGCTGGCGCTCGGCATGAAGTCCGATACGACGCTGCTGGACGCGCTGGCCGGCCTGCCGGTGGAGGTGATCGCCGTGGGCGACTCGGTCAAGCCGCGCAAGGTCATGCAGGCCGTCCACGAGGGCTTCCACGCGGGGCGGCGGATTTAGGCGAGGGAGCGGGAAAGCGGGATCGGCGGATCAGCGGATCAGCGAGAAAGCGAAACAGGCAGCGCCATCGGCGCTGCCTGTTTTTTGCGGCTGGGTTTATTGCACGTGATTATTTGTGCGTTGCGAAGGGCAAAAACACACGGTGGGTCGAGCCAAACAGCGCGTAGGCGCCAGTTTCACAAATGGCGGAGGTAATCGTTTTGTTTGCCAGATCGCGCTCAGCACCGGTTGGCGTAGGGCAGGTTGTGGTTGCATCTACCCAGGCGTTGCCATCCCACCAATAGAGGGTCAAGGTGTTTTCATCACTGATGATACGGGTGTTGGCTTGGCTGTATTGAAGGGTGACGCTCACGGGGGCGCCGAGCGCATCCAGAAGGTGCGCCTCAGGGGAGACCTGGAGGTTGAAGGCGTGACCGGCAAAGGCCATCCCGAAGCCATCCGTGGCGATGGTCGGCGTGAGCACTGCCAGGGCGGTTCCCGAAGGGCTGATTGGAAATTCTAGTTGGGTAAGCAGTCCTTCCGTGTCCACATAAGAAAGCGTTGTGGGTTGGGTTGAGGCCAGTGTTGTGGATACGGGCGCCGGTAAGATCACAAAATTCTGTCCCTGTGGGTTTTCTGTGTCGGAGATAATTCGGTTGGGCGGCCAAAAGGCGTAGCCTCTCATTTCGGGTTTCATCGTATAGGTGTCCAGGGAAATGTCTGTCAGTGCATAGTCGCCGGTCAATCCTGAGGCGGCCGCTTTCTGCTCGTTGGCGTTAACAATCACTCCTGAGAAAGGACGGCCATTGACGTCTATGATGGTGCCGTTATTGGCCCGGTAGCGGTAAATGGAAAGTCCCCCATCGCCATTGCTTGCATACAGGTAGCCATTGGACAAAGTCAGGCCGCTGCCACTGCCGGGCATTGAAAGTCGCGCTATTTCTTGTGGGTGGGCCGGGTCCACGATGTCTAGCACTACGAGGGTGCCGTGATAGGCATCGGCCAGATAGGCGCGAGTTCCATCCACTGCAATGCTGTCCAGGCCTGATTGAGTTGAGCCAGGGGGCAGGATGTATTCATATTGCCCAATCTGTTCAAGGGTTGTGGGGCTGGAGATGTCTATCACAGCCAGCCCTTGCCAGTATACCAGATAGGCGTAGTTCCCCTGAATGTCCATATCCTTGATATAGCTGGCGACATCGAGGGTCATTGTAGTTACCAGCGTCGGGGTGAGGGGATCGCTATCAAACATAGCCAACTGGGTAGAGCCTATCTGCTGGGCTAACGCCACAAAAAGCCTTTGATTTTCGTCCGTTTCAAGGGCAGTTGTCCTCCATGGCAGGGCGTGACGATAGCGCTGGGTGGGCGTCAGCGGTTCGGAAATATCAAAGATTTCCAGCGTTCCTTCACAAGGTATATCAGGCTCTGGATCACAGGATGACGCAGCGATGTATGCATAGGTTTGTTCATCCACCTTTCTGGTGAGAATAGCTTTAGCCTGTCGGCCCCAGGTCATTATTTTGGACGTCAAAACGGGCGCAGATGGGTCGGAAATATTCACCACCCACACCTCATCTGAATAAGATTTTGCTGCTAATGCATACTCCCCCGTCACCGCTACCGTGCTGGCGCCATGGGGCATTGCCAAAGATCCCAGGAGTATAGGGGCGACCGGATTAAACAAATCCAAAATGTCTAGCCCGTGCCAACTGGGGATATACCCGTAATGCCCGACCATACTGATATCATTCATCGGAACTGTATTCGCCTGCACACCTAATCGTGTTGGAACGGATGGCGTGGACATGTCAAGGATTTGCAAGCCTTGGTCCCCATTCGCTAGATAGATGTATTTCCCCCGGGAAACAAGCGCAGAGATAGATTGACACGCCGTGTAGCTCCCTATTTCTTGAGGGGCTGCCGGATTGGAGAGATCGAAAATGTGCAGTCCCTGCTCACTGGACACAACGGCGTAATCGCCGCTTATGACGATCTTGTAGTAGTCTGTCGTTTCATTCAGCCAGGCCACGCTGCGGGGATGCGCCGGGTCTGTGACATCTATCACTTCCAGCCCCCCGGTTTCATACTCTGGGTGGTAGGCGTAATGTGTCAGGTACAGGTAATTTCTCCAGGGTGTTGAATTTGCCGAGTAAATCGCGCCATCCAAAATCATAGATTGGCTGTGGACCGTGGTAATGACGGTTGTCGCTGTGGGGATGCTCGCGTCTGTAATCGAAAAGTGGTAAATATCGTGACTGTAAATCAAGGGCGATTCGCCAGGATACTCCTCTTCAATTATAGAATGGTCAAGGGCAGATGTCCCAACTGAAATGGGTGTCGTAGGATCCGATACGTCAATGACCGAATCATTCCAAAAAACAAAGTGGCCTCTTTTGGTTACATTCGTCTGTGTGTTATTACTTGACAGACTGCCGATCAACTGCGGCGCGGTCGGGTTAGAAATATCCACAATCTGCAATCCCCCTTCACTAACCATCATATCTGATGCGCCCCAGGCAATATAGGCATATTGACCGTCGAGAAACATATTTTCCTGTCCGTCTCCGGGTAATGTAAGCCAGCCTGTACTGCGGGGAAAGCTGGGATCGGCTACGTTTGTTAGTCCAAGGCCTCCTTCGTACAGGGCTGCCACATAGTCCCCTTGAACGGCCAGGTCCTTTGCCCAACCTGGCACCTGGGCGACCAACTTAACGTTGGGAAGCAAGATGGTTCCCGTATCGGCTCGTTGGACGGTCTCTGTGTTCCGCGCCATCGCGCTTTGGTATTGAATCCCCAAAGCCATAGATAGAACAACTCCTATCACAATGATCAGCAGTTTTTTGCTTCTACTTGACAACATGGTATTCCTCCTATCTTTTATGTATAGAACAACTGAAAGGTTAACGCGCCAGCCGCAAACCATATAGGGACGATGTAATCGCGCCTGAATACAGCGTATTACAAAAGCGCATCTGAGGAGGAACTGACCATATTTCTTTTGTCGAGGGCAGGGTAAGCGTGGGAAGATTTGCTAACACTTCGTCGCCCTTGGAGAAAGGCGACAAAAAAAGCGTATTGCATAAATGTGTGGTGAACTTTTCTTGTAGGACGTATGACACATCCTGTTTATCGTTTGCAATTCGCTACTCCTAACTCTCCGCGCCCAACGTCGGGTTCAAATCATACCCTACGTCTTCGGAAATGGCGGCCATATTGGTCGGCTGTAGCAGTTGGATGTGTCCCCAACGGTCGGCTTCGATATGCCAGAGGTTTTCGCTCCATTGCTGGGTAAGCGTATTGCCCTCTTTGTCGGGGCGTTCGGCTAGTTTGTACTCGCGGATAAAGACACGTATCCCGCCGCTTTCCAGGATGCGCATGACTTTGATGACCTCGTAACGACGATTGGCGCGGCCTTGCGAGTCATGCACATTGGCGCCGTTGAGCACGTGGAGGTTCTTGATCGCCATGTCTACGACGACATTGAGCAGGCGGTGGGTGTGGACAAAAATGGGTTGCGGCACACGTTGATCCAGCCGATCCATGAAATCCTGGATTGCCAGCAGGGTAAACGCGAGCGTGAACAGCATATACATGGGGGCATAGGCCGCGGCGAAGATCAATTTTTGCCAGGATTGTGCTTCAGGCCAGGCTTTGTATAAGATGAATGAGGTCATGCCTAACACGCCGCCTCCAATGAACCCTAGCGCAATGGTGAGGGTGAGCGGCGAGCCTTTGGAATGGTAGATTTGCGACGCCCACCACCGTTCCCGCCAGAAAAGCCGCTTGACGTAGAGCAAGATCAGCAGCACTTGTGACATGCTCACGCTGAGGACAGTCATCATGGGGTGGTAGAGGCTGTTGGGCTGTAGTCGCCAGTAAAGCGCCCAAATGCCAATGTCTGCCAGACTGGGCAGCAGGCCCAACGCGCCCCACCGCTGGATGAACTGCACCAACGAAAAGTTCTCCCGTTCCCAGGCCATCACGTCGCTCTTGCAGCGAGGGCAGAGCCGTTTGCCGTTGGTGTCGGCCCCGCATAGATGGCAGAGATTGCTGCTCCGCCCTAAAGGTTGCCCACAACTGGGACACAAGCAACTCTGGTGATCGTATTCCCCACGGCACGTGCGGCAGATGGGCATAAGAGTTTTCTCCTTATCGCTCAACGGATTCAACTTAGGTGGGGCGCACTTGAAAACATCCCAAGCCTTCAGGTTTACGCGGTCAATATATAATGACTCATCCAAGTGCGCCCCACCTGGGTCAACCGTGTAAGACTGTAGTCTTATCCCATAGACTTGAGGCGTGCGGCGATCTCTTCCTGCGTCTTCTGGATGGCAGCTTTGAAGTCGGCCTCTTGCTTTTCCAGGGCGCGCAACTGCGTCTCGGTGGTTTCCAGTTGATCCACGTAGCGCGCGCGCAGGGCGCCCTCTTTGCCATCCTTGGAGAGCGCGGCCATGTTCCCTTGAATTTGCTGTTGCGCCTGGTAGATGGCGTTGCGTTCCTCGTCCAGCTTCTTCAGCTTCTTCTCGTAATCGTTGATGGTGTCGTAGAGCATCAACAGTTTGATGATCTGGTCGTACGCTCGCTGATCCAGCAGCCCTTGCTTGAGGTACTGCTGCAACGTTTGGGGCGATTGCAGCGGCACTTCCTCGCGGTGGGCAATGAGGCGGCGCTCCTGCACTTTGAGCTTGCTCTCGCCCCACGCCGGAACGGTGACGGCAAACCGCAGGTGTTCGTCGGTGCGCTCTTTGGGCTGCGGCGTGTCGAAGAGGTCATAATGCGCCGAGCGGGGATGTTCTACCAACACGGTCAGCTCTTTGCCGGACTTATTCGATACGCGGTACTCGCGCCATACAATCTCCCAGTCTTCGATGTGGAGATAAATGCCTTTAAGGGACAGGCGATAAATCTGGCGGGTGGAGCTGCTGTTTTCGGTAACGTTGGCGCTCAGTTCGACCGAGTACGGGACAACGATCTCGCCGTTGGCGGCGGTGAAGGGCAGCACGGCCTCGCCGACGTACTCCCCGCTTTCCAACACCGTCACCGGGCCGCGTTCCAACGTCAGGCCGCTGGCGTTCTTCAGGCGCAGCGTCGCCACCGGGTGCGCGGGCATCTTGCTGCCGTTGTAGAGCAAATCCTTCTGGTAGTCCAGCATCGCGGATACGACGGGCACCATCGCCGACTGGCCGCGTCCCACCGTCACCGGTGTCTGGATGACGTATTGGAACAACTCGCCCAGCGCCTCGCCCTTCGTTTCCACCACCTGTGCAGCGGCAAAGTCTTCCATCTTGGCGGCGCGCATCATCTTGGGCGCTGCGGGCATTGGCGCCGGCATCCCGAATGATGCCATGGTGCGCATTTCTTCCGCCGCGAATGCCTGGGGCGCTTCAAACGCGACGGGCGCCGCTGCCACGCGCGCTTCCTCTTTGACCTCCGGGCGCTCCGGTGTGAATGGGGTGTAGAGGTCATAGATGAATGAAATCGGCATCCCCGCCACCAGGGAGAGTGAAATGCCCTCCAGGTCTTCCTCCAAGCGGTTGTCGAAAATGCCCCAGCCCAGCAGCAAGCCTTTCGGCCCGCTCGCGGCTTCTGGGTCGAGCAGCAGGCGGTAGCTCACCCGCCACGTCGGCGCGGGCGCGATGTAGCTCACGGAGAGGTCGTGCTCGCCCGGCGTCAGGCGGATGGTGACGCTGCGGTAGTTCTCCTGGCTGAGCGCTGTTTGCAGGAAGAAGCGCAGGTCCGCCGCGCCGCGCTCGTCCAGGATTTCAACAGCCTGGACGCGGGCCAGCGTCACGGTCTGGACGCGCGCGCCGTCGTCCAGCAGCAGCGAAACCAGCGACGTTCCCACCGGCTGGCGTTCCGGCAGTTCGTCCAGCCCCAGGAGCTTGCCGGTCAGCGTCTCGCTCTGGTCGAGGGCCAGCGTCACGCGCCGCCCGCGCAGGCCTACCAGCAGATCGCGCAGGCTGCGGTCGTCGTCCAGGCGGATGGAGCAGCCGGCCAGCCGCTCATCCTGGCTCTGCGGCGTGGCGTAGTCAATGCCGAGGACTTTGCCGCCGCCCCAATCCAGCGCCGTGAGGCTCTTGAGGAGGTCGTTCATCTCCGTCACGCGGAACGACAATTCGACTTCCTCGCCGCTCACCGGCGCGCGCCGCTCGAAAAAGCCGACGCCGTGCTTGTACAGGGTCATGTGCGTAATCGGTAAATGGGTCATCGTTCCTCCAGAAAATTGCCACAGAGCACACAGAGTTCACAGAGAAAAATCTCTGCGCACTCTGTGTGCTCGGCGGTAGAATTTTTAGCGACGCTTCTCGCGTCGGCGGCGCGGGCGCAGCAACAGCAGCACCGGCCAGATCCAGGCGAGGTCTACGGTCAGCGGCATGGGGGTGGGGGCGTCGGTGGGGTCGAAGCGTAAGATGTGCAGAGAGTCTTTTTTCGCCGCCACGTCCTCGGGGTTGGTGGGATCAATACCTTTGGCCTCGAAGTACCATTTGACCGTCACCGGATCGCGCTTCCAGAAACCGGCGATCATGTGCATGATCTCGTCCGTGTCGGTGACGCGGGTGGCCTTCATCCGCTCCGGGCCTTTCCACGTCTGGATCGTCGCGTAGGGATCGGCCATCAGGTTCTTGTACCACTGCGCTTTTTCGCCGTAGGCGCACACCACGTAGAGTTTGTCGCCCTCGCGGTAATACTCCGTCATAAAGTGGCGCGCTTCGCCGCTTTTGCGCCCCTTCGTCGTGATCACCACGAAGATGTGGCCCATCAGCGGCCCTAACCCCATCCGCCACAGCACCAGCGGCGTCTTGAACGCCAGCTTGCGCCAGCGGTTGTCCGAAGGGGTCATAAAATCATGTCCGAACTTTTCCAAGAGTGTCATCATTTACCTCCTTTGTGATTTGCGAGTTGCGAGTGAGGAGTGAGGAGTGGCGAGTGAGCGGATCGGCGGATCAGCGGATCAGCGGATCAGCGAAGAAACGAAACTACACTCAGTCCTCAGTCCTCAGTCCTCATTACTTCTTTCCACCACCGGTTGAAAAAACCGTTCCTGAAACTCAGTCAGCGCTAAGATTTGGTCGTCGGTGTAGGGCTTGCCGTCGGGGACGATCACCAGCTTGTCGTCGTCATCGTCCAGGCGGTGGATCACGGCGATGCAGCGTCCGGTGAAGGTTTCCAACGGCTCAAACACGCCCAGTACGTAAGCATCCAGGTCGTCGCCATCGGGGGCGGGGGTGTTCGGCACGAAGCCGTAGTTGACAGGGTAGAGGAAGCCGTGGTCGGGGTGACGGGAGCCGAGGGGACGGTCAATGGTGATGGAGACTTCGTGCCCTAAAAAAGATGTGGCGTTTACCATATCTTAGCGATGCTTTCGCCGTCTCAAAGTCAACAAGCTCAACAGGATTCCTACCCCTGCAATCACCACGCCCGGATGCGCACTGGCCCACAACCCTGCCCGCAGCACACGGCGGAAGCGCTCCGCACCCCGGAAGGCGGCCCAGGGGATCGCCGGCGCCTGCGTCCAGTCAAAGTCGCGCAGGCGGGCGAGGAAGCCTTGCTTAACCGCGCCTTCCAGGCTGAAGACGTGGAGGGCGTCGCACCAGCGCTGCGCCAACAGCAGATCGCGTGTGAATTCGTCCCACGTCAGCGGCGCGATCTGATCCACGCCGCCCACCGTCACCCCGCCGCCGAGGCTCCCCACGCCCACTGAGGCGGCTTTGGGTGCGTAGCTCCACAGCGCGCCCGCGCCGTTGGGGCGCAGGAAGCTGGTGTAGAGCATCAGCACTTCGCGGTCCACGTCCAGGCTGACCAGCCCGAAAAGCCGCTGTAACAGCACGCTCTTGACCCGGCGCTCGTCCACCATCAAGGGGATTTCGTAGCTGTCCACCCGGTAGCCGTCGGCGCGGATGCGGGCGACGAGTCGCCGGTAGAACAACAACCCACGCAGATAGCGCCCGCTATCCAACGCGCGCCGCAGAATGTCGAGCAGCACGCGCCATTCCCCGCCAAACGCTCGGCGCATCGCGCGCATGTCCGGCTCGATGTCCAGCCCGACGCCATCCCATTGCAACCCCTGCGCCGCCGTCCACGCGAGAAAATCGTCGTAGAACGCCAACGCCTGCGGCGCGTTATCCAGGTTGAACCAGTAGCCCTGTTCCTCCGGCCGGAGTAGCCACGCGCTCGCCGGGATGCCAGCCTCGTTCAGGCGGCGGACAACGGCAGCGCGCTCCGCGCTCAAGTCGCGCAGTCCCAGGCTGACGCCGGCATGGATCGCCTGCAAGTCGGCAATGACCTGGGGATCGGCAAACAGGGCCGTCAGGGCGGGGGTATCCAGTTCACAGAAGAAAGTCAAAACAGGCTGAGTCATTTTCTTTCACCTCACGCGAACGCAAAAGGAGACCACATTTGTACACTTCCATAACTATTCTACTTTCAATTCACTGAGTCGGCAAGAAAAGCATAAAGTCGCGGGACGGTTGACAAACTCACGCAGTCTTCTAACATAGTTGGATGAGAATTTCACGCAAAGACGCCAGGCCTGCCAAGCTCTATTCTTTACTCTTTGTGCCTTTGCGACCGGTGGTTCACCAGCGGTTGGATGAAAATTTCACGCAAAGACGCCAAGCTCGCCAAGTTCTCGTTTTTTACTTTGCGCCTTTGCGTGAAACAGTCTTTATTTTCAGAGGAGGAGGGAGCAATGCGTAGCTATAGGTTGTTGTGGTGTGTTGTTGGGGTTTTGCTGTTGACGTTGGCGTTGGCGGGGGGGACGGCGGCGCAGGCGCCTGCGCCGGAGTATCCCGGCTTTCGGGTGCAGGGCCGCCATCTGTACGACCGCTTCGGCAACAAGGTGGTGCTGGTCGGCGTGAACAAGATGATCATCTATACCGACCGGGACGGCCTGCCCTCGTACCCTGAAATTGTGCAGACCGGAGCGAATGTGGTGCGCATCGTCTGGGGGACGGAGGGGCCGGCGGACGAGCTGGACGTCGCCATCGGCAACGCCGTGAGCTACGGGCTGATCCCGATGGTGGACTGCCACGACTCCACCGGTCAATGGAGCGAATTGCCAACGTGTGTGGATTACTGGGTGCGGCCCGACGTGCTGGCGGTCATCCGCAAACACGAACCATACCTCCTCGTCAACATCGCCAACGAGGCCGGCAGCGGGTCTATACCGGACGACGAGTATCGCGCCGCCTACGAGCTGGCGATCTGGCGGATGCGCGCAGCGGGTATCCATGTCCCATTGATCCTCGATGGGACGAATTACGGGCAGAACATCAACGTCCTCCAGGCTAACGGGCCGTATCTCATCCAGGCCGACCCCGACCACAACTTGATGTTCTCCATCCACATGTGGTGGCCGAGCGCGTGGCGCGGCGCGAATGTAGCGCAACAGGTGATTGACGAGGTCGCCGAGTCGGTGGCGCTGGACTTGCCGCTGATCATCGGCGAATTTGCGCATAAAGGCCCCGGCTGCTCCTGCTGCATCCCCTACCAGACCATTATCGAGCAGGCGCATTTGAACGAAGTCGGCTATCTGCCCTGGTCGTGGGGGCCGGGCAACAGCGATTGCGCCGAGATGGACATGACCGAGGATGGGACGTTCGCCACGCTGCACGGTTGGGGATTGGAAGTCGCCATCACCAGCCCGCACAGCATCCAGGCCATCGCTGTGCGTCCCGACTGGCTGGCCGCGATGACGCCTGCCCCGACGCCCACGCCCGCCCCCACGCCGACGCCGCTGCCCGCGACCGCCGGGCTGATTTCCGTGGGCCGGCCCGTCGAAGTCTCCTCAACGGAAAACGATAGTTATCCGGCGGCCAACGCGGTTGATGGACGGCTTAACACGCGCTGGGCGTCCGCTTACGAGGACAATCAGTTCATCACGATTGACCTGGGCGAAGCCCGCGACATTGCCCGCGTGTATTTGCAATGGGAAGCGGCCTACGGCAAGGCATACAAAGTGCAGGTGTCGGACGATAACGCCACCTGGACAGACATTGCGGAGGAGACCAACGGCAACGGCGGCATAGACGATTTCCTGGTGACGGCGCGCGGGCGTTACGTGCGGTTGGAGTGTCTGACGCGCGGCACGGAGTGGGGTTTCTCGTTGTGGGAATTCTGGGTGTTCGATAGCCCGGACGTTCCCTTGCCCACGCCGGACGTGACGGGCGACGTCAGCGCGCCGGTGGACAACCGCGCGGACGTCTTCATCCGTGAAATCGGCTGGACGACGGACAAGCCCCGGCAAGATGGCGTGACGTTCACTGCCGTCCTCGCCAACGCGGGCAACACGGTAGTTCTGGATGATTTCCGCGTTGCCTTCCGCGTCGGCGGCGAGGTGGTGAGTTGGGCGGATGTGACCGAACCGCTGATGCCAGGCGTAGACCTGCCGGTGACAGCGGACGGCGGCCCCGATGGCGTCGCTGTCTGGAATCCGGCGGCAACCGATTCCTTCATCGTGCTGGCCTGGGTGGATGAGGACGGGACGCTCGATGAGCTTGACGCCCACAACAATATGCTCACCCGCAGCGGCAGGGTGCAGCCGCCCGCTACGGTCACGCCAATCCCGCCGACCCCGACCCTGACGCCGACTCTGACGGCGCCGCCTACCGCCCCGGCGGCCACGGTGACGCCTGTATCCCAGGAGACCCCATCCACAGCATCGGGCGCCGGGATAAGCTGGTTGGTAGGCATCGTTACGGCGTTAGTCGTGTTCGTCGTCGTGGTGTTTGTGCGGCTGCGCCGTCTGAGAAACTGACATCTATGGGTGTGTAGTAGGCGATTTATCAAATTTTAACAGCTTTCTTCCGTTGAATCCGTTCAATCCGTTGAGATATTTGGGGAGGGAGTAACGATGATGCGACTCAAGACGTTTTTCGGGGCGCTCGCCTTTCTGGCGCTGATGGGCGCGGTGATGTTTCTCATGGCAGGGACGGCGAACCTGCCGTCTATCTGGCTGTATCTGGGGCTTCGCGTGCTCTTCACCGCCGCCAGTGTGTGGGCGATGTCCGAGGCGGTGGCGCGTGAGCGGCTCAAACCTGGGCCTGGCGCAAAACGGGAGCCGGTCTACAACATCGGCGCAGCCGTAACGTGGATCGCGCACATCGTCATCGTCTCATTGGATTTGGGACGCTTCCAGTGGAGCGCGGGATTTCCGGTCTGGTTGCAGGCGTTGGGTGTGGTGGGGATGCTGGCGGGGATGGCGCTGCCCGTCTGGGCGCTGCGCCACAACGAGTACCTCTCGGCGCGCATCCGCATCCAGGGGGAGCGCGGCCAGAGCGTGGCGACGACCGGCCCGTATGCGTACGTCCGCCATCCCAACTACGCGGGTGGGGTGATGCTTGGCCTGACCAGCGGCCTGGTCTTCGGCTCGTGGCCGTCCATCCCGCCTTTGCTGATCTGGATCGGCCTGCTGGTCTACCGCACGCTCAACGAGGAGAAAGTCCTGTTTGCCGAGTTGGAAGGCTATCGAGAGTATGCGGAAAAAGTGCGCTATCGGTTTGTGCCGGGGATCTGGTGAGAAAACAACGATAGGAGGTGAATAATTCTATGATTTACGATATGGTGGTTCAGGCGGATGCGGCCTCTGTGAAAATAACCATTCCCCAAAAAGCTCTATCTTGGGAGATTACCAATGTGGCTGCCTATACGATCTCAAAAGGATTGATCGTTACCATTGGCGAGACTGAAGAGACAATGACGACACGGCTATTAGAGGAGGGTAAATCAGAGACATGGCAGAAATGGAAGCATGATATTGGCTTCGTAGCTCCTTTTGCTATTGATACTTTTCATCCCCGCTTTATCCAGGATATTCTAGCTTTCTATCGTATTGAAGCACGCAGGGCGCTCAGACCTGGATTGCCGCCCTTATTTGGTAAATTTAACTGCGATATTTGGATTTCCGACTATGAGAAATTGCCGTTCGCTACACGGCAAGAGTTTGCTTATCATCTCCATGAGGATTTTTCAAATCGGGTATCTGTCAATGGCGAGACATTCAATGGATGGCCTTATAGAATTGCAGCGTGGGCCTTTAGGTCATTCGAATTAGTACCAATATTGTTGGGTTTGGTGCTTTTACGATTGTTTGCGATGCTTTCAAAAACAGGAAATGATATTTTTACACTTGTGGGCATCCTCACGATCGCAGTGATGACGATCATAGGAGCTTTCGGTGGTTCCGTGTTGGGCGTGAGCGTTCTGCGCAATTTTTTGCCCCCTCACACATTATCAGTCCTATTGCCTAACAGTGGGTTACCAAAACGCATTTTACGATGGCTCAATGGTATGCTTGAAGATTCTGATTGAAGTAGGGAAAAATCATGTTTGACAATATCTTTGTCCTCTTGCCATTATTGATCTTTGGTGTTTTCGTGTGGAGTTTGATCCGTCAATATCGTCAGATTCCGTTGCTAAATGGATTCACAGATCGGGAAAAGGCTGTCTTGGCACGACAAGTGACGGCATTGTTGATAGTTACTCCATTACTGCTGTTGTATGCAGCGTCATTCGCAACCAGACAAGTTTTTATACCATTCGCTATTTACTTTGCTGGCGGGGCGTTAGGTCTGGGATACGTTGCTTTGACTTCCATTGTCTACCGGGTATCCATTCTCCGTGGCAGGGGGCAAAAGAGGCCAACGCAAGGTGTAAATGCTGTCGTTGTTGGTATATTTGCCATTGTGTTCATGCTGATTGTAGGTTGGCAGTTGTTCTTCAAATAATGCACTTGACAGGATGTTGAATTTAAATTACAATGCTCTATGTAATTTAATTACATCCATCAAGGAGACCTCAATGACTCAAGAAACCCTTACAGAAACCGGCGCGACGCAGACGCCGCGGCCGGAGGTGCCGGTAAACTGGGCGCGCCCTTTTTTCATCATCTGGATTGGGCAGGCGTTGTCGCTGGTGGGCAGCCAGGTGGGGGGATTTGCGCTGGTGTGGTGGCTGACGCAGGAGACGGGCGGCTCGGCCACGACGCTGGCGTTGATGACGTTCATAGCGATGCTGCCGGGGGTGGTGTTGGGGCCGTTTGTGGGCGCATTGGTGGATCGCTGGAATCGCCGCCGGGTGATGCTGGCAGCCGACAGTATCATTGCCCTGTTCTCGGCGGGATTGGTCGTGCTGGCGTGGCTGGATGTGCTGCAAGTGTGGCACGTCTATGTGATTATGTTCGTGCGCGCACTCGGCGGGACGTTTCACTATGCGGCGATGCAGGCGTCCACCTCGTTGATGGTGCCCAGCTCGCAGTTGGCGCGGGTGGGGGGGATGAATCAGACGTTGCGTGGCGTGCTGGACATCGTCACGCCGCCGTTGGGCGCGATGCTGCTGGCGTGGCTGCCGCTGTATACCATTATGGGGATGGACGTAGTCACGGCCGCTTTCGCCGTTGTCCCGTTGTTCTTCATCCACATCCCCCAACCTGAGCGCAAGGCGGCGGAAGTGGCCCCTTCTGTCGAGATTAAGCCATCCCCCGTCGTGGAATTGTGGCGGGATGTGGTCGGCGGTTTCAAATACGTCTGGCATTGGCAAGGACTGTTCATCATCTTGCTGATGGCGACGGTGTTGAATATGATGGCGAATCCGGCCTTTTCGCTGTTGCCGATCATGGTGAAAAACCACTTTGCCGGGGACGCGCTGCAACTGGGCTGGCTGAACTCCGCGTGGGGGGCGGGGATGATCGCGGGCGGTCTGGCGTTGAGTGTGTGGGGCGGCTTCCGCCGGAAGATTGACACCTCTTGCGTGGGGCTGTTGGGGATGGGCCTGGGGACGCTGATCGTGGGCGTCACGCCGGGCCATCTTTTCTGGATGGCCTGGGGCGGGATGGTGCTTGCCGGGTTTTTCAACCCCATCGTTAACGCGCCCTTCATGGCCGTTTTGCAGAGCGCGGTCGCGCCGGAGTTGCAGGGGCGCGTGTTTGCGACGGTGGGCACGATGGCCGGCGCGGCCTCACTGTTGGGGATGGCGCTGGCCGGGCCGGTGGCGGATCGCTTTGGCGTGTCGGCGTGGTTCGTGGCAGCCGGGGTGGCCTGTCTGGCAATGGGGAGTGCGATGCGCTTCATTCCGTCGGTGATGCGGCTTGAGGAGGAGGCGCAGCGGCGGGAGGCGAGTCGGGTTTCATAGGGCGGTGACCCGCGTCAGGACTTCGGCCACTGTCAGCGCCAACTGTTCCAGGCTGTAGGGCTTGAGCAACCACTCGACCACCAAAGCGTCAGGCCCGGAGGCGCGCAAATCCTCCAGCTCTTGCGTCAGGGGATGGCCGGTCAGTAGAATCACGGGGATATGGATGCCGCGCGCCTGCAACGTTTGGAGCAAGAGTCGCCCGCCCATTTCTGGCATGACCATATCGCTCATGATCAAGTTGACGGTCTGGACGTGCTGGGCCAGGAGCGTGAGCGCCTCCCGCCCATTCCCGGCGGCCAGGACGCGGTACTGCAAGAGTTCCAGGCTTTCAATCAAGGCCTGCTGCGCGGGCAGATTGTCCTCAACCACCAGGATTAGCTCATGGTGGCCGAGCGGCAAGGATGAATCGGGCAGTTCTTCAGCCGGCGCGAGGGAGCGCGCGGGCGTCATCGCGGGCAGACAAATCGTAAAGGTGCTGCCCTCCCCTGCGGCGGTTTGCACATCAATGACCCCATCATGCGCGCTCACAATGCCCTGCACCTGAGCCAACCCCAACCCGCTGCCGCTGCCCGGCGCTTTGGTGGTGAAAAACGGCTCGTAGATATGGGGCAGGACCTCAGGGCGGATGCCAACGCCGGTATCTTTTACCCGGATACACACCCATTCTTGACGCAGCGGCGGCGCGTCACTTTCCGCTTCTGGCGGCGGCGCGAAGCGCAGGGTTGGCGGCAGGGCTTCCTTTGTCAAACTGACGTGCAGTTCGCCCCCCTCAGGCATGGCGTCCCGCGCGTTGACCACCAGATTCATCAGCATCTGCTGCATACGGGTCGGATCGGCGTAGACCACGCAGGAATCGGCTTCCGCCGCGAAGGTAATTTTGATATTTTCCGGCAAGGTGCGGTGAAATAACTTGATCTGTTCTTTGAACAAGGGGACCAAATCCAACGCCTGACGTTCCAGGATGGACTTGCGGCTGAAATCGAGAATTTGCTGGATGAGTTTGGCCGCGTGTTGCGATTGTTGGTAAATGATCGTTGCCCGCTCGCGTTCGCGGGGTGACAGATTGACGGCGCGCGATAGCATCTGAGCGTACAACGTGACGACGGCCAGGATGTTGTTGAAATCGTGGGCGATCCCGGCAGCCAGTTGGCCCACCACCGCGAGCCGTTCTTGCCGCTGGATGCTGCGCGTAATTTCGCGCTGCCGGGTGACGTCGTTCAACACCATCACCCAATCCCCGGCCGCCGCGCCGGGCGTCACCGGGCGCGCGATGATTTCGTAGATGTGATCTTCGGCCTGGACCTCGTGCCACAGCCCGCGGGTGGCGGGCGGGGCCAGCAACGCGGCGAGCGGCCAATCCCCCAGGTGGGTGATGGGCATCCCGGACGGCTCTTCCGTCAAGCGCGCCAGATCGTTCCGGGCGACGGGGTTGGCCTGCATGACGTGGCCGCGCGCATTCAACAGCAACACCCCCTCCGGCACCGTGTCAATGATTTGCTGGACGCGCTGCGCCTGTTCCCGCAACTCTGCCAACAGCCGTTCCCGCTCGGCTTCGGCCTGTCGGCGCTGCTGCTCCTGTTCCAGGTTGGCGAGGGCGTAGGCAATGTCTGAGGCGACCTCTTCAAGCAGCGCGCGTTCCTCGGCGTCGTCGAGCAGGACACACAGCAGCGAGACGACCAACACTCCATAGCCGGTTTGGCCGTGGTGCAGGCGCACGCCCAGCTTGCCGGGCGCCGGCGTGCTCTTCGCGCCCGGACAGGGCGGCTTCTCGACGCCAAAGGATTGGGCGGGATCAAAGACTTGCGCCAACCACGCCGGCCAGCTTCCTTGCTGCGCCTGACTCACAAAGTCGGCCCGCCCGGCGGCGTTCCCGGCGTGGATGACGCGCAGGGGATTTTGCTCCGCGTCGGTCTCGATAATCCAGGCCGCCTCGTAGCCGCGCGTCTCAATTAGCGTCTCGCAGGCGGATTGCAAGAGCGCATCCCGGTTCTTTTCGCGGACGATCAGTTGGTTGACGTTGCGGATGGCCCGCAGGACGGCGTTAAGATGCGCGACGCGGTCGCTCATCCGCTGGCGTTCCACGATTTCCTGCTGGAGCTGCGCGTTGAGCTGCTGCGTCTGCGCCATCGCCTCGGTGAGTGCGTGAGTGCGCGCCTGTACCTCCTGTTCCAGGTGCTCGGTCAGGGCGCGCAGGCGCAACTGAGTAGCGATGCGCGCCAGCACTTCTTCCTTCTGAAAGGGCTTGGTGACGTAGTCCACCGCCCCCGCCCGGAAGCCGGCCAACTTGTGATCCACTGCCTCAAGCACCGTCATAAAAATGACCGGGATATCCTGGGTTTCCGGCTGCGCCTTCAGCCGCCGGCAGGTCTCGAAGCCGTCAATCCCCGGCAGCATGATATCCAGCAGCACCAAATCGGGCCGGGCGTTGCGCGCAATCAGCAGCGCATCCTCGCCATCCTGCGCCGCCAACACGCCGTACCGGCAACTTTCCAAATAATCCCCCATAACCCGCAGGTTCGGCGCGTTGTCATCCACGATCAGAATGCGCGGTTGCCGGGCGATTGTCTGCGATGGTTGGGCGGCGTTTGAGTTCATCGTTTCTCCGAAAGGGCGAATTACGAATTACGAATTGCGGAGTACCAGTTTCCAATTTCCGGTTTTCATAACTCACGCTCCACGTAGCGTCTGAGGAAGGCGCGGATTTCTTTGACGCGATATTCGCGGGCCAACTGTTCCAGGTGGGCGGCAAAGGCCTGGTACGCAGCGTCGGCCTGGGCGAGCTGCGCCGCTTGTCGCCGAATCTCTTGCAGGTCGCCGGTCAGGGCGAGGTCCCACAACGTCTTCAGGGTCGCTTGCGGCGGCGGCGTGAGTTCGGCGGCGGGTTCGGGCGCCGGGCCGATGTCGGGCGTCTGGGCTTCGTACTGCCACGTGAGATTCAGATGTGTTTGGAGCAGGTCTAACAATTTGGCGAGGTTGACCGGTTTGGAGATGAACGCCTGGCACCCCGCCAGCTTTTGGTTTTGCGCGTCTATGACGCTGGCCGACATGGCGATGATGGGCGTGTCGCGTGTGGCGTCCGTCGCGCGCAGCGCCTGCGCCACCTCAACCCCGGTCATCACCGGCATGATGAGGTCGAGGATGATCGCGTCAGGCGCTTCGGTAAGCGCGCGGTCGAGCGCTTGCTGCCCGTCGCCGGCCGTCAGCATCTCGAATCCGAGCGGTTCCAGCAGGTTGACCAGCAGCAGCAGGTTGTAGGGTTTGTCGTCGGCCGCCAGGATTTTGCGGCGCGGGCCG
>JAKQHY010000014.1 GCA_029555965.1 Chloroflexota bacterium | reverse complement strand
GGAGTGGGCGAGGGGGAGGGCGTGGGCGAGGGGGAGAGGGGGGGAGTGGGCGAGGGGGGGAAAGTAGGCGTGGCGGTATCAGTGGGGCGTGGCGTGGCGGCGGGAGGTGGGGTAGCGGTGTCGGTGGGGAACGGTGTGGCGGTGTCCGTCGGCGCAGGCGTCGGCGTGGGCGCGACGGTGTTCTGGCAGCCGGCCAGCATCCCGGCGGAGACGGCGGCCAGTTGTAGGAATTGGCGGCGGGATAGTTTACGAGTCACGATAAGCTCCTTAATGAGTTGCGAGTGAGGAGTTGCGAGTGAGGAGTTGCGAGTGAGGAATGGCGAGTGAGGAATGGCGAATGCTCTCCTAACTCCTAACTTCTAACTCCTAACTCCTAACTCCTAACTCCTAACTCCCAGAGAAAACAACCTCTGCGCATTGGCAGTCGTCGCCTTTGTAATCTGCTTGACCGTGACGCCTTTGAGTTCGGCGATGCGCTGCGCCACGTAGGTCAGGTAGGCCGGTTCGTTACGTTTGCCCCGGTGCGGATGCGGCGTCAGGTATGGCGCGTCCGTCTCCAGCAGCAGGCGATCCAGTGGGACGACGCGGGCGACGGCGTGCAGGTCGGCGGCGTTGCCGAAGGTCACGGGGCCGTCCATGCCGACGCAGAAGCCGAGGTCGAGCGTCGCTTGCAGGAACTCAGGGCCGCCGGCGTAAGCGTGAAGCACGCCGGTGCGCCCGCTGCCGTCCGCCACCCAGTCGCGTAGGAGGCGCAGCGTGTCCTCGTGGGCGTCGCGGTCGTGGACGATGACGGGCAGGCCGAGGTCGGCGGCCAGGCCGAGCTGCGCTTTGAAGGCGAGGCGTTGCACGCCCGGCTCGGCGCAGGGCCAGCGGCGGTTCGGCTGGCGCGGCCAGTAGTAGTCCAGGCCGATCTCACCGATGGCGACGACGCGGGGCGACGACTGCGCCAGCGCGTGGAGCGCCTTCAGGTCAGCCGGGCCGAAGTCGCCGGTGGCCGTGGGGTGGACGCCGACGGCGGCATAGAGAACGCACGGGCCGCTCGTATGCCGCTTTGCCAGCGCGACGGCGGCGCGGCTGTCTTCAACGTCCGTGCCGGGCAGGAGCGCGGCCTGCACGCCGGATTGCACCGCGCGCGTCAGCACGGCGTCCAGGTCTTGCGCGTATTGCTTGTGTTGGAGATGCGCATGGGTGTCTATGATCACAATTTTTCTCTTTTGGGCGAGATAGGGTTATTATACCGCAGTCGCAGGTGTGGCGCGGCATCAGTTTTCTTCCTCACTTTGGCCGGTCTGGTCCAAAAAGACCGGCGCCAACATTTGCTCAACGGGAGCATAGCGGTCGGTGAGCAGCACCGGCGGCTCTTCGGCCAGGATGGCGGCGACTTCTTCTTCGGGAAGCAGGTATTTCTGCCACAATGACTCGTCAGCAAAAGCGGCCATGTCCAATGGGACGTTGGCGCCGACGATGACGATGGTGTTGCGCGACGCCGTGCGCCACTCCTGGTTGGTGGGGGCGACGTAGACGTGCGCGAAGGTCTGGCGCAGGGTGTGGACGTAGGCGCGCAGGAAATGCCCATAGGCGCCGTCAATGATGTTGACCATGTACAGTCCGTCCGGCGCCATCCACGCGGCGACCTGCGCGTTAAATTCCTGTGTGGTCAGGTGGTAGGGCACCGAAAAGTCGTTGAACGCATCGCCCATCACCAGGTCGTACTGCTGCGTCGCCTCGCGTTCCAGGAACATCCGGGCGTCTTCGTTGTGGCTGACCACGCGGGTATCTTCCGCCAATCCCAGGTAGGCGTGCGCCACCCACGTCACCATGGGATCGATCTCGATCACGTCCAGGGCGCTGTCGGGGTAGCGGATTTCCATGTATTTGGGAAACGTGTACCCGCCGCCGCCGATGAAGAGCGCGCGCAGTGGAGGGGCGGATGGCGCTTGCGCGCGCCGTTCGGATTGATAGGCCGTCAATTCCGCGTAGATTTGCTCGTACTCGTAGACGAGTTGGGTGGGGTTGTCCAGGGACGTATAGCTATGCACCAGCCGATCCAGGATCAGCTTGCGCACCTGCTCGTCGTCCCGCTCCTGCTCCTTTATTTTGATGCAAAAGTAGTTTGTCTCGTACATACAACTGTTCGCGAGCCATCCCTGGCGGAAGGCGATTGCCGACGCGCCGGCCACGACCAGCAGCGCCAGCCCGGTTGTCAGCCACCGGCGTCGCCCCAGGAGGAAGAGCAGCCCCAGGAAGAGCAGCACCACGGCGACGCCCCAGACGACGGCGTAGGTCCCGAACCTGGCGATGAGCCAGAAACCCGTGAGAAACGTCCCCGCGATGCTGCCCGCCGAGCCGAACGCATAAATTTGCCCCACCGTCCGCCCGGCCTGTGAGAGATCGTGCATTGCCAGTTTGACGACGATGGGCGAGATCGTGCCCAGCAGGGTGCAGGGGACGAAGAAGAGCGCCGTGATGAGCGCCAGAATTTCCAGGATGAGCGGCCATTCAACGCGATCCATCAGGCTCAGGTGATCTAATGCCAGGACGCCCAACGAAGTCAGCCCGGCCAACACGAACATCGTCCCCAACAGCCGGGGCGAGGCCCACCGGTCAGCCAGCCGCCCGCCGAGGTAGTTGCCCAGGCTGATGCCCGCCAGGATGACGCCGATGACGCTGGTCCAGGTGTAGAGCGACACGCCGACGCTCGGCGCGATGATGCGGCCCGCGATCAGTTCCAAAATCATAATGCAGCTATTGGAGATAAAGACGATCAGCGTGAACAGCCATAATTTAGGGTGTGATGTAGGTAGTGTTGTTGATTCCATCGTGAGTTGCATTTCTCCTGTAAAGATTGCTCAATGGATTGAACGGATTCAACGGAAAAGCGGCGTTCAGAATCCGCGTTGCCTGTCTACCTGATTGCGGAGCGGCGTGACGCCC
Organism: Chloroflexota bacterium; assembly: GCA_029555965.1. Lineage (GTDB taxonomy): Bacteria > Chloroflexota > Anaerolineae > B4-G1 > SLSP01 > JAKQHY01. The sequence goes on along the minus strand of JAKQHY010000014.1, from coordinate 3,872 downwards.
TGCACGAAGCGCTCCAGGTTGTCGCGGAAGATTTCCAGGATGTATTCCCGCTCAAATTGCGTGCCGCCGGCGGCGTGGGGCGTAATCAACAGGTTTTCGATGTCCCACAGCGGGCTGTCGGCGGGCAGCGGTTCTTCAGCGAACACGTCCAGGGCGGCGGCGCTCAACGGCCCGTCGCGCAGGGCGGCGATGAGGGCGCCTTCATCAATGATGCGCCCGCGCGAGATGCCGACCAGGATCGCGCCGGGCTTCATCTGCGCGATTTGCGCCGCGCCGATCATCCCGTCCGTGGCGGGCGTGTAGGGGACGGTGATCACGACGTAATCGGACTGGCGCAGCAGGTCCGGCAGGCGCTCGCTGCTCCACAGGGCTTGCACGCAGTCCGGTTGGTTGACGGGCGCCACGTCCACGGCGAGCACCTGCATCTCGAAGGCGGCAGCGCGCTGCGCCAGGGCGCGCCCCACCGCCCCGAATCCGACGATGCCCAGCACGCTGCCGGTCAACTCCCGCATCCTGGGGCGCGAGACCTCCTTGGTCCACAGATGGTGGGCCTGCTGCCGGACGAAGGTTTTGATTTGCCGGGTGAAGGCCAGGATCATCGCCAGCGTGCTTTCCGCCAGAGCTGCGGCGTGCGTGCCGCTCGCGCTGGTCAACAGCACGTCGCTCGCCGCCAGTTCGGGGATGTCGAGGTAGTGGTTGATGCCAGAACTGGGCGCTTGCACCCAGCGGAGTTGCCGGGCCGCCAGGAACATCTCGCGGTTGAGCCACCCCAGGTAAACTTCCGCGTCGGCGATCTGCGCGATGATGTCCGGCTGCGTTGCCGCGTGGACAAAGGTGATGTCGGGGTAGGCTGCACTGAGATCGGGAATCGCTTTTTCCAACTCCGCGGGGTTGGAGCCAATTAAAACTTTCATGGGAATAACCTCCTGAGCAATTTTTCTCAACGGATTGAACGGATTGAACCGGTTTTTTTTCCGTTATATCCGTTCAATCCGTTGAGCGTTTTATGAAGTGGTTTGCCTTTTGGTTGGGTTGCCGAGCCGGTGACTCCGGGGCTACTTCGGCCCAGCCAGGGTGGGGGCGGCCGACTTTGACGCTGGAGGTGCCGACGTCTACACCGGCAAGCAAGGGGGAGGATGTGCGCATAAGCTCTGGGAACTCAGAAGCGGTGCGGTGTTTCCTTTTTGCGTGAGGCCGTTGTGTCGGTTGGCTTGGGCGAGTCGCCGCGCGCCGTCGGCAAACGCAGCGCGCCGGTCAGCACCCACTCGCGTATCCAAAAACCCAATCCGATGCCGACCAGGAAGATGAACCAGAAGAACCACGTGGGGCTGTTTTCGAGACCGCTGGGCAGGTTCATCCCGAAGATGCTGGCGATGGCCGTGATGGGGAAAAAGATGGCCGCCAGCACATTCAGCCGGTGGGCCATCTGCAATTCCTGCATACTCAACCGGGCTTCTTCTTCGGCCTTGCGGGCGATATCGAAATCCAGGGCGTTGCGGGCGTCTTCGTAGAGTAAATCCAGACCGCGTTCGATGTCGTAAGCCCAGTCGCGCAAGTCAATCAGGTCCCGATCTTCGGGGACGGCTTCGCGGGCGGCTTGCAGCGTAGCGTGCAGGTTTTTGGCGGCGTGACGCAGGGGCGGCAGGGTTGCCAGGATGTGAAAATATCCCTCGGCGTTGGTCGCTGCTTCGTACTCGCGCCGGAAGCGTTCTTCGGCCTCACTGTAAGTCTGGAGGTGACGGTGAAACAGCGTCAAACCGTCTCCGCCGCCGCTGTATTCCCAGGCCCCACCGGGTTTGCGCCAGAAAAAGAGGCTCTCGCGTCGGCGCGTATCCCGTTCCGGCGCGCGGTGTAACACAATGAGCAAATGCCCTTCCGCGAACATCGCCCGTTGCCGCCCGGTGCTTTTTGTCCCGAAACGTTCCTTGATTTTTTCAGGAAGTGTCCAATCATACGGTAATGGCATGGGATGTCTCCTTCGAGCATAACGTTCTGACGTTCAAATGTTGGCGTGTTATGCTCACGTTTTATTGGTTGGGTTTCCCCATAGGGATGCCAATACGGAATTTCTCAAAGGATAGCACACTTTTACCTTTGTCAAAGTTGCGTGGATTTAGATTCTGACTATAAAGATTAGGACTTACGCGAGGATGGCGCTTTTGCACCGCAGAGCACGCTGAGGCCGCTGACCTTATAAAAATTTCTATGTGCTCTGCGAACTTTGCGGTAAATTCTCACTTGTTTGCGTGAGTCCTGAAGGTTTCACCGTAGAGCACACTGATAGCAAGGGAGTTATTGATGAAGGATCGATCTTTTTTTACCCAATGGCCCAGAATGGTGTTGTGGAGTCTTTTCCTGGGATGGCTGATTTTGACCCTTGGCAGTTGTCAGACAACGACTTCCCCTACTGCGACCCCAACGGATTTCCCCACGATCACGTCTTTGCCCACCGACACGCCCGCGCCGACGCCCACGCCCACCGTCACGGCGACGCCGACGCCCACGCCGACGTCCACGCCGGCGCCGACGCTCACCCCCTCGCTTACGCCCACCCCGCTGCATCCGTTGAGCATTGCCAGTCTGCGCCAGGGGAATTATCCCGGCAGCGCGTTGACGGTGGAGGAGACGCTCGCGCCGGGTGTCAATTATGACCGGTCTGTCGTCTCGTATCGGTCCGAGGGACTGAAGATTTACGCTCTGCTGACTGTTCCCAGGGGCGAGAAGCCCGCGACCGGCTGGCCCGTCATCATTTTTAACCACGGGTACATCCCGCCGGATCAGTACCGCACCACAGAGCGGTACGTGGCTTACGTGGACGGCTTTGCACGGAACAGATACATCGTTTTGCGGCCTGACTACCGCGGGCATGGCAATTCAGAGGGTGTGGCGCGGGGAGCTTACGGCGCGCCAGATTACACGATAGACGTGCTCAACGCGGTGGCGACGATGCAGCAGTATCCTGACGCCGACCCGGAGCGCATCGGGATGTGGGGGCACTCGATGGGCGGCTCGATCACGTTGCAGGTGATGGTGTCCACGCCGGACGTGAAGGCCGGGGTGATCTGGGCCGGCATGGTGGGATCGTACCCTGAAATCCTGACGTGGTTTCAGGGCCGGCTGGCCGCTCAATCCGGCGCTACAGCCAGCACAACGCTCGTAGGGCGAGGCGATATTTGGGACCTGGCGGTGAGGTATGGCACGCCGGAGGAGGCCCCGGAATTTTGGGATAGTCTCTCGGCGACAGAATACCTGGCCGATCTTTCCGGCCCTGTGCAAGTGCATCACGGCACGACGGATGAGACGGTGCCTTTTGAATGGTCTGAGGCGTTGTATGCCAGCCTACAAGAGGCGGGGATCACGGCGGAATTTTACCAGTACGCGGGGGACAACCACAACCTCTCCCTCAACTTTGGGACGGCCATGGCGCGGTCGGTGAAGTTTTTCGATACTTATCTCAAGCCATGAGGCGGTAGATGTTCCTTAGCCCACACGGCGGCTTCCACACGAGAAATCGCATCCAACTTGCGCAGGATGTTGCTGACGTGGAAATCGGTGGTGCGCACCGTGATCGCCAACGCCTGCGCGATCTCTTTGTTACTCAGCCCATCTGCCACGAGGTGCAGCACTTCCCGCTCGCGCTCCGTCAGGCTGTCGCGCACGCGGGCGACTTCCTCACGCCAACGGGCGATGCGCGCTCGCTGCTCCGGCGTCCACAGCGATTCCCCATGCATCGCCGCCTGCACCGCCGCCACGATCTGACCGGGCGCTTCGTTCTTGAGCAGGTAAGCCAGCGCGCCTGCTTCCGCCATCCCCGCCAGGTAGCGGTCGTCGTCGTAGGCGGAGAGAGCGACGATACGCGGCGGCGCTTCCTC
>JAKQHY010000203.1 GCA_029555965.1 Chloroflexota bacterium | reverse complement strand
ACAAGGTGACGACATCAAAGTGATGCGGTGCAATAACAGCTTCTTCCAGCACAGTGTTCTCAATCTGTAACCCACGTTGGCGCGCCACGGACGCAGCGGCGCGGCTTGGCTCCACCCCTTGCACCTGCCAGCCGTGCGCCTTCATAAAGTCCAAGAATGCGCCGGTGGCGCACCCCACATCCAGCAACGTCCCGCTGGGTTGGTGGGTGAACCGGCGCACCAACTGTAAGCGCCTCACCATACTATGCCGGCGCGCCAGTCGCCGTAGGGGAGATTGCAAAGGCTCTTCGTGTAAGCGAAAAAACTCATAATCGCTTGGGTAGAGCGGCGTGTTTGGGTCAGGCAAAGGACAGAGACGACACAGGCCACAGGCTGTACAGGCCACAAAAGTATAGACGCCGGGTAGCCCGGTGAGTCGGTCGCGCCCGCGGCGCCAGGGAACGCCTTCCGTACCGTCACAACAAGGGCAGGGGGATAGGGAAATGGTCATGCCTTATCCTCGTAGAAAAATCAATTACAAGAGATAAAGAGATTGAGAGATTGAGTAACTTAATCTCTCAATCTCTTTATCTCTCAATCTCAAATGGACAAGTTGTTTTATGGCTAATCCTTACCACGAAGATCCCGAAGAGACTGATCAATTCCTTTGTGACCTTCGTGTCTTCGTGGTAAAGACTCATGAGTATCCATTCAGCGTACCCCATTCGTAAACGCGGGCATCACCGTTTCGGCCAACAGATAGATGGGGTCCAGTGTGTGGGCGTCGGGCAGGTTAAAGATGATGTAGCGAATGCCGACATCGACAAACTTCTGGAGTACGTCAATGACTTGCGTTGGGGTGCCGCTAATGGCGTAACCTAGCCAGGGGCGATAGTGACGGCGTTTGCGCACTAACTCGCGCTGGTTTTCAGCCAGCAAAATACTGACAAAGTTCGAGGGCACAATTGCCTGATAGGGGCGTCCTATCGCGGCACAGTGTTCTTGCAGCACACGCAATTTGTGCGCCACCGTCGTCGGGTCGCCAAAGAGGTTGCAGTAATCGGCATATTGGGCGACCAATCGCAAGGTGCGCTGTTCGCCGCTGCCGCCAATCAACAGGGGCGGGCGCGGTTTCTGTACGGGGCGGGGATGGGTGAGCGCGTCGTCAACCCTGTACAGTTTCCCATCATAGCTGGCGCGGCGCTGCATCAACATGGCCTCGACAATACGCACGGCCTCTTCCAATCCATCCATGCGCTCCTTGACAGAGGGAAAGCGCCAGCCGTGGGAGCGGAACTCCTCTTCATACCAGCCGGCGCCCATGCCGACAATACAGCGTCCGTGGCTGATCACATCCAGGGTAATGTTAATTTTCGCCAGCAGCGCCGGGTTGCGATAGGGAACACCGGCCACCAACGCCCCCAACCGAATGCGCTCGGTCGCCGCGGCAATGGCGCCCAGCGTGGTGAAGCATTCGAGGACATGGAGCGTGTGGCGCGGGTCGTGATCATAGCGTTTGCTCAGGTGATAGGCCCACCCTGCCAGGAAAGCGCGCAACGGCTGAAGCGAGCGAATCTTGTCGAGACGCCGGGCCAGCAGTCGCA
>JAKQHY010000235.1 GCA_029555965.1 Chloroflexota bacterium | reverse complement strand
TCCCACCGTTCGCCGTGAACTTCACGGCGTTGCCGAGCAGGTTGATGAGGATTTGGCGCAATTTGTTTTCGTCGCTGCGGATGTAACGGGGCACGTCGGCGGCGCGCGCGAAATCCAGCGCCAGGCCCTTATCGAGCGCGCGCAGCCGGAACATGGTTTCCAGGTCGTCCAGCAGTTGGTACAGGTCGAAGTCGCGCTCGACCACTGCCGTGCGCCCGGCCTCGATTTTGGACATTTCCAACACGTCGTTGATCAACGTCAGCAGGTGCGCGCCGCTGCGGCTGATAGTATCGAGGTTCTCGCGTTGATCCGGCGTGAGGCCGGCATCGCGCGCCATCAGTTGGGTGAAGCCCAGGATGGCGTTGAGCGGCGTGCGCAATTCGTGGCTCATGTTCGCCAGGAAGGCGCTTTTGGCCTGGTTTGCAGTCTCGGCAGCCCGTTGCGCGGCCTGCGCGGCCCCCAACGCTTCCTTCGCTGCGGCGCGCGCCTCGTCGGTTTCCTGGAACAACCAGGCGTTGTGCAGCGCGACCGCGATCTGGTCGGCCAGGATTTGCAGGATGGCGACTTCTTCTGGCGTGAAGGCGCTGGCTTCGGTGGAGTGAACGTCCAGCACACCGATGATGCGCCCGTGGGCCTTGAGCGGCAGGGCGGTTTGAGACCGCGGGATAGGGATGGGGGAGGCCTCCGCGTTGACTGGCCCTGACTGTTCCGGCGCGTAGAAACTCGGCTCGCCGGTCTGGGCGACGCGCCCGACGATGCCCTGGACGCCCACCAGCAGCTTGTAGCCCTGGGCGATAAGCTGCTGACCGCCCTCCGATGAGGCCGCGTGCAGCTCGGCGTATTTGCCGGCGTCGTCCAACAGATACACGGCGGCATGGTAGAAGCCAAACCGCGAGGAGATGAGTTGCACCGCCGTCTCCAAGAGCTTTTCCACGTCCAGAATGCCGGCGGCCTCGCGGGCAACTTCGGCGGCGGTGGCGAGTTGCGCGTTGCGCTGTTCCAGCGCGAGGTAAGCCATCTTGAGTCGCTGGCGCGCCCGATCCAACTCGGCGGCGTGCTCTTCAGCTTCCGCGCGGGCGCGCTCTGCTTCTTCCAACAAGCGCGCTTTGACGTCCGCTGCTGATAGCCCGCTCAGATTGCCAAGCTGTCGCCAGCTTTGATTGGCCTGTTCGCGCAGGGTGTCAAGCTGGTCGTCCTTGATGCTTAGTCGTTGGCGAAGGGTTTCCACCTCTTGCGCCAATTGTTCCCTGGGTTTGTTTCTACGTTGTTTCATCCATCATTCTCCCCCAACATTATAACATTTCTCCATCTTACCTGTAGTTTGTTTTCCGTCAATGAACGCCGATAAAAGCGTGAATGGAAATCACGGCTACTTTTGCGAGAATTCTTTTACTAAGATACAATACCATTGCAGCAAAGGCCGCGAAAACGAGAGCCGGGAGGGTTGACACAGACATCTCACCTCTGCCCAATTTTGAGAAAGGAGCCATAGAAATTGAAGGCAAATCTAAAATTATGTTCAGTATTGTTGTTACTCCTGTTGTTGGTCGGCTGCAAGCAATCTACCCGCCCCACGTTGCCGCCCACGGCAGGCACAACACCGAACGGCAATGAAGCCTTGCCCGATCCCGACAAGGGGCTGACCGATATGAACGAAATAAACAATACCGGATCCCCCGCCATCTCTACCCCTACCATGACTTTTACCGCCGCCGGAGATATGGCCCCAACATCAGAAGCCCTCACATCCACACCAAAGCCCCACCCACCCGCCTCGACGCCCACATCGGAATCATCTCTCACCCCGACGCCCGCCCGAACGGCGCTGGCGATCACCTCGTTCACGCTGGATATAGAGGATTTACCGGACAACGGCAAACGCATCACCTTCAATTGGACGACGACCGGCGCGGAGTACGTGCTGCTGCGTCCCGGGACAGATATGATGTTCAGATACCTGGAGTGGGGAAAGCAGCCCGCCAATGGCTCGTTCACACATGATTTTCTATACACACACTACGTCAATCCGTCCATGCATCTGGTAGCAAAAGCGTCAGATGGCGCGGAGGTCGTCCAGGAAATTGCCGTAACCTGGTCGTGCCGTTACCCCAGCTTCTTCCAGAAGCACTCATCTATCGTTTGCGCCGCCGCGCCGGCCTCCGAGAGCGCCGCTGCCGAACAATCGTTCGAGCATGGGCGGATGATTTGGTTACAGGAGATCACTGAGTATGCGGATCAGGCGCCGACCGGCAGTCATCTCCTCGTTTTCTACGATGATGGCGCGTTCGCGCGTTACGACGATACGTGGGCTGAGGGACAGCCGGAAAGCGACCCCGCCCTCACACCGCCGACCGGGTTGCAACAACCGATTCGCGGCTTTGGCAAACTATGGCGGGAGAATCCAGATGTTCATGAGCGGTTAGGATGGGCCGTGAATACCGAAGTAGGCTTTACCAGCATGTGGCAGCCAGAGTACGGTTATGCAAAAGGTCCAAGGTACGCCTACGTAAAGACCGCGGACGGGCGCGTTTTGGAAGTCACTTGGGAGAGGTATTCCTACAGCGCGGCAAGGTGGCATGAAGTCTCTCCGCCCTAGCCCACATAAACCGGCGGTTCACCGGCAGTTGAATGAAAATTCCGTCAACGATGGCGATTTTGCTATTCGCTATTTGCTATTCGCTATTTTCAGAGGAGGCATGCCATGAAAGTAGAAATGAATTCTAAGTTATGCTTGGTGTCCCTGTTATTCTTGCTGCTGATCGGTTGTGAGTTATTTTCTCCTCCTACATCCCCCCCCCCAACAGACACAACACCCGGCGCCGGCGCGAGCGCCCTGCCCGATCTTACCCTCTACGCACAGGTAGCGATGGACGGGTACGCGGGCGGTTGTGTTGTGGCGTACACGCCGCTGGTGACGCAGATCTGCGTGGAGAATCGGGGCGCCGGCGCGGCGGGCGCGTTCGTCATCCGGGCCGAAGGCGGGCAGGGAGAATGGGCGCTGGAAAAGTTAGACCCGCAGAAGACGCACTGCTTCCAGGCAAATGCAAACCTGGGCGGCGTGGCGCTGAGCGCCGACGCGGCTAACGTCATCATCGAAGCGGACGAGGCGAACAACACCTGGCGCGCGCCCGTCCCGACGCCGCCGCTCATCTGCACGCCCACCGGCGACGCGGGTTCTCCGTTGCCGCCGGAGACGCCCACAGCTACGCCATCGCCGGAGTCACCTACCCTCGCGCCGTCGCCGGAGGCTACGCTCACGTCAACGCCCAAGCTGCCGGCAACCTCCACCTTGGCGCCGCCGGTGGTCGCCACGCAAGCGCCGTTGAGTATCACATCCTTCACCCTGGACATCGTGGATCTGCCGGACAACGGCAAACGCATCACCTTCAATTGGACTACGACCGGCGCGGAGTTCGTGGAGGTGTACAGTCATGCCCAGATGCGTTTCCCTATATGGTGGAGCAATCAACCGCCCAATGGCTCGTTGACGCACGATTTTTCCTGGACGTATTACCCCAATCCCACGATGAGCATCGCGGCGCAAGGGCCTAATGGCGAACGGGTTTATAGCTCTCTGAACGCCGACTGGCCGTGTGCTTACCCCTGGTTTTTCACCAACTCACCCTCGAACTGCGCGCGCGCGGCAACCTCGCAGAGCGCCGCCGCCGACCAGCGGTTCGAGCATGGACGCATGATCTGGATGCAGGGGATCAATCTGGGCGACCAGACCACCGGCGGCGTCATCTTCGTCTTTTCCGACAACGGCCAGTACGCGCGTTATAACGATACATGGACCGAGGGGCAGCCGGAAAGCGATCCGGATCTCATCCCACCGGAGGGCCTACAACAGCCGATCCGCGGCTTTGGCAAACTGTGGCGGGAAAACGCTAACATTCAGGCGGATTTGGGGTGGGCCTTATCCGCGGAGGTGGGATTTACCGGCGCGTGGCAACCAGAGAGCAGTGAGTCGCTGGGATCGTATGCTTACATCCAGACCGTGGATGGGCAGGTTTTACGAATGTCCGGTTGGGATAGTGGCTCCTGGCTGGTGTGGCCGTAGGGCTTGAGGTTGGGTGTTTTTTCACCGCGGAGCACGCAGAGGACGCCGAGCCATGATAAAACCTCGGCGAACTCGGCGTGCTCGGCGGTAAAATCTGCTCAGCGCAAGGCGGCTTTCAGAGCCTCCGCTGCGCCGGTCAGGATAGGCTCGCCGTGACCGAAGCAGACGCTTTCCAACGGCAGTTCGGCGACTTTGCGCGCAGAGGTGATGGCCTGCGCCATATCCAGACTGGGCAGACGCGGCGGCAGCTTGACGCCGCCCTTGCCGCCGAGCGGCCCGCCGTTGAAGAAGATGTCGCCGCAGAAGAGCAATTGTCGCTGTGGCTGGTAAAGCCCGATGCAGCCGAGGGTGTGGCCGGGCGCGTGGACGACGCGGAGGCCATCCAGCACGGGCAACTCCTCGCCGTCTTGCAAAGGCCGATCCACGTGACAGGGATCCGCGCGCATAAGGTGCGCGGTAAACCAACCCCATAGTCGCCGGCCAAACGTGGAGAATTTCACCGACGCGGTTTGCTCAATGTAGGGGATTTCGTCACGGTGCGCCCACACCTTCACTGCGGTGCGCCGCACCAACTCCGCCGCGCTGCCGACGTGGTCCACGTGGTGGTGCGTCAGCACGATGGCGCGCACGTCCGCTGGCGCGAATCCGGCGGCGGCCAACTCTGCGAGGATGGCGTCCGTTTTCCCCGGCATACTGGTGTCAATGAGGATCAATTCCGGCGCGCATCCTACCAGATAAACGTTGGCCGGGCGCGTGCTGTCAAGCATATAAACATCGGGCATGATTTGCTGCATGGTGTACCTCCTGGGTGAGTTGTTTCCATTATACTTGGACGTTCAATTTGTAAAAATCTTGTCAGCAGATTGAGCCGATTAAGCAGATTTTTAATCCGCTGAATCCGTTGACCCAAAGGGTGTGGCATGAAATTGCGGGCAGAATTACCGGTGGCTGAGTTATTGGCGATGCAGGCGGCGTGGCTGGCGCCGGCGCGGTCGGCGTTGCTGCGGCGGGCGACGATCGCGCAGCGGAAGCGGGTGCTGGACCTCGGAGCAGGCTACGGCGCGGTGACGGGGGAATTGGCGCGGCGCGCCGGCGGGAGCGTCGTGGCGCTGGATCGCGCGGGGGATGCGCTGCGCGCCTGCGATGCGTCTGCCGCGCGCGTGGGCGGGGATGGGGCGCGCCTGCCCTTTCAAAGTGATGCCTTCGATCTTGTGTTCACGCAGTTTGGACTTCTGTGGATGACGCCGTTGGCCGTCGTCGTAGCGGAAGTCGCGCGCGTGCTGACGCCGGGCGGTGTGCTGGTCGCTTTGGAGCCGGGCTACGGCGGGCTGATCGAGTCTCCGCCGGAGGTCGTCACCCGCGAGGTGTGGCTGGCAGCGCTGGCGCGGGCCGGGGCGGACCCGCTGGTCGGGCGCAAGCTGCCGGGGCTGTTGAGTGTGCAGGGGCTTGACGTGCGCGTGTCACTGCTGGATACGTTGATGCCCGCGCATCCCACGCGCCTGGATTTCCTGCACGATCTGCCGCTGACGTCGGACGAATCTGCGCAACTGGAGCGCGCATCCCACGCGGCAAAGACGGCGCAGGGATGGCAGCACGTGGCGCATCTGCCTTTGTTTCTCATCCTGGCGACGAAAAAAGCTCAACGGATTTAACGGGAAAATCCGTTGCATCCGTTGAGATTCATTTCTTGCGGATGATGGAGAGCAAAATCCAGAACCCCATCA
>JAKQHY010000234.1 GCA_029555965.1 Chloroflexota bacterium | reverse complement strand
CATCCACGCGACCACCGCCGCCGCCGTTTATGAGCTGCCATTGGAAGAAGTCACGTATGATAAGCGCCGCATCGCCAAAGCCGTCAACTTCGGGCTGATTTACGGGCAGGGCGCCTACGGGCTGGCGCGGCAGGTGGGCATCGAGGTGAGCGAGGCCGATGGGTTCATCACGCGCTACTTCGCGCGCTTCCCCGGCGTGCGCGCCTACATGGACGCTATCCAGAAGGAAGCGGCGACGCAGGGCTACGTGGAGACGCTGCTGCACCGCCGCCGCTACTTCCCGGAACTGGCGCCTACCAGCACGGCGACGACGCTACAGCGTCAGGCCGCGGCCCGTATGGCGATCAACACGCCAATTCAAGGCTCGGCGGCGGACATCCTCAAACTGGCGATGCTCCGGCTGGATCGGATGCTGAAGGAGCGAGGGCTACGCGCCCGGATGATCCTGCAAGTTCACGACGAACTGGTGCTGGAGACGCCGCAGGACGAAGTCGAGGCCACCATTGCCACGCTCCGCGAGGCGATGGGTGGCGCGTTTGAACTGGTCGTCCCACTGAAGGTGGATGTGGAAATCGGGCAGAACTGGTTGGAAATGAAATAGTCCGTAGTGCGTAGTCCGTTTGCGGACTACGCACTACGGAATACGGAATATGTCTTCATTGGGCGGGAGTTTGGGTGCGTGGGGTGTATTCCGCCAGGGGCGCGTGTATCCCCAGGCGTCGTTGGCGCAGCCAGACCCACGCGAGGATGAGCAGGCAGCCGGCGGCCATGGCGAGGATGCCGATGAGGCCCGCCTCCGGGCCGAAGGCGCCGCCTGTCCACAGATCGGGGCCGCCCTGTTGGAGGGTGAAGACGGAGGCGCCAAACGCGCCGCCGCTCACGGGGAAGCCGAAGACCGTCCCCTGGAAGAAATTCCACGTCATGTGCAGCCCGATGGGGATCGCCAGTTTCCCGGTCAACACGAAGCCCAATCCTAGGAAAATCCCGGCCAGCGCGATGTTGAAGGAACTGATGAAGGTGGCGTTCTGGTTGCCGGCGTGCGCTGCCCCGAAGAGAATCGAAGTCACCAGCCAGGCGACGACCAGCGCGCCGCGCGGGCCGAGCCACCGGACGTTGATCCCCTCGGCTAAATTCCGCAGCGGGTAGCCGCGAAACTGCACTTCCTCATAGATGCCGACGCAGAAGAACAGTATCAGTTGCGCGAGCAATCCCAGGAGGTAGTCCGGTTTCAGGCTCAATGCCAGTTGGGGCTGAATCCAACCCGCCGCCCATTCGACGAGGAAGATGCCGGCCATCAGCACGACGCCGAGCGCCAGCCCGAAGCCGAAGTCGGCCCACCAGCCCCACGCGCGCAGGTGAAAGCCGAAATCCCCCAGCCGTCGGCGATCCACGAAATGGCCCACCAGCGCCATACTGAGCAACGTCGCCAGGAGCGTGAACACGGTGACGATGACGCCGAAGAGCCCGGTTTGATTGAGATTCGCGGCGATGTCTTCAGGGGACACTTCGCCGGAGGCGATGAGTTGGATGGCGGTGTAGATGAAGCCCAGAACAAGACTGCTGCCCAGGGTAAAAATCCCCATCACGATAAACTGGATGACGATGCGCCACAGCGCGCGCAGGCGATGCTCGGTGAAATTCCAAAAGATGCGTAAAATGAACATGATTGGCTCCTTGTGGGGGGTGAAATTATTATGAAGAACTTCTTGCTAAATTGTCTGCCAGTTTTAATATCTTTGTTAGTAATTTTTCTTATGGGAACGTTTATAGCACAATCCGCTCTTGAGACGCCTGCCGGAGAATGGATTATGCCTCGTGTGACCGGAATTAGTATTATATCCCAATGTGTTGGAGTGCCACTTGGAGTCTCAATGTTGATTTGGGCTGTTCGGGATTCTCAATACTCTGAACCAAAGGGTTCTACAAATCCATACGCGGGGTTAGCGTTTGCTATGGTATTGCTGATTTCCGATTTGGGGTATCTGATTATGCTTTTTGTGTTCAATTTTTCTACAGACAGCAAACTCCATGCTGCCCACCTTATGATTTCGATAAGTGTGGGGTTGGGGACATGGCTTGTTTGGATGATGATCTTGGGGAGTGTAGGGATGATGATTGCCAAAGGACGGAAAAACATCCAATGAATTCAAACGGTCGGGTAAAGATGAATAAGATCGAAACAAATGCAAGTCCTGTGTTTGAAGCGTTGATATCAAATACCCACGTTCTCAATGCAATAATAATGCCTATTTACGGATTCTATCTGTTGATGTTAAAGGATGAACATCAGAGAGCTGCATTACCTGAATCATGGCAAACTGCCGATGAATTCAGGTTGTTTGATCTGGTACGCTCTGTAAGGGAAAAAGCAAACACATTGTGCCCAGTGAGTACGACGGCGCGATTACCCATCACCTTAAACAAACAACGTAACGCACTATATACAGAACTTGCTGATATTGTCCGCAGAAGCCTTGAACTTGCAGAGCGTTTGCCCCTGCGGGCGCGAGAAGGATGTCAATTCTATGATTGTTGTGAAGTACGAGCTGCTGCGGAGAGGGCATATCACGAACTTACGCATTTTATGATGACAATACAGGAAGAATTATACTTTTGGCAACAATAAATCATCTTGGGGTAAGTAGGGGAAAACGACATTTTGATAAATATGGATAGCAATTTGTTGGCTATAATACTATTTAGCTTGTCAATGTTTATTGAGATGAATGTTCTTGAAAAACTGGTTCCACCCTATAATAAGGGAGTACGCATAGGACATCAAGAAGCAGTCCTTTTTGCTGTAGTAAATATCATATTGACAATGTTGTTGTTGTGTGTACTTGATTTGGAATGAGGACTGTACTTGTGAATGAACTGGCGGGCAAACCAACCGTTTGCCCGCCAGTTTCCGTTAAAATCCGTTCTATCCGTTGACACTACTCTCCCCGATCCTCCACCACCGTCAGACTACCAATCCCCACGGCGACGGTGACGTTCAGATGGTGCTTGGCGGCGTCGTAGCCCGGCGAGGTGTAGACGTCGCCATCGCGGCTGTAGGTGGACGGTATCGCGCGGCCAACGATGGCGCTGTCGGTGCGGAGGCGCACGCCGACGCCGGGCGGCGTCTTGAGGGTGATCGCACCCACGCCCGCGTTGAGCGTGACGGCGGCGTCGCTCTGGTCGGGCAGGCGCAGGGTGATGGAGCCGACGCCCACGTTGATGTCCAGCCGCTCCACTGACAGTTGCTTCAGGGACAGGTTGGCGTCTCCCACCCCCATATTGACGGAGAGATCGAGGGCGACGTCAGGATTAAAGTCCAGGTCCCACACACGCGGCGCGCCGGTCGTCACGAAAGACGTATTTTCCGCCGTTTTGACAACAAGCCGCGGCGTGGCTCCGGAAGAGAGATCGTGCTGGATTTCTTCTTTGGGGTGGGGGTGGACGACGCCTTCGACCAGCCGGTTTGAATCAATTAACGCGCCGACGTGCAGCCGGGCGACGGCCGGCGCGAGTTCTACGCGCACCTTGTCTGCGCCGTCCAGCGGCTCCTGGAGGGTCACTGCGTCGCCGCTGCGGGGGGGCGTCCGCCCCACGTACCACACGCCGCCCGCGAACAGCGCCAATATCAGCAGCGCCGCGACAAACGCACCGACGAGCGACCGCCGCCCGATCAGCATCTCTACCCCGGCGCCGATGATGAACAGCGGCCAGAGTTGGAGCAAGTCCCACAGATTGGTGTCCAATTGCCCGGTGCTATTCAACAGCAGCAGGACGCCCAGCCCAATCAGCAGCACCGGTCCGCCCAAATGAAACTCTTGATGGCGCGGATGCGAAGAGGATGATTGACGTTCTTCCATTGATGGGTCTCCTTAAAAGTAGTCCGTAGTGCGTATTCCGTACTCCGTTTACGCACTACGGAATACGCACTACGTTACAGGATTATTCTCCTTGCACGCGGCGGGTCAGGAGGAGGACGCCGCCGACGATGAGCAGGATGCCCCAGAGGGTGTGGTAGTTCAACCAGTGCAGCCAGGAAATGTCCAGTGTGTTGATCAGCCACATGCCGCCGAGGACGACGAGAGAGATGCCGATGATCTTGTAGGTCTGCGGGTTGGGCGCGCTGACGGCGCGGCGGGCTTCCTGGGCCATCTCCTGCACGCGGTCGGCCATTTCATTGGCGTTGGTGTGGACTTGCGCGTTCAGATTTCCGCCGGCGGGTTGATCTTCCGAAGGCATAATGAGCCACAGGATGGCGTAAATCAGCACGCCGATCCCATCGCCCAATGCCAGCAAGACGAAGAACAGACGCACCAGCGTGGCGTCCAGCCGGAGGTAGCGAGCCAGCCCGCCGCAGACGCCGCTGACGATGCGGTCGGTGGTGCGGTAAAGTTGGGTATTCATCGTTCTGTCTCCTTTCGGTAGTCGTTATACCGTGAAATTTCGTGAGAGCCGCGCGGGCGCGCCCCTTTGAAGAGCAGGTAGCCGCCGAGCAGGATGAGCGCGACCGGCCAGATAAACTCCACGATCCGGGTGGACGAGAGCAGGCTGAGCAACCCGATGAGGCTCAAGATCGCGGCAGGGATGGCGGCCCACTTTGTTTGCGCGCCCGGCGCCGGCGTGAGGTAGACCAGGGCAAACGTCGCGCCCAGACCCAACATAAAGACGCCGCCGCCGATCTCGCTGTCTTCGATGAAGTGGTCAAGCGCCGTGACGGTCGCCAGCGTCAGCGTCACGCCGCCGGGGATGATGGCCCACCATTCCCGCATGGCAGTGCGGAAGTAGATGGCCAGGAAGCCCAACCCTACGCCGCCGAAGAGGAAGAGGCCGGTCAAATAATCCGGCGTTTCGTGGGTGAGCTGGTAGGCGAGCAGCATCACCGTGATACCGGCCAGCGCCCCGCCGGGGATGGCGGCCCACCAACCGGCGCGGTCGCGCAGGAAGACGTAGACGAAGATCAGCGCCGGTATCCCCGTGATGATCGGCCAGACGTTGTCCAGCGACAGCACATTCAGATTGTTTAGCAGGAAAATGCCGCCGCCGAGAATCAGCAGCAGGCCAAACAGAACGCGCGATTCTATGCGATTCATAGCTTACTCCCTTCAATCATTTGACGTAGTCCGTATTGCGTATTGCGTATTCCGTATTTCTTACGGACTACGCACTACGCACTACGAAATGCTGATCGACCCCACTCCCATATCCAGATGAATGTCCACTTTGTTGGCGGCGGCGGCGTAGTCCGGCGACTGGTAGCCGTCGGCGACGCGCGGGAAGCGGGCCTGGTTGACGCTGACGCTGGCGATGGCGCCCCCGGCGTGGATGTGGGCGGCGACGCCTTCCGGGACGTGCAGGGTGATGGAGGCCGCGCCGCCGGAGCCGCGCACTTCGGTGTAGCCGGCATTTTCCGGCAGGGTGACGTGGGTGGAACTGGCGCCCGATTCCAGGCGGAGAGACCTCACCTTCAAAGCGCGGAGGTCCAGCCGGTTGTCGCTGGCGCCGGAATGGACGGTGAGGCTCACGGGAACGGCGTCACTCACGCTGAAGCTCCAGCGCCGGCGATACCCTGGCCCTATGGAGATCGGCCAACCGACGATCGGCGGCGTCTTGAGCGTCAACCGCGTCCGCCCGCCTTCGTGGGTTAGCTCCGAGGTCACGCCGTCAAACGTGCCGCTGAGCAGCACGCCGGGCGCGGGCTGCCCGCTGAGGATCACCTCCCCTGCGCCAAAGTCCAGGCTGACGTGCGCCTCTTCCGTCCCTTCCAGCGGGAAACTCAGTTCCTCTGTCTCAAAGGCCGCTTGGGGGTGGCTACTGCTCCACAGCACCCAGATACCTAATCCGATCAGACCGAGCGGGAGGATCAGACTCCAGACGCTGACTCCCAGGAAATCCAGCAGCCCCAGATTTTCCAGCAGCAGCAGGCCGCCAATGGCTAACAACACGCTGCCCCAGAACAGGTTGCTGCGCCGGATCATCGCTCACCTCCGTGGTGTGGAGATGGCAGCAGCGCCCGAATGAACAAGATCACGCCCAATCCGATGAGCAGCAACGCCAGCGTGACGCCGTTGAGGGGGAAAAACCCGAACATGTTGCCGAAAATCGCGCCAAAGATAGCGAACAGGATGGCGCTCGTCAAGAGAGTGTTCAGCCCTTCGACGATCATCTTACGCTGCCGACGCAGCAGGCCGGCGATCAAGGTGCCGATTCCTGCAAAACCGGGGATAAGCGTCCAGAGGTAAGCCCAACTGGCCCACGTCAAAATCCCACTGTTTTGGAGATAGAGAATCGAACCGATACCGCCAACAATACTGGCCGGAATCACCATCTCCGGGGTGAGCGTCAACAGTCCGATGACCAGTAGCCCCAGGGCAACCAATAGGATAATCATCGGCCAGGTGAACGTCACGCGCAGGTAGGGGAAAATCTGAAAGAGCAAAAAAACCACACCTAGTACAATCAGCACGATACCGGCGGATATATTGTTCCTACGATGTTCCATCAAAGCCCTCCATAGGGATAAATTTGATTGTTCTTAATTTTATACGCGCAGAAATTCATCAAGTTGCAATGCCGGTAGTTCATAACGACGCGAGGGAGCGTAACCACAAATTTAACGGAAAATTCATCCGTTAAATCTCGTTGAATCCGCCGAGGAAAAAAATAACCGCCACCTGTACGGTGGCGGCGAAAGAGGAGTTTCTTTCAAAAACCCAATCCCACTTATGATGATAGTCGGGATGGGGTGGAAAAACGCCGTGCAGATGGCGAGATTGGATACTGATAGGATGTAGTATCTTTACCCTGGCCTGATGACCAGGCGTTAGTTAACCAGCTTGTGCTGAATGGCAATGGCGACGGCCTCCGTCCGGCTACTGGCGCCCAACTTGGAGAGGATGTTGCTGACGTGGAACTTGACTGTGGAGCGGCTCACGTACAGCCGGTCGGCGATGTCGGGATTGTTCAGCCCTTCCACCATCAACGCCAAAATTTCCTTCTCGCGCGCAGTCAAATCGTAACCCAGGGCCGGCTGCGGATGCAGCGACGCCTGGATCAGCGCTTCGGCGGCTTCGGGGGCCAACGTGGGCCGCCCGGCGCGCGCCGCCCGGATCGCGTCTGCTAGCTCGTCCGCCGAGACGTTCTTTAGCAGGTAGCCGATGGCGCCGGCCTGAAGGGCGCTTTGCACCAGTTGTTCCTCTTTGAAGCTGGTCAGCACCAATACCTGGATGTCGTGCCAGCGTTCGCGGATGGCTTTGGTGGCGGCGGCGCCGTCCATCCCCGGCATGACCAGGTCCATCAGGATCACGTCGGGATGGTGTTTTTCGCACATCCGAATGGCTTCCGGCCCGTTGGCGGCGTCGCCCACCAGTTCCAGATCGTCATAAATCATCAAAAAGGCGCTCAAGCCGCTGCGGACGACGGCGTGATCGTCCACGATCAACACGCGGATGGGATTGGCTTTTGGCATCGTGACTCCTCACTGCTTGCGCTGGCTTCTTCTAACCATTGTACCACATTTGACCGACATCAAAAAGATACGGACGCAGATAACCGCAGATGAACGCTGATGTATTGGCTTCTTGCCTCACGGCTGCACCTCCAGCGAGTTGGGGATGACATACACAGCGTCGGGGGCGGGCCGGCCGTTGACGACGAGGGGCAGGCGGACGGCGTCAAGCCCGTAGAGGCCGACGCGCAGGGCGTAGCCGCCGGAGGGCAGGGCGGGGAGCGGGTGGGCGTCGGCCACGATTTCGCCGGTGAGCCAGGTGTAGGTGGCGCGCGCGCCCTGGGCGGGCCAGGAATCGTGCTGCGCCGCGACATTGCCCGGTGCCTCCGGCGGCGTGGCGTGGACGAAAGCCGTGTACGGCGCATCAGTTTCCGTCGTGACGCGCCAGTAGAGCGTCAGCGTGAAGGGCTGCCCGGCACTCACGGGCGTCGGTTCCAACCGATAGCCCGCCAACGCCGCGATCTCCGTCTGCACGGCGTCGGCGAGCGGCGTCGCCTCCTCCGGCAGGGCGAATTGTCGCCCGAAGTCTGCGGTGACTTCTGGCCCAATCCACGTCACCAGCGGAATGTCGTTGGCGGCGGGCAGCAGGGTGATGGCGAGCGGTGCGGTCACGTCCGGCGCGCGGCAGGGGAGGGGCAGGTGGAACCGGCCGAGGAAGCGGTCGCCGGTCCGCCAGCCCGCCGGGTCGAAGTCGGCGGTGAGGGGCTGCGTGTGAGCGGTTTCGCCCAGGGCGACGTGTACGCGCGCGCTGCCGGTCAACGGTTGCCGGACTTCCCAGAACAACTCGCCCGTCACATCGGCGCAGGGAGTGAGCGTATCGTCATCCAGCCGGAGGGCCAACAAGGCGACCGGCGCGGCGTTGGGGATGGCGGCGACGGGTGTCATTCCCGGCGGAATATCCGGCGGCGTGGTGGGGCGGGTGACGCGCACCGTCCCCAGGGTTAAGGGTGCCGCCGTCTGTTCCGCGTAGTAGAGGATGAGGGTGGCAGTGTACGTCCCGGCGGGAGCGCCGGGCGGTAAATTCAACGTCACCGTGCCCATCACGGGCGTGTCGGCGGGCCAACGCTCCGGGCGATAGTCGCCCGCGCCCGGCGGCGCGTCGCTCCGCGCCCAGTCGTGGCCGGCGGCATCTGTCAGCCGCAGCGACATCTGGTAGAAGCGGTCGCAGTGCGCGGCGGGAGCGGCGGTTGTCCACCACGTTCGTAACGTCAACGGCGCGTCAGCCGCAAGCATTTCCGGCAACGTATATCCCCACAACCGCACCCCATCCGTAGGGGCGGGGTCCCCCCGCCCAGTTCCAGGCAGCAATGCCACATCCATCCGCACCGCCGCCGGCGGCTCCGGCGGAAAATCCGGCGCGCGCGTGAGGTCGAAGCGGCGCAGTGTCAGCCCGTGGAACACGGGAAGCGGCGTCTCATCGCCGATGTCGTCGAGCAACGTGGCGACGATGTCGGTGGGATCGGTCACGTTGGCGAGCCAGCCCACCAACCAGACGCGCCCGGCGGTTTGCAGGCGCGCGTTGAGGAGCGGGGCGACGTTGCCGTAGTGCAGCACGTTGGTCACGTCCAGCAAGGTTTCGTCGGGGAACGGCAGTAAATTTTTGTCCCCGGCGTAGTAAACCCACGTCGGGAAAGTCGAGCCGGTCTCCACGATAACCACGTCATCCGGTTGCCGGTGCGTCTGCACGTATTGCGCTGCGCCGCGCCAGTCCTCGTGGGCGAAGGCGGGGTTCGTGAGCAGGTTGGCGTCGGCCCAGAGCAGGGGGATGGCGACGAGGGCGGTGATGACGCCCAGCGCGATGCGGGCGGATCGGCGCTGCACGCAACCCCAGGCGATGGCGAGCGCGAGGAAGGGAGCGGGCGCGAAGAGGACGCTGTGCCGCAATCCCCATTTGGGGACGCTGCGGTAAATGTAGCCCAGGAGCGCCACCGGCAAGAGGTAACACAGTGAATAGAGTCCGGCCAACGGGCGGCGGCGCGTGAAGGCGAGCGCGAGCATCGCCAGCACCAAAATGCCCCCGGCAATCGTCAGCGCGACCTGCTCCGGCGTGATGAAGCTGAAGACGGTGATCCCCTGGAACGTCGTCCGCAAAAATGCCGTGAAGGGCAGGTGGCCGGGCCAGTAGCCGCGATTCACGCCGAGTGAGCGGGCGGCGGCGATCACCCAGGGGAGGTAGAGGGCGGCGGCGGTGAAGGCGGGGGGGAGCAGTAGACGGTAGATGGTAGATGGTAGACGGGGGAAAAGGAGGAGAGGGGGAGAGGGGGGGAGGGGGTGATCTGCCGACTCGCTGATTCGCTGATTCGCTGATCCGCTGTTTCTTGCTTCTTGCTTCGTGCTTCGTGCTTCTTGGAGAACCACAATTCCCACAAACATCGCCTGCCCGATCAACCAGAATCCGGCGAGGACGTAGGCGTAGAGGGAAAGGAGGGTGCTGAGTCCCCAAAACCAAGCCCAACGGCGGCGGGCGAGTGGCGGGCCGAAGAGAGCTTCGAGCAAGGCCATGTCGGCCAGCAGTGTGAACGTGAGCAGTGGGCCGTACATCCGCACCTCACGGGAAGCCCAGAGGAGCGGCGGCGCGATGGCGAACAGGGTCAACGCCACCGTAGGGGCGCGGTCCCCGCGCCCTTCTCCGCCCCACGTAAGCCGCCACGCCACACGTCCCGCCGCCGCCACACCAATCACGCCGAGCAGCGCGGACGCGGCGCGCAGCGCAAATTCCGTTTCTCCGGTGAGCGCCGCCCAGCCGCGCCAGAGGAAATAAGACCCCGGCGGAATGATTTCGGCGACGCTGGAGGCCAGCGATTCCTTCACCGTCACTTGCGTGGCGACCCACCAGGTGTAGGCTTCGTCGTACCAGAGGCTCTGCGCGCCCAGGTCGTAGAAGCGTAGGGCGGCGGCGAGAAGCAAGATGGCGAGGGCGAGGATGCGCTGAGTTGTTTTGGTTTCACGCAAAGGCGCAAAGGCGCTAAGAAAAAGACTCATGGAGATGGATTCTCCCAGATGATGGCGGCGTTGTTTTCGACGCGGGCACGGATGGGCGACGCGGGCAGGCGTTCGCCGGTGATGGGGTGGTAGAGTCCGACAGCGATGTGGGCCGGGGTGACGCCTTCCGGCAGGATCAGGACGTGGTTATCCTCGATGAAATCGCCTGGCTGCCACAGACTGGTGGGGAAGCGCCCACCCATCGGCGGGCCGTCACCGGTGCCTAGCAGCGTTCCGTCGGCGGCGTAGGCGTGGACGAAGACGGTGTAGTCGTCGGGCAGGGGTTTGAAGCTTGTCCACCATAGCTCGATACGCCAGGAATCTTGGACCTCTTCCAGCCTCACGGCATCGTTACCAAAAGAGGCTTGAGGGTGAACTGTGAATGGGGGCACAGGCGGTGGGTCGGGGATGCGCAGCCGCGTGAGTTGGGCGACATCACCGATGGGAACGCCATCCACGGCGACGGGTAGACGCTCACCCGTTCCCGGCACGGTGAAGACGAGTTGCAGCGTCCAGGCTTGCCGAGGCAAGTCGGTGGCGGGAAGCGGCAGGCGGTAATGGTCGCGCAGGAGTGTTCCGACGGGCATGGCCGACGTGGGGAGGTTGCCGCGCCCGATCCAGTGGTTGTAGTTGAAGCGCAGCGTGGTATCGCCGGGCGCGAGGGAGACGAGTTGCAGCGCCATCACGTCATCTGCCGGGATGGGCGCGCTGGCCTGCCAGTAGAAGGTGACGTCGAGCACCGGCGTGCAAGGACTGCGTCCCGTCAGCCAGCAGGCGATGAGCTTGCCTTCCTCAACCGTGACTTCATAACCGCGCAGCGTCAGGCTTTCGCCAAACGTGATGTCTGTTGCATTGGGAACAACCGTATCGGCGGGCAGCCGCAGGGGGGGAGTGAACATTTCAACCGGCCCTAAACGCAGCATCAAAAGCGACCACAAAAGGATAATGACAGTGAAGTACGAAGTGCGGGACGTAAAATACAAAAGGTATTTGACAATGAGCGCTTCACGATTTGTAGGGCTGGATACGTAATTCGTAATTCGTGATTCGATAGCCGCAATGCCGGCGGCCAGGATGAAAGCCAGCGCCGCTATCGCAGGGAACAGCAGCCGTCCGCCGGTGGCAGGGGTGATGAGATTCCAGCGCACCCACGCCAGGGTGATGACGCCGAACCAGACGGCGCAGAGGGTCAGGGCGATTTTCTGGCGATAAGTGAAACGCCGCCAGGTTACGAGGACGCCGATGAGTCCGAGGGCCATGATCAGCCCGTAGGGCCAGTACAGCGCGCGCGGGTAGAAGGCGCAGGGCAGTTGTCCCCAATACGAAAGCGCGGTCAACTTGACCTCGTTCCAGTCCATCGGGTAGTCGCGGAGGCCGACTTTGGCGAGCATGGGGGCGAGGGCGGTCGGGTCGCCGTAGAGGCGCAGGTTGCGCAGCAGCCACGGCGCGACGAGCAGCCCGGCGATGGCGACGAGCAGCGCGCTCCAACCCACCAGGGCGCGGAAGGAGGTTTTACGCTCCACGGCGCGGATGAGCAGCGCGAGGCCGCCGAGTCCGAAGAGGGCCAGACCGCTGAGTTTGCTCAATCCCGCCAGCCCACTCAGCACTCCGAGCAGGGCCACGCGCCGGAACGACGGGCCTTTATCCCACAGATCAAACGTCAGCACGAGGCCCCAGGTCGCCAGCGGCGTCACCGCATTATCATTATTCACCCCAGAAGCGACAAGCAGAAATTGCGGATTAAACGCCACCAGCGCCGTCGCCAGCAGCGGCGCCCCCCGTAGGGGCGGGGTCCCCCCGCCCTTTCCGCCCCCCCCACGATATGCAAAAACGCGCCGCGCCAGCGTCCACATCCCCGCCACGGTGAGGGTTTGCAGCAGCGTAGAGAAAAACCGCAGCGCGTGCAGCGTGCGCGTCGCCCCGCGCCAGGGGAAATCGTCGTAAGGATCGCGCGTCCGGGTGGCGCGATTGTAGAGCGGGCCATCCGCCCCGCACGTCACCACGTCGCCGGGAATGGGCGAGGTCAGAGGCGGATCGAGGGGCAGCCGCCAGAGTCGCGCCCAGCCTGCCGCCAGGACGTGGTAGAGCGGCGGCTGCGAGGCTTCCTGCCCCACGTGATACCCGGCAGCTTCCGCGTCTCCGTGAACCGGCAAGCGCCCGGTGACGGCAATATGCCGCACGACTTCGGCGTGTTCGATCTCATCCAGGTTCTCGTAAGGCGGGATGATGACGTTCCACGCGAGGGCGAGGGCGAGGAAG
>JAKQHY010000169.1 GCA_029555965.1 Chloroflexota bacterium | reverse complement strand
AATGTCAAGGTCAACGATGTTTCTTCACCTGCGTTCTCTTCGGGAGGAAAGCCGGCAATCGCTGTTGATGGCAGTAGCAATGCCTACGCTTTGTGGACGGATTATCGCAACAGCACTTCCGGCGATATCTACTTCGCCTATCGTCCGGCAGGTGGCGTATGGAGCGCCAATGTCAAAGTCAATACCACAGGCGGGGCGGGAAGTCCATCCATTGCTGTGGATCCGCAAGGGAATGCTTATGCTGTCTGGGACTATGGTGATGATATCTATTTTGCTATGCGTCCGGCAGGGGGAGCTTGGGGAGCCAATAGCAAGGTGAATGATACAACAACGTTGAATTATACAGACGCGCCTGCTATCGCAGTTGATGACGCTGGCAATGCTTATGTAATATGGTCCGATTACCGTAATGGAAACTTGGATATCTACTTTGCTTATCGTGCGACGGATGGAACGTGGAACCCCAATACGAAGGTCAATGATGACGTAGGTACGGCGGGCCAAAACATCTCCGCCATTGCCGTAGACGGTGCAGGGAATACTTATGCTGTATGGGAAGACTATCGCAACAACAGCAACTATAAAGATATCTATCTTGCTTACCGCCCGGCTAATGGCGCGTGGGGAGCTAATGTTAAGGTCAATGATGATAATACAAGCACTACCTCTCAGTCGAACCCCGCTATCGCGGTTAACAGCGCCGGGCAAGCGCATATCGTATGGCAAGATAACCGTAACAGCGTTACCACGCTCTACTTTGCCACCTACCCATTTGAATCAGCGTATTACACAAGCGGAATGTACACCTCCCCGGAACTTGACGCGGGTGTGTCTGCCGCTGTTTGGGGGAACCTCACCCATTCTGCGACGTTTCCTACAGGAACAGAGCTTGCCTTCGAGACCCGCTCGCGCATGGCTGGCGGCGCGTGGTCTCCCTGGCAAGCCACTACCGACGTCATTGCCTCCCCGCCCGGCCAATACCTGCAATACCGCGTCACTTTCACCACGCCCGCCACGGATACCACGCCCATCCTGGATTGGGTCAAGGTCGCCTACACGTCCGTCGGAACGCCGTCCGCGTCACGCTTTGTGACGCCGTGCGGTGTAACCAACCAGCTTACACCCACCCTCAAGGGATCGGCGGCGGCCGGCAGCGTCATTCACCTGTACGTAGATGGCGCAGAAGTGTTAACAACGACCACCGGCGCAAACGGGACGTTTGCGTTACGCCCTGTCTTGAGCGTAGGCAGCCATATCGTTACCGCGACGGCGGCTAACGCGCAGGGCGCCGGCCCCGCCTCTGCGCCGCTCGCACTGACAGTAAATCCTGCGCTGCCTTACGACCCGCTCGCCGTCCGCGCCGGGCAATGGAGCAAGGATGGCTGGTTGCTCAGCCCGCCGCGTGACGCGCAGGACTGCGCCAATCCCGCCGGCTGGCAGGTCTGGCCACGCGCGAATGAGAAATTTATGGTGCAGGTGCCGGTTTCCTACGCCACCTCTGCCGCCGTCACCGTCACCATCGGGACGCAGACGCTCACGCTGACCGAGGGGACGGGCAAAGTTTTCGCCGGCGTCTTCCAGCCGCCGCTCACCGCCGGGGATTTCGTCATCGTTGTCACCGCCGACGGTCACACTACCACGGTCAATGGCGGCCCTGTACTGATTGATCCCGACGGCTTCGTCTACGAGGCCAGCAAGACGATCAGCGACACAATCCCCGGTGTGCAAGTGACGTGTTACTACTCCGACACGCACAGCGGACAATGGTTGATGTGGGACGCCTGGAACTATGATGCCCAGGTTAACCCACAAACCACGCTGGACGACGGGTACTACTCGTTCTATACACCGGCCGGGACATACCGCGTCATCGCGGAGAAGGAGGGCTATCCCACCTACACCAGCCCGGACCTGGTAGTGATCAGCACGCCAGTGCGCTACAATATCCCGTTGGGGGCGTCCACTGTCTGCACCGCACCCCTTACCGGCGTCGCCATCCTTGGCCCCATAGGCGTCACCCAGACACTCTACATTGATACCCTCTACACCTTCCAATCCGTCATCACGCCTACCAACGCGACCGAACCGATCACCTACACCTGGACGCCCATGCCCGGCAGCGGACAGGGCGAAAGCGCGGCCACTTACCGCTGGACGACGCCCGGCCCCTACACCGTCACCCTTACGGTAGAA
>JAKQHY010000160.1 GCA_029555965.1 Chloroflexota bacterium | reverse complement strand
GGCGATATAGTGGCCGTGGCTTAGATCATTCCGGGTTACGCCATCCATCGGTTGGAAGTCCGGCGTTTTCTCGCGGCAGACGTCCGTCGCATAGGGGCAGCGGGGATGGAAGCGGCAGCCGGGCGGCGGGTTCAGCAGGTCGGGCGGCTCGCCGGGCAGCGTCTTGAGGTCGCGCCGCTTGCCCTTGATACTGGGGAACGCGCCCATCAGCGCGTAAGTGTACGGGTGGCTGGGATGCTCGAACACGTCCCGCGAATCCGCCATCTCCACCATGCGCCCGGCGTACATCACGCCGATGCGGTCGCTCACCTCGGCAATCACGGCAATGTCGTGGGAAATGTAGATCATCGCCATATTTAGCTCCTTCTGAAGCGCGCGGATCTGCTTGAGGATGCGATCCTGCACGATCACGTCCAGCGCGGTCGTCGGCTCGTCGGCAATGATGATGTCGGGGCTGCACGAGAGCGCCATCGCAATCACCGCGCGTTGGCGCATCCCGCCGCTGAACTCGTGGGGATAACGATCCATCAGGGCCGGTTCCAGCCCCACCAGTTTGAACAGGTCGGTGATGCGTTCCCGCGCCTGCGTGGGGCTGATGTTGCCCAGGTGCAGTTCCAACGCTTCGGTGATCTGCTGCGCAATCGTGTAGACGGGGTTGAAGGCGTTCATCGCGGCCTGGAAGACCATCGCCATCTTGCGCCAGCGGACTTTGAGCAGCTCGCTGTAGTCCATCGCCACGACATCCTTGCCGTCCAGCATAATGTAGCCGTCTTTGATGAGGCCGTTTTCCGGCAGCAGGCGCATCAGGGCGAACGCAATGGAAGTCTTGCCGCAGCCGGATTCGCCGACCAATCCCAGGGATTGGCCTTTCTCCAAATCGAAGGAAACGTTATCCACCGCCGAGACATCGCCCTTGCGGGTGGTGTAGTGCATCGTTAAGTCTTGTACGGATAGTATTAAGCTCATGGTTGTTCTCCTGTGATTGGGAGTAGGGAGTAGGGAGTAGGGAGTAGGGAGTAGGGAGTAGGAAATGCGTAATGATAGTTCCTTACTTCTCACTTCTTACTCCTTACTTCTTACTCCTTACTCCTTACTTCTTACTCCTGACTCGTTTACCGTTTGCGCAGCCGAGGATTCACGACGGCGTCCATCGCGCGGCCCACCAGGTAGAAGGCGGAGCAGAGAAAAGAAATGGACAGGCCGGCGGGGAACATCAGATACCAGTATTTCCAGGACGTGAGCAGATAGCCGGCGGCCTGGGTGATCTGGATCATGATGCCCCAACTCATGCGGATGTTGATCAGGCCAAAGAAAGATAAGACAGCCTCGATAAAAATGGCGTTGGTCACGGTGATCATCATCGAGAGGAAGGCCAGGGGCAGCAGGTTGGGGATCAGGTGCGTGAAAATGATGTGCAAATCGTTGCCGCCGGCCACCTTCGCCGCTTCGATGTACGCTTTGACTTTGAGGGTCAACGCCTGCGATTTGATGACGAGCGAGTTCCCCCCAAAGCCCACCAGGATGCCGTAGACTAGGGCCAGGTGGAGCATCTGGAAGTCGAACATCGCGCTCAGGACGATCATCAAGGGGATGAACGGCAACATAATCATCACGTCCGCGATGCGCATGAAAACCATATCAATGACGCCGCCGTAATACGCCGTGACCGCCCCCAGCGTGGTCTCGACGACGACCGTGATCAACGCGGCCATCATTCCCAGTGCAAACTCCGATTGGGTGCTGGACATCAACTGGCTCAACACGTCCCGCCCTAGCGGGTCGGTGCCCAGAATGTGCCGCAACGCGGGAAGGGGCCGGAGTGATTTTATCTCGGCGGCGGCGTTGGGAATCCAGGTGGGCGGCGACGGATGGCTGATGATTTCTTTATCGTAGCCCATCAGCGGATCGTAAATGTTAGGGGGCCAGACGGTCGCTATCAACAGGGGATGCGCGAGCGCCATCAACCCGAAGAAGGCGATCATGCCCAGGCCGATCAGCCCGATGGGGTTTTCCCGAAAAATATTCCAACCGGTCTTAAAGGAGCGCCAGGCCAACCGCAGACGGACGCGCCACAAAGGTTCCATGATTCTCGTCGGGGTTGCAGTCGTTACACTCATTGATTATTCCTCCCAATAAAGATAAAGGATGCAGGATGCAGGATGCAGGATGCAGGATGCAGGATGCAGGATTCTTGCTTCTTGCCTCTTGCCTCTTGCCTCTTGCCTCTTATGCATAGCGGATACGCGGGTCCAGGAAAGCATACGTCAGGTCGGCTACCAGGTGCGCCAGCAGGGAGAGGATGCCGATGAAGCTGAAGACGCCCATGATCAGCGGCACATCCTCGGCGGCGGTGGCGTTCAACAGCGTCCGCCCCATGCCCGGCCAGGAGAAGATGGTTTCGGTGATGATGCCGCCGCTGAGGGTGAAGGGGATGCCGATGATGAGGTTGGTCAACACCGGCAGCAGGGCGTTGCGGGCGGCGTGCTTGTTGCGCACCATCACTTCCGGCACCCCTTTGGCGCGCGCCGTCTGGATGTAGTCCTCGCGCAGCGTGTCGAGCATCGTCTGGCGGGTCAACAACATCGTGCCGCCATACCCCACCAATGTCACCGTAATCACCGGCAAAATCATGTGGACGATAATATCCCAGGCCAGATGTCCGACGCCTGAAAGCGCCCATACGATGCCGGCCACCGCCAGCAAGCCGGCCGTCCCGCCCCACAAAATACGGCGGCGCTGAAAGGAGTTGAGTTTGCGGGTCAATACCAGGATCGCCAGCCAGAGAATGAGGATGATGGAAGCTGTCAACAGCATCCGGTTGAAGACAAAGTTCCCTTTGGAGGCGCTGTCGGCCAGGCCGGGAATCTTGGCGGCGCTCCATATCCTGGGGTCCAGGAATTTCCCCAACGGCAGCCAGCGCAGGCGCGCGCCAAAGATGAAGATCATCATCAGCCCGAACCAGGGGGTGAAGACGGTGAACAGCAACACGCCGACCAACGTGGAGCCGTACTCCACCAGCCCGCCGCGCTGCCACGCCAGCACCCGCCCCGACGTGAAACCCACCGTGAACTGGATCAACGTGGCCGTCAAAAAGAGCGTCAACGTGCGCGGCACGCGCTCCACAATGATGTCAATCACCGGCTTGGGATACTCGGAGAACGACACTCCCAAATCGCCTGTGGCGAAGTTGCGCCACCAGCGGGCGTATTGCACCAGGATGGGGTCGTTGAGGCCCAGCCGTTCTTTCGCCTGCTCAATCGCTTCCGGGGGAATGTCGGGATTGCCGAACATCCGGTTGGTCACGTCGCCGGGCATCGCCGTCAAAACGACAAATAATAACGTCTGGAAAATAAAGAGCGTAATGACGATTTGGACTAAGCGTTTCAGGATATATTTTCCCATTGACAATACCTGCCTTTCTTTAAGTTAGTAATGAGTAAGAAGAAATGGGTAATGAGTAAGAAGAAATGATGAAGGAGCGGTTTCCCCTCATGACTCATTACCCATTTCTCATTACCAGCTCTTAAAATTTGGAGGGGCGGGGCTACGCTTGCGGACAGCCCACTGCCCCTCCAGACTTTGTCCCTCAAAAAATCTTACTGCACCGAGAGGACGTATTCTTGCAGACCGTAAGCGCCGCCGCCGATGCCGTCGGCCACTTCGGTGAAGGGGAACATCACCTGGGTGTTGTCCCAGGCGTCGTAGAGCGGGGTGGTGAAGAGGTAGAGATACGGCAGGTCTTCGGCCAGCACTTCCTGGAAGTCCATCGCAATCTCGCGCGCCTTGTCGCGGTCGGTTTCCGCCTTGTAGGCGTTGCACAGGGTCTCGAACTCCTCGCTGTTGTACGCGCCGAAGTTCCAGCCGGAATCGCGCTGCAAGAAGTCGCAGGCGTAGGAAGGCTCCACGCCCAGACCCCAGCCCAGGATGTACATATCCCAGTCGCCGGAAGCGCGCAGTTCGAGGATGCGGTTGAAGTTGATCAACTGCGCCTTGACCGGCATACCGAGTTGCTGCATCCACTGCTCGATGTAGACGCCGGTGGTGGCGCGCAGGGGGTCATAGCCCGCGGTGGGGGCCAGCAGCGTGAATTCGGGGATATACTGACCGTCCGGCCCCTTCAGGCCGACGCCGTAGTCCACCGAACCGCCGCGCGCATCATTCCAGGCTGGCTCAGTGTCCCAGGTGTAGCCGGCTTCCTTGAGGATCCGCACCGATTCTACCATCCGTTCCTGCGTCGTCATTCCTTCGCAGAACAGGGGCACCTCAGGGTTGTACCAGTAGGCATTCGATTCCGGCACGATGGTGTTGACCGGGATGGCCGCGCCTTGCAGCACGCTCTGGGTCAGGAATTCCTTATCCACCACACAGGCAATCGCCTGGCGCAGGGCTTTCTCCGCCAGCGCCGGCCGGTTGAAGTTGAAGGACAGATAGCGGAACCCGTTTGCCACGTTGGTGACGATGGAGACGTTGGGATTCGGCTCCAACTGCGCGACCTGGCCTTCGCTCAGGCCGTTGGGGGTGATGACGAAGCCCACTTCGCCGGCGTCGAGGGCCAGCACGGCCGCGTCCGAGCTGTAGATGGAGAAGATGGTCTTGTCAAACCAGGGGCCTTCGGTGTATTCGAGTTCCACCTGGCTCGTATCGCCGGAGGTGTAGGTGTAGTCGCCGCTGACTTGCTTGAACCCGCCGTTGGCGTATTCCGTCACCTGGCGCATATAGTCGAAGTAATTTTCGTGGCGGACGTTCTCGATGTAGGCGCCCGCTTCCCACTGACCGAACACCCACGCGCCGGCCGAAGGTTCGCCTGTCGCGTCGAGGGTTTCTAACTGCTGGGTGATTTCCGTCACCAGCGCGGTGTAGGCGTCGCTTTCCTTGTCCAGCCCCTCGCTCTCTGTGACCATCCGCTCTACCAGGGGATCTACCATCGGCCCCCAGAAGGCTTTGCTCATCCAGGGCTTGCCGAGCACGCCGTACTGGTGAATCGCCAGACCGGGCTTGGTGTGGTAGTACAACTTGGCGGTGTTGTCGTCCACGGCCTCAATGTGGTCGAGGTAATTGGGATCGTAACCGGACCAGTTCCCTTGCAGGTTGAGCTTCAATGCCACGTCCGCTGTCCAGGCCCAATCGTGCGCGGTTACGGGGTTCCCGTCGCTCCACATCCCATCTTTGCGAATTTTCACCGTGCTGACCCAGAAATCACCTTCTTGCTCCAGGTCCGTCGGCATCCCATCGGCAATGGCCGGGGCGTAGTCCCAGCGGTGATACCCGATCCCGTAGGCGATGGGGTGATAGGTGCCTTCCACCACGTAGTTCCACATGCTGGAGTTGATCGGGCCGTAGGCCGACCAGTAGTTCAACGTAGTCAGGTCTTCGAGGATGGCGGCGCGGAACACGTCGCCCTGGCCGCCCTCTTTGGGGGCGTTGGGGTCCGCCGTCGGCTCGACGGGGGCCGGGGTGGCCGTGATCACCACTTCCTTGACCACCTCTTTGACGACCGGGGTGCCTTCCACCATCACCTCTTCGGTCACGATGACCGTCTTGATAATCTCCACCGGCGTCGGGGTCGCGCAGGCGGCAAAGGCCAGCGCCAACACCACCAGGAAACCGGCCAATACAAACCACTTCTTCGTAGACATTTCACTCCTCCTGTGAATTAAATTTGGTTTTGAGAGAATACGGCGAAAAAAACTTATATGCACCTGCCTTACATTGACGACTCGTCTCTATCACCCCCTTCACTGATAATAAGGAATGGCGATTGGAAAATATGAGTCCTGATCCCTACTCCCCAATCCCCATCTTGCCGATGATCGTATCAAACGCTGCTTCTGACCGTCATCCCTAGCAAGTAAGCCACTTCCATCCCCCAAGGGGATGGCGGGATTACTTCTGCCTCACTCCCGTCCGTGGAACGCAACTCCGGTGACTGCACCTGCTTTTGGATCCGCTGCCATACCTGTTCCGTGGGGGGCTGCGCCAGCGCGCGTAGCCCGTGCCGGAATAGTGCGTCTACCGTGTTGGACGTCGGCATTGTGTTCTCGATAAACTCAAATTCAGCCATACGTACCTCCCTATGGGTTACTTCTAGCATACGACCAAGCACCCTCCTGTAACACAGACACCTGGCCTAAAATGGCGTGTTCGTCTGACGTATCTTTTTCCTGGTCATTTGACCGGGAGGGTTTGCCCAATATGCCCGCCAACAAAAAAACTCCCATCACGCACACCCCCAGGCATCCCCATACCTGAGTTGCGGTGTCCATAACGGGAGTTGTCTGGACTCTATTTCCAAGACCATCCAGTTTGAAGGAAGATGACGATATGCTCACGTCATCAGGTAAAGTTTAAAAGAAAAACTCCCCGGTAGTACTCAACTACCGGGGAGCTTTGCTATAGACACTCGTACAATTTTATAACTGGTCAGTTTTCTGGTTCACTTAGAACTTACGCACGGATGGCGCTTTTGCACCGCAGAGCACGCTGCGGCCGCTGAGACCCTATAAAAATCTCTGCGAGCTCTGCGTATTCTTCGGCAAATTTCTACCCATTTGTGTAAGTTCTACCGTATCAATAGGGACACGTCACATAATCTTGTCCGATGATCAGTCGCATACGGTAGGGTGAGTTGGGATCCTCCGCGATAATCACCCGTTCGTCCGGCACATTAAAAATGGATTGCAATAAGGGCAGGCCGCTGCCTTTGGGGGTCTCTCCGAAAAACACAATGTGTGTCTGCGCATAATCGTAACGGTCAGCCGGTTGGCGGATGGGGATGTAGCCGTAATGCGCGGCGCGGTCGGCGGCCAGGGCGTCCCAGTTGGGATTACCGGTGCCGTTCCACACCTCAAGGTAGATGGGGTCTTGCGTCGCGCGGTTGCTGGCCGGGCGCACCATGACGTTATCAATGATCGGCTGAATGGCGTCGTAGTGCGGCAGCAATACCTGGCCGCCCTGATAGGTAACGTACCACTCTACTTCTGCGGCGCCGATATTGTACAGACGGACGTTCGCCATATCCAACTGCGCCGCCGTCAGCGCCAGGGAGAAGATTTTATCCACCGGCAAGTTGGTCTCAAACAAATAACTGAGTTCGGGATACAGGGTGGGGACAGCCTCCAGCAGATTGGCCTCTTTGCCTTTGCGCCACATCGCCTCCAACACCTGCTGCTGCCGCCGCTCGCGGGAGAAAACGCTGGTGGTTTTGCGCGAGCGCGAATACCATAGCGCCAGTTCCCCGTTCATGTGATGCAAGCCCGGCTCCAGGGCAATCTGGTGGAATTCACCGTTCTCATCAGGAATCGGCCAGTAGTCTTGCAGGCGACAATGCACCGGCACGTCAATCCCCCCCAAAAAATCCACCAACTGGATCAGCCCATCGAAATTTACCTTGACGTAGTAATCCGCCGTGATGCCCAGATTATAGAGCAGGGTTTGATTGAGCAACCCCGCGCCGCCGCCGTCATAGTTGTATAGCGCGCCATACATATCGGCCGTGTTGATGCGTGACATCCGCAAATTGGGCAGGAATACGTAGAGATCGCGGGGAATCGAGAGCATCGAAACGGAAGGCGCATCGGGGTAGATGACAAAATACTGGATCACGTCAGTGTTCCAGTGGTGCCAGTCGGGGCGCTGATCACTGCCAAGCACCACGACGGTGAGCGCGTCCGGCGAAGTGTCGTGGCGCGGCACCGCAGTGGGAATTTGCACAGTGTCTAACGGATGCAGGATGGACCAAAGGTCAATGGGGACGACAGTGGGACAGCGCGGGGGGAGCGCCGTCGGTGTAAGACTGGGCGTCCACGTGGCCGTGGGCGGCGGTGGAGTGGGTGTGGCTGTGGGGAAAGGCGTCGGCAACGGCGTGGCGGTCCAGGTAGGGGGGGCGTTCTTAGCTGAGACGGGCGTGATCCCATTGGCGGGGCGCGTCGGCGTGGGCGTTGGCGAACTCGCCGCCGTAGGGAGGATCACTGCGTAGGTCGGCTGTGCTGCCAGCCCGTCGTCAAACGCTAGATAAGCCATCGCGCCCAGGATAAAGGCCAGGAGCAGGATAATGACGGCAATGAAGGCGATTTGTAGTTTCCCCATAATGTGCTCGGTTACTTGGTTTCTCCTGGGGCGGCCTCTGGGGTTGGCCCGGCGGTGAGCGCGAAATAACAGGCGAACATCAACGCGCTGAAAAGCAGGGCCACCGCATACGTCCCCTTGTGCCCCAGGGGGTGGCGGATGCGAATAGCCAGGTCATACAGAATTGCTTGCGGCTGGGTGATGAGATCCCAACTGTTCCAACGCAAAAACCGCCCCATATAAATGCCCATACCGCTCATCCCTACCACCATCAAGGCAAAGCCCCAGCTCAAAATACGTCCCACCCACACCTGCACGATGTTTTGCATCAACCGCAAAGCGTAGGCGCCAAGCACCAACCCCGTCCACGCAAAGCTGGCCAGCAGGCCGATGTCATACCACAGTGGGATCGGGAGACGCTCTTGCAGATGCAAAAAATCGGTGACAATGTAAGGGGCATTGGGGAAGAAGGCGATGCCAATGACGCCGGGCAACAGCAGTAACCACCAACGGCGGGGGAAGCGCTGCTGCCAGGAAACGGCCCACAGACTGCACAAATAGGGAATCCAGGCCAGAAACAGATTCCAGAGTAAGAAATAAAACGTCCAGGTGCGGCCCCAATAGACGCGCACGCCCCACAGGGTGAAGCACAGTAGTGTGGAAAAGACCGCCGGGTAGACCCCCTGCATTCTTAGAAATTGATGCAAACGGTGTCCCTTCCCCAGAAGCCAGGCGTCAAATTTGTGCATGGTTGCTCTTCTCCTGCCAGTTGAAACGCTTTGCCAGGCGCGGATACAGCCACACAATACCGGCGTACTGCGCCAGGATGAAATCCACAAACACCGTGGATTGGCTCAGCGTGCGCGCCAAAGTACCGATGGAAGCCATCGGGTAACGCATAAAGAACAAATACAGGTAGCCCAACGCCACCGTCCCGATGATACCCGTCGCACCCAGGCCGAAGACGAGGTGCGGTGTGGTCGAGTCCTCGCTCAAGAAGCGCCGGGCCGTTACCCCGCCGAGCAATCCGGCGGCCACCGCGCCCAGCGCGCCGAGCAGCGTCATTGCCACCATGCGCCAGGCGACGACCTGCATCACCCCGGCCAGCAGCATGACGATCGGCCCAACCGCCAATGCGCCCGCCAGCAGCCGACTACGCATGGGGCGGCGTCTCCTGGTTGGCGCGGCGGCGCGCCCAAATGATTTGCCCGGCGTGGAGCAGCACCACGGCGCCCAGCGCGATCCACAACCCACGCCCCCACCACCGGTCTTCCGTCGTCGCCATCCCCGCGATGAATAGCGCCGCGCCGGCATCCAGCGCCAGCGCGTAGCCGAACTCCTGGAATTTGTTGCGCGCCTTGACTTTGGCCTTGCCGGCTTCGTAGTAGGCGTAGCTCCACGTCGCCAGCAAAACCGCCAATCCGATAATCCAGAGAGAGTTAAAGAAGATACCTAAGAGATCAATGTTTGCCATAAGAGAAATCCTTCCATATCCATCCCAATATTATACACCGTCTAAGCGGCCGCTTCTCCGCCCTTCAGCGTATACACCGACACTGGCGCCTGCTTGCCGCGCACGTCCACCTGCCCAATGGCGACGTAACTGGCCCGGTCGGCCAGTTGCCGAACGGTGGATTCGCTCATCAGCAACGGCGCGCCCAGGTCTTTCGTCATCGTCTGCAAGCGGCTGGCGAGATTGACCGTGTCGCCGATGACGGTGTACTCCAGCCGTTCCTCGCTGCCGACGTTGCCGGCCACCACCGCCCCGCTGGCGACGCCCACACCGATGCGCAGCGTTGGCTCGCCGCGCGCGGCCTGGTCAGCGTTGAATATATCCAGCGCGGCCAGCATCCCCTGCGCGGCGCGGACAGACTGCGCGGCGTGGTCGCGGGCCGGGTTGAGCGGCGTGCCGAAGACCGCCAGCAGGCTGTCGCCGCCGAATTTGTTGATCAGCCCGCCCTCCGCGATCACCGCCTCGGACATCGCATCGAAGTAGCGGTTGAGCAGCGCGATCAACGCCTCCGGCGCCATCTTCTCGGTCATCGCGGTGAAACCCCGGATGTCGGAGAACAGCACGCTCACGTCGGCCAATTGCCCGCCGAGTTCCGCGCCGTATTGGATGGCGTGCTCCGCCACTTCCGGCGTAACATAGAGGCTAAAGAGCGCGCGGACAACCTCCTCCTGCTTCAATCCTTTGACCATCGCGTTGAAGCCTTCGGCCAGCGCGCCAAATTCGTCGTTGGAGGTGATGGGCATGGGGATTTCCAGATCCCCCTGGCGGACGGAGTTCATGTGCGCCAACAGGTCTTCGACGGAGGTGATCAGGGAGCGCCCCAACGTCAGGGCCAGCGTCAAAGCGGAAAGGACGCCAATGCCCACGATAAAAAGTTCCAGACGCAGTAACGCGGTCAGGCCCGCGGTCGGATCGACGGCATTGACGAGAGCTTGCGCCTGGTTATATGCCACCACCGCCAACAAAAGCAGTGGCACACCTTCCAGCACAAACAACACCATCACCCGCCGCCGCACCGTCATCCGAAAGGTGCGGATGTGGGTGAGGCTGCCTCCCGGGAAGAACAGAGGCAATTCCGCCATCCAGACGCGCTCGGTGATGAAGTAGACCAATGCGGCGGATACACCGCCAGAGAGTCCCGTCACGCTGAGGAACATCAGCAGGAATCCAATGAAGTTAAAGCCATCTGGCCGGATGCCGGACGAAATCCCCGACGTCAACCCGGCCAGTGTCCACATCGCCAGGGAAATGAGGGTGGCTTCTAACGGCGCCCGCAACGCCTTCCGCTGCACCACGAGGGAGGGCGGTGCGGTGGGCGGTTCAGGGCTGAGATACCACTCGTGTAGCGGTTTCTCCCGTCGGTTGCCCCAATGAGCGCCTAACACAAGCAGTCCGACAATGAGCAGTACCCACGCGAAGGAAAGTCCGCCGGTATTGGCGTTCACCATTTGATGCGCGCCCCCCAGCACAAAGTAAAATTCCGCCAAAAGGGCGCCGACGGCGTTGGCGAACAATGTGATCCAATTGGAGGTGCGGTTTACCCGCTGCCGACGGGCCAATTCTTGCGACCAATTCATAACATTCATCCGTGCGCTCTTTCAGCGCGGCGCGCGCAGTTCAAAATTATCAAACTCGAACACCGCATCTCCCGGCGTCGTGATCGCCACGGCCAGCCCGGCCTCGCCTTCCGCGAGCTGCTCATTCACGGCG
Organism: Chloroflexota bacterium; assembly: GCA_029555965.1. GTDB lineage: Bacteria > Chloroflexota > Anaerolineae > B4-G1 > SLSP01 > JAKQHY01. Next base: position 14,604 of record JAKQHY010000160.1, on the reverse strand, counting down.
ACGGCGACCTCCGTATCATTGATTGAAAATGTAAAAGTGATCCCCTGCCCGACGACCACCAGGTGATTGCTCGCGCCTGCGCGAATGGTGGTCGTCTCCGTCCAATCAATGACCGGCGTCCAGGCAAAGTTGTTCCACAAATTGAAACGATAATAACCGTTGTCGCGGATGCTGAACAGGTAGTAGTTGCCCTCCGTATGCCGGAACACTACGCCGTAGTCGGCATCCTTCGGCCCGCTGACGCGCTGAGCATCCACCGCCAGGTAAAAATCTTTCGCGCCCGCATCATCGGGCGTACACCAGCGCGCGACGCTTTGCTGCGCCGTCACTTCCCAGCGGTAAACCCCCTCGCTGATGATCCGTTCCAGACTACCCCAGGCATCGGTGACATTGCTGACCGGCCAGTTATGGGCATTGTCGTCAAACGTATCCAGCAACTCAGGGGACCAACCGGCCGGCGTGCGTCGTGCGGTGGGGGTAAGGGTGGGCGCGCGGGTGGGCGTGGCCGTGGGGACGGGGATGGCAGTGGCCGTGGGGAATATGGCGCGCAGCGTCGGCTGCGGTGTCAGCGTCGGAATCGGCGGCGCCGAGGGCGCATTGCCGCCGCTGAAAAAGAGCCAGCGCGCGGCAAAGAATCCGCCAAGCAAGAGCGCCGCGCCGCCGATATATACCAGGGCGCGGGTCAGCAACGTGAGATCTATGCGCAGCGGGCGAGCACGGCGGCGCGGCAGCAGCGCCGGGGCGTGGACCTCGGCAAAGCTGCGTTGGCGTTGTTTCTGGCGTAGTAGAAACTGCGTCGTCGCGCCGCCAATGAGCAGCAGTACGACCAGCCCCCAGGCCCACGGAGAAATTCTCAGCTTGCTCAGCGGCGTGGGCCAGATCGCGCGCGCCTGCTCCAAGAGCAAAAGACTCAGTGTGGTCAAGCTTAATCCCAGGGCGGTCCGCATCAACCAGGCCGGCGTCTCGCGCTTGAGCATCAGGGCCGCCGGTTTTGCCTCCGGCGATACCAACAGAGGGCCATACTTCAGGGTATTGAGCATCTCCTTCACGCTGTGGAAGCGCTGCTCGCGGCGGAGTTCCATGGCGCGCAGGATCAAGGTCTGATTTTGGGGCCGCATCTGCGGCCGTATCTCGTACAGCGACGCAAACTTAAAGGGATCGGCCATCCGCTTGGCGGCCGAGGGAGGGGTCTCTCCAGTCACAGCATAGTACAACACCGCGCCGACGCTGTAGATGTCGCTGCGCGCGTCCGGCGCGCCCGATTGCAGGCCGGCGACCTCTGGCGCGGCATACTCCACCGTTCCCATCACTTCCGTGGCCGCCCAGGTGCGGCGGTCGCGCGGGTCCCATAAGTCGGGCAGGCCGAAATCCACCAGCGTCGCGCTGCCATCCTTGCTCAAAATGATGTTCTGGGGCTTGATGTCGCGGTGGACGCCGCCCAGGCTATGATAATAGTCCAGGGCTTCCAACAACTGCTCGGCCAGCGCCCAAACTTCATTCTCCGGCAGGGGGCCTTGCCGCTTCACCCGGTCGGTCAGGCTCTCTCCCTCGACGAAATCCACCACGAGGTAGGCGTTGCCGTTTTCCTCAAAGAAATCAAAGACGCGCACCAGCCGCCGGTGATGCAGGCGCGTCAACACCGTTGCCTCCCGCACGAACTGTTGACGCAAGCGCGCCAGCAGGTTGGGGTCAATATCGGGCTGCGGCGTCAACTCCTTGAGCTTGACGGCAAACTCGTAGCGGTTGTCCCAGGCGCGGTAACTGGCTCCGACGCCGCCCATATCCAGCAACCCTTCAATGCGGTAGCGATTCTGTAAAATAGCGCCGCTGGTTAACATAATCTCAGAATAACGTCCCCTGTTCGGTGCGCGGGTAGGGGATATTGAGGTGCGTGTAAGCTAACTGGGTTGCCATACGCCCGCGTGGGGTGCGATCCAGGAAGCCCAGTTGCAGTAAATAGGGTTCAACCACATCCATAATGGTGTCGGCGGCCTCCCCGATGGACGCCGCAATGGTTTCCAGGCCCACCGGCCCGCCGCCGAACTTCTCGATGATGGCGTGCAGCACGCGGCGATCCAGATCGTCCAGCCCGCAATGATCCACCTCAAGCAACGCCAGCGCCTCGCCGGCGATGGTGCTGTTGATGACCCCGTCGCCGCGCACCTGGGCGTAATCGCGCACGCGCCGCAGCAGGCGCAGGGCCACACGCGGGGTGCCGCGTCCCCGGCGCGCAATTTCGGCGCGGCCCTCCGGCTCCAGCGGCACGTTCAACGCCCGCGCCGCCCGGTCCACGATATACTCCAATGCCGCTTGCTCGTAGAAATCCAGCCGGTACGTCGCGCCGAAGCGGGTGCGCAGCGGCGCGGAAAGCAGCGCCAGCCGCGTCGTCGCGCCGACGACGGTGAAGTGCGGCAGGCTCAAACGCACCGTCCGCGCCCCCGGCCCCTGCCCGATGACCAGGTCGAGGGCAAAGTCTTCCATCGCCGGGTAGAGGATTTCTTCCACCACCTTGCCCAACCGGTGGATTTCGTCAATGAAGAGGACTTCGTTCTCGTGCAGGTTGCTCAGGATGGCGGCCAGGTCGCCCGCGCGCTCGATGGACGGGCCGGCGGTCACGCGGATGGGCGCGCCCATCTCGTTGGCGATGATGTGGGCCAGGGTTGTTTTGCCCAACCCCGGCGGGCCGTAGAACATGGTGTGCTCCAGCGGCTCCTGCCGTTGTTTGGCGGCCTCAATGAGGATGCGCAGATTTTCTCGCACCCGATCCTGCCCGATCAGATCGTCCAGCCGTTGTGGGCGCAGCGTGCGATCCAGCGCGACCTCTTCCGGTTCCGCCTGGGGCGATACGATTTGTCGTTCGGTCATGACTTAGAACTCCCGTGTCGAAGTAGGAAGTAGGGAGTAAGGTGTAAGGGGTAGAAAACAGCCGGCTTCCTAACTCCTAACTCCTAACTCGCCACTCCGACTTATCTTCGCATGGTTTACGTAATTCGCAATTCGTCAAGGCTCCAGCATATCCCGTTGGCCTTCCACAGTGATGACTACACGGTTGACGGTGGAGAATTGTAACAAGGTCTGCTCGATCTGCTGGCGGATCAGCAGCACGCGCGCGGCGCCGCCGCTGTGCGCCAGTAATTCTTTGGAGAAGTCGGCGTAGGCTACGCCCTCCAGAATCTTCAGGTCTTTGAGGAGCACGCGCTCGCCCCACCCCGCGCCGCGCTGTGGGTAACGCAGCACTTCTTCCGGCGTCGGGATGGCGGTGGTGTAACCGGATGCGTTGCCCGGCGTTGGCCCCCACAGCAACGCCTCGAGCGCGGCCCGTCCCATCCCCAACGTGTGCGGGATGCGGAGGGATTCGGCGACGACTTGCTCGCCCACCACCCAAAAGACGTTAACGCCCATCGTGTCGGCATCCTGGGGATGCAAAATCCCCAAGGGCTGATAGGCCAAGAGGTTGCCGCTCGCATCGTGGATTTGCAGGCTGCCCTTTTGGGTTTCCGGCGACACCACTTGCGCCGTGGTCGGCCAATTCACGGTTGTCAGGATGAGGCCGCGCCCATTGGCATCGGTAATGACCGTCGCCGGCTGCGCGAATTGCACGGATTGCCCCGGCGCGCGCCCTTCCCAGCTCACCGTAAGGTTGACGGCCTGCCCCGGCTGTCCCACACGCGCCAGCAGATGGATGGGCAACGTTACCCATTCCAATGGCGCGGGCGCTTCAATGTAGCCGCTGCTGCTGAACGTCACCGCCGCGCCCGCGCTGGCCCGCACCGCACCATCCTTCGCGCTTAAGTCCAGCACCTCCACTTTGCCTGCGCCGGGAACACCGCCAACCATCAGCGTGGTCTCGAAGGACACCGGCCCCTGCATATCTCCCCGCACCTGCACGGGTGTCTGCGCGGCCAATTGCCCCCGCGCATCGTAGACCCGCACGACGAGGGTGCCCTCAAAGGGCATGAGCAAGGCGCGCCCGCGCACCGTGAGGGGATTGCCCACGGCGCTGCCGGGGATAGGGCTGTCGAGGAGTAGCGCCTGGCCTGCCGCCCCGGAGGGGAGCGGCTGCACGGTCGCTATGGGTTGTGTGGGCGGCGGCGCGGTCGGTGTCATCGGGATGGCCGTCGCCGGCGATGCGGACGGTGTTCCGGCCGGCAATGATGTGGGCTTCGTTTGGCTGCCGCCACATCCCACCAGGGTCATGATAAGTATGATCGCTATGGTCTGACCTATACTCCTGTTCATCGCAACCTCCCTTAGTATCTACGCAAACGCGGGAAATTTATCACATGTAAGGCTATTTCCCTATAGATCATAGCGCAAAATTGCTATAAGCGAAACGCCCTCCTGGTTTATTCCGCCGTTCCTGACGAGAAACGCCAGCCCCCCCCAATTTTTTTGACCCTTGCTATTTTCTGGAATATCTTGACAAAATCGTATAACCGATATAAAATAATACAATCAATATATTAAAATTATTAATATATCAGTTAATTTTAATAAGGATTAACGATGAATTTCAGTACCGAATCGTTAATCAGGCTATCTGCTTCTGCGGGGTTATGCTATAATCAGAGTTGAATGAAAACTTTCACGGTGGGGTATGCGGAGCACACCGTTAAGACGTTAACATGCTCGTTGGATGAAAATTTCACGCAAAGTCGCCAAGCTCGCCAAGTCCTTGTTTTTTTTCGCTTTGCGTCTTTGCGCCTTTGCGTGAAACAGACGCTTATTTTCAAAGGAATTTATCATTAACCGGCGGTTCACCAGCGGTTGGATGAAAATTTTCACCACAAAGGACACGAAGGACACAAAGGGTTTTCTCTGTGAACTCTGTGATCTCTGTGGCTATTTTCAAAGGAGGAGGTTGCGATGTCTGATTTAGATAAAACTGTAGCGTTATTGGAAAAAGTGCCGCTCTTTGCTGGCCTGAAGAAGCGCCAACTGATGACCTTGACCCGCATCTTCATCGAGCGCAAGTGCGATCCGGGCGAGGTGATCGTTCCTCAAGGCCGTGATGGGTATGGCTTCTTCATCATCACCTCCGGCGCGGCGGAAGCGATTCTGGAGCGCGCGGATGGCACGAAAGTGGTCGTCAATACCTTCAAAGCCCCTGACTTCTTTGGGGAGCTATCTCTGTTGGACGGCGGCCCACGCACGGCGACGGTTTTAGCAACGGAAGAATGTCAGTGTCTCATTCTGCCGCGTGAGAACTTCCTCGGCGCGATGCGGCGTGATGGGGAAATGGCCGTGGCGATCATGGAAGAATTGGCGAAGCGCTTCCGTCACGCCCTTGCCACTTTGTGACGCGCTCACTCCCAAGCCTCGGAGAACGACCACGCGGGATCAGGACTTACGCAAACAAGTGAAAATTCCACCGCAGAGTACGCAGAGATTTTTATAGGTCTCAGCGGCCTCAGCGTACTCTGTGGTGCAAAAGAGCTACCCTTGCGTAAGTCCTAAGGGCGTAGGAAACCTCGAACGGGAAACGTGCGATATGCGGCATTCTCAGCGCGTCTCACGTTTCCTATTTCTGAAATTTGTCTCACTGGAAAATCTGAAACTGCATGAAATGCCCGGTTTGTGATTTGGTTAATCTGCCCGAAGCGCGTTTTTGCGGTCACTGTGGCGCGCGATTGGTGCAGGACTGTGGGGTTTGCGGATTGGCGAACCCCCTGGAATACCACTTCTGCCATCGTTGTGGCGCTGCCCTGACGCTACCGCCGGCGAATGGCAAACTGGCCCCTGCGCCGGCGCCCCGTGAAACCCTGCCGGCTGCACCTTCTTCCGAGGTTGGCGCCCCGGCGTCGGCCCCTGACGCATCCCTGCTGCCGGAGATAACCGAACCGCTGGCCGCGCCCGCCGCCTTGCAGGCCATCCGCGAAAGTCGCCTGGAGGGCGAGCGGCGCATTGCGACGATTATCCTGGCCGATGTCAAAGGCTCCACCGATCTGCTGGAACGCCTGGGCACCGAAGCCTGGGTGGCGATGATGAATCATGTCTTCCAAATCTTGGAGACGGAGATTTATCGGTTTGGCGGCAAGGTGGATCAATTCCGCGGCGACGGCCTGGTGGCCTTCTTTGGAGCGGCGACGGCGCATGAAGATGACCCGGAGCGCGCTGTGTTGGCGGCCCTGGCGATGCAAGAAGCCCTCAAGCCTTACGCGGCGGAGCTGTCGGCCACGGTGGGCATTGATTTGAGCCTGCGCGTGGGCGTCAACACAGGGGAAGTGATTGTCGCCAATGTGGGCGACCGGCGCAAGCACAGCGAGGATACCGCTATGGGTGAGGCGATTGCGCTGGCCGCCCGCATGGAGACCGCCGCCGAGCCGGGCGCCGTCCTGGTCAGTGAGAACACCTATCGCCTGGTGGTGGATCACTTTGAATGGGCGGCCCTGGGCGAAATCATGGTCAAGGGCATCAGCCATGCCATCGCCGTCTACCGCCCGCTGCGCCTGTCCCGCGCGCAGAATGAAGCCTACAACCTCGCGCAGCCCCTCATCGGACGCGAAGAAGAATTTCAAACGCTCAAAGATCGCATTGAATCGCTGTATGCAGGACGTGGCAGCATCGTCACCTTGACCGGTGAGCGCGGAATGGGGAAGTCCCTGCTGCTGCGGGAAATCTACCGCTATTTTGTGCGTCAGCAGGCGCTCTTGCTGGAAGCTTACGACCGGGACGCAGGGGTGGACGAGGCCGCGAAGCGAGAATTGGCCACGATTCCTGCCGAGGATCGGATGCTGCGCGGGCGCGCGCGCTCTTACGATCAGTCCAAGCCTTATGCCCTGTGGGGGGATTTGCTGCGCCATTGGCTGGATATTCCTCAAAATGAATTGAAAGAACTGACCCGCGAACGGCTGCAAGCGCGAGCGCAAGCGCTGTGGGGCGAGCGTATGAGTGAGTATTATCCTTACCTGGCGACGCTGCTTTCCTTGCCCCTCGAGCCGCACTACGCCGAGCAAATTAACCGACTCGACGCTGAAACGCGCCGCCAGCAGCTCTTCCTGGCGATCCGGGAATGGGTAGAAGCCCTGGCGCGGCAAGGGGCGCTGGTTATCAGTTTCAGCGACATCCAGTGGGTGGATGCCACCTCGCTCGACTTGCTGAAATATTGTCTGCCTGTGTGTGACTATGCCCCGGTGCTTTGGCTCCTCGTCTTTCGCCCTGAGCACGACGCCCCCATCTGGAAATTTCGCTATTACCTGGAGTCCGAGTATCCGCATCGCCTTACCGCGCTGACGATGCGTCCGTTGGACACAGCGCAGAGCCGCGACTTCATCGAGCATCTGATCGGGGCGGAGGTGTTGCCGCCGGAGGTGGAAGCGCTCGTCATTGACAAAGCGGATGGCAATCCATACTACATCCAGGAATTGATTCACGCGTTGATGGCGCAGGGCCGCCTGGTGAAAACAGCGTCCGACGAGACTCTGCACTGGTCGGCGGAACAGCCCATCACGGACCTCGACCTGCCTGACAGTCTGCAAACGCTGCTGCTGGCGCGCATTGACCGGTTGCCGTTGGCCGAGCATCAAGTCTTGCAGATGGCCGCCGTCATTGGCCCGGTGTTCTGGTGCAGCGTCCTGGAGGCTCTGGCCGGTCCCGATTTGGCGTTACATCCTTGCCTGACCACCTTGCTGCGCGCGCAACTCATCCGGGAGCGGGGGCGCGACGCCGAGTTAGGCGTCGAATATATTTTCAAGTCCCCGCTGATCCGCGACGCCGCCTACGATAGCCTGCTCAGTCCGCAACGCACCGCCTACCATGTGCAAATTGCCGAATACTTCGAGCAGCATTTTAGCGAGGAGGCGCGGCGGCAGTATTATGGCACGCTGGCGCACCATTACCACCATGCCGGGCGGCCGGAGAAAGAATTGTTCTACACGCTGCGACAGGCGGACTTGGCGCAGAAAGTCTACGCCAACGCCGAGGCCGGGGAACATTACACGCGCGCCCTGGCGCTGCTGGATATGTTGGAGGCGCAATGCGCCGATGACGCGCAATGTCAGACCTTACGCGCGCAGCGTTTTGACGCGCTCTATGGGCGCTGCAAAATCTATAACCTGATGGGGCGGTTCGCGGCCATGCGGGAGGATGCAACCGCCTTGTTGCCGCTGGCCCGCCAGTTGAACGACCCGGAACGTCTGATTGATGCGCTGCTCAAGCAGCCGGGAATGGAAGAGGAGCATCGCCGCGCTGAAGTAGATGCGGCTCTGCCCGCGACAGCCGAGGCTCTGGCTCTCGCCCGACAGATTGGCGACCGGCCCCGCGAAATTCAGGCGCTTATTGCCTGCGCCAATCAAAGCCTGGTGCGCGGCGACCCGGCATGGCAGGAACATGCCGAGTCTGCCCTGGCGCTGGCCCGGCATATTGGCGACCAGCGATATGAGGCCCGCTTGCTTATCGGTCTGGGCCGCTTGTATGCCAGCATTGATCAACCGGAACGCGGCATGGAATACCTGGAGGCCGCGGCGGCGCTCTCGTTGAGCCAGGCCTTGGATCACATTCCTATGCAAATCCGGCTGTTGGGCTTGCTAGGAATAGAGATCGAACGCAACGGGGATTATTACTGCCTGTTAACCGAATATCAGCAGGAGCAACTGCATCTCAGCCGCGAGATTGGGCACCGACCGTTGGAAAGCAAGGCGCTGTTGGCTTGTGGGATCACCCAGGGGTTGTACTTGGGGGACTATCAGAGCGGGTTGGATTTGCTAGAGGACAGCCGGCGCATCTTTGAGGGTGATCCCAACGAGGTCTATGCCCGGCTGTACACCATCCAAATTCAAAGCGACCTGGAGATGTACGCTGAGGCTCAGGCCAACCTGGACAGTGTCTACCAGATGGGCGGGATCCAGAGCGAGCCGGACGTTGTGGAGCAATATCTGACGGAAATTATCCTCGACCTGGCGTTGGGTGACGTTGAGCGCCTGCGCGCGGCCCTGGCCTTGTGTGAAAAACTGAGCGCCGTCGCCGACGCCAGCCCGCTTATCTCCCAGCAGTACGTCATGGCCGCAGCGACGAAGGCGACCCTCGCGCACCTGGAACTGGCAAAGCTCACGCGGGATTGGGCCGAGCGTGAAACAGAATACCTGGCCGCGCTTAAAGCCTCACAGACAGCCTATGACTTATACAAAACCTTTGGCTACTCCCAACTTGTGGAATGTGTCGGCGAGGAAGTGCTTTTCCGGCGTAGTCAGGCGCTCGCCGCCAACGGTTATGAGGATGATGCCATTAGATACCTGCGGCGCGCTTATGACGAAATGATTCGCAAATACGCCCTTATCCCGCCGGATAGCCCCTTCCGCCGCACATACCTGGACAACATCTCGTTACATCAGGACATTCGCATCGCTTACGCCGCGCGGGTGGGGTCTATTCTGACCGAGTCGGCGCAATTCCAGACTGTGGCAAAGGCCGGTTAATCCTCCTCCATAAACAGCGCCGCCGCCAGCAAGCCCCAGGCGCCCGCCGAGACGAGCGCGCCGCCGATGTTGAGCAACGTCAGCCACAGAGCAATCCGCGATGCCCCGCTCGTACTCATCAACAGCGATAGGCGGATGTTGAGAAAGGTGCCGACCACTGCTTGAAGGAACAGGATAACGACGGCCAGGAGCGTTAGCAACGACTTGCGCGGGTGGCGATCCCAACGCACCACGGCAAGAATCCCCATCACCAGCCAGACCAAAATTAACGGCAGGCGCGTCAACAGATTTCCCAATACAGCAACGATTCCAGGCATTCCACTCATCTCATACCTCCCCAATAGCTCAACGGATTCAACGGAGAAATCCGTTGAATCCGTTGACAAAACACCGCTTCAATCTTCCGGTTGGTATTCCGGACGCAGCAACCCAAACAGCAGCATATCGTGTCGCTGTCCGTCGCGGCACAGAAATTCGCGGAACGCCCCCTCGCGCCGGAAACCGAGCCGCTCAAACAGCGCCTGCGAGCGCGTGTTGTAGCTAAAGACGGTGGCCTGCACGCGATACAGATTTAACTCGCGGAAAGCGAAGTCGAGCGTCAGGCGTGCGGCTTCGGCGCCGTAGCTCTGCCCCTAACAGGTGCGCTCCCCAATGCCAATGCTGAACCAGGCCACCTGATGCGGCCACAGAATTCCGTCTAACTCGATGTATCCGATGAGCGCGTCATCTTCCACCCGCCGGATGGCGAAATAGTACCCATCCGTCGCCTTCTGCGTAGAATTGAACCACTCCTCCAACCATCCCGGCCCTTTGGGATTGGCGGCCTGCGCGTCAAACAACCGCATGAACTCCGCATCTTGGAACCACGGCCGCATCGTCGGCAAATCCTCCGTCGTCAACGCCGTGAGCCGCACCCGCTGGCCTTGTAATAAATTCTGCATAATTCCCCCCTGACGAAAATAGGAAGTAGGAAATAGGAAGTAGGAAGAACCCTAACTCCTAACTCCTAACTCCTAACTCCTCTCCCGCTTCCAACGTTTCTGGATAAAAACCACAATCAACGCCACCGCCATCGCGCCGGAGACCACCCGCACGGGCCAGTGCTCGAAATTTGGGCCGATCATCTGCGCGTGAATTGTCCCCAACCAGAACGCGAAGTAATTCGCCCAGTGGATGAGCTTCCAACGCGGGCCGACCGTTTTGCGCAGGAAGGCCGTCGTCACCGTGAGCACAAACAGCCAGAAGGAGGGCCGCCCGCCGAGCGCGAAGAACATCCGCACCGAGGAGAAATCGGGCAAGAAAACCGCGATATTCCCGGCGCGCCACGCCACCCCCAGCGCATGCACCAGCAGCGCCGCTAACCCAGTAATGGCGACGGCGTGATGCAGCTTGAGGAACGGTCGCCCGAAATACCGAGCCAACTCGCGCATGTACTGCGACGACAGGCACGTGAGGAACACTGCGATATAGCCGAGCAGCGCCCCAGCGCGAATCACCGCGTCCACCGGCGCATGGAGCGCATCCAGCGCCACCGTCGCCCCCACCAATACCAACGTGAAAATGACACCTGCAATGAGAACTCCCCCGTGTTGTAACTTTTTCCCTGCCATTGCGCCTCCGTAAATACTATGGTTGAGTTTGTAGTAGGCGCTTCAGCGCCGCGCTCCGGCGCGACCAATTGCCTGCCACAAACCTGTTCCCTCATTGCCAACTGAGCGTTATTATCCCCAGTTTTCCCCAGAATAGCAAAATTCCCCAAACCTGATGACGCATGATATACTACTCCATGATGAAGAGCGTCCCGTCTTTGATTCACTCGGACTTTTTCAAACGCGCGCGCTTCCCCCTGGCGCTGCTGCTGGCGACCCTGTGCCTTTACGGGACATTTCGTAGCTGCTCCTTAGATGATTTCGACGCCTACAGCTTCATCCTGGCCCTGGACGACTTCAACCTGACGCTCCAACAACCGCAGCCGCCCGGCTTCCCCGTCTACATCGCCCTGGCCCGCGCCCTCCGCGCTCTCACCGGCAACGCCCTGTCCGCCCTCACCTGGCTCAGCGCGATCAGCGGCGCGGCGGCAACTTTGCTGGTGTACGCTTTGGCGAATCAACGGATCAGCGGATCAGCGGATCAGCGAGTCAGCGAGTCAGCAACTCAGCAACTCAGTCCTCAGCCCTCAGCCCTCAGCCCTCAGCCCTCAGTCCTCAGTCCTCAGTCCTCAGTCCTCAGTCCTCAGCCCTCAGTCCTCAGTCCTCAGTCCTCAGCACTCAGTCCTCAGTCCTCAGTCCTCAGTCCTCAGTCCTCAGTCCTCACTCCTCACACCTCATCCCTCACTCCTCACTCCTCACTCCTCACTCCTCACTCCTCACTCCTCAGCACTTTGCTTTTTGCCCTGCTCCCCATGGCCTGGCTCACGGCGGACAAGGCCCTCAGCGATATGCCGGGCCTCGCGTTGACGCTGCTGGCGCTGGCGCTGCTGCTTGCGGCGGACGCGCGCCCGGCGTGGCTGGCGGCCGGCGGGTTGGCGACCGGATTGGCGCTCGGCGTGCGCCCGCAGAACGCGCTGCCGCTGGCGATGCTCGGCTTGTTCTGGCTGTGGGAAGCGGCGCGCAGCCAACGGTCTTTCAAGACTTTGCTCATCGCGGGCGGGTGCGCCGGGGTAGGCGTCCTGCTCTGGCTCTGGCCGACGGCGCGGGCGGCGGGCGGACTGGCGGAGTACGTCGGCTTCATCCGCGCGCACGCGAGCCACGTCGGGCAGGCCGACTCATTGGCGGGGATGGGGCTGTCGCTGGGAGCGGCGCTGCGCGCGCGCGCCCTCGCGTTTGGCGACACGTTTCTTTCTTACACCCTCGGCATGGGGACCTTTGCGCCCTGGGGCTTGGGGGAATGGTTGCGCGTGCTATCCGGCGGCGCGTTCGCGGTTGTGGGGCTGGCGCGGGCCGATTGGCGGCAGCGGCGGACGTGGAGCCTCGCGCTGTGGACGCTGGCGGCGGCGGCGCAAGTCTTTCTCGTGGAGAACTTGGATCGCCCGCGCCTGATGCTGCCCATCCTGCCGCCGCTCGTTTTGTTAATTGCGCAAGGATGGGAGCGGATACGTCGTCCGCGTTGGCTGACCCCCGCCGTGACCGCCGCCGCGTCGCTGGCGCTGCTGATGCAGGGCGCGCCGCTCGCCGCGACGTTGGCGACGATCCCCGCGCCGCCCGCGCAGGCCGCGGCTTACGTGGCCGACCATTATCCGCCGGAAACGACGTTGATCGCCGCCGCCGGCTCGTTCCGCGCCGCACAGGTGGAACTGCCCGCGTATCGCCTGGCGTACCTCTACGAGTTCAATCCGCAGGTCGCCGCCGACGCCTTTGCGACAGGCGCGCGCTACGTGGTCATTTTCGACCGCGATCAGTTCCCGGCAGAGGCGGTGGAGGTATTGAGCGATGGCGGGCGGCTGGTGGCATTGGAAGAGCGTACCTTCACGCGCAGCCGCCGCGTACACACGCAGCACGATCAGGTGCGCGTGCAGGTGCTCACCCCGGCGGAGCTGATCCCGCCGGAAGCGTTGGCCTTGCCGGAGACCGGCTGTGTGGACATCGGCGGCGATGACGGGCGGTATCTGGGGACGGGCTGGTTCCGCCCGGAGGACATCGGCGGCGTGCCGGGGCGCTGGGCCGGCGAGACAGTCACGGCAACGCTAAGGCTCTTGCTGCCTTCCGCATCAGCATACACCGTGCGCCTGCGTGCGCTCGCGTTCTCGCCGGGGCAAACGGTCGCGCTAAACGCAGACGGCGAGACGACTGCGGCAGTCGCGTTACCCCAAAGTTGGAATGAAATCGAAATCGCGCTGCCCGGCAGGGATGCCAGCGACGTGACGACGCTTTCACTGGTTCATGCTATCGCCCAATCCGCCTTCGACGCCAGCGGCGGCGCGAGTTCCGACACGCGCCCGCTTACCGCGGCGTATGACTGGGTGTGCGTAATAATGCATTGAGGGGGAGAGGGGGGGACAAGGAGAGTGGGAGACGTTCTCCCACTCTCCCCCTCACCCCCTCTCCCACTCTCCCCCTCACTCCCCCACCCACCGCAATGCCGCCGGTTCGATCTGGCCGACGACGACGGCGCCTTCATCGGGGATGGGTTGGCCGGGGTGAAGCGTGAGGTGCAGCTCGCCGCCGGGCAATTGCAGGGTGAGACGGTAGATCGGCCCGTGGAAGGTGCGCCGGGCGACGACGGCGGTGAAGCAGTTCAGGGCCGGTGAGCTTTCAGGGGCGACGCACTTGTTTTGAGCAGGCGCAGGATGATGGGTTTCAAGTGCGTCGCACCTGAGGTGGACGCCCCACGGCTGCACGAGCACCATCCCTGCCGCGCCGGGCGTGGGCAGCGCGGCCTCCGGCGCAAAGGTGAGCGGGCCGAAATCCGTGGTCACTTGTCCGCGCGCTGTGACTTGCGCCGGGAAGAGGTTATCCAGCCCCAGGAAGCGCGCGACCCACGCATCCGCCGGTGCATCGTAGACCGCTTCCGGCGTCCCACTTTGCGCGACGCGCCCCCCGTTGAGCAAGATCACCCGATCCGCCAGTGCGAACGCCTCCTCCTGATCGTGCGTCACGGTGATGGCAGTGACGCCGACGCGCCGCAGGATGATGGGCAGTTCCTCTAACAGCCGCTCGCGCAGAGCGCGATCCAACGCGCCGAGCGGCTCGTCGAGCAACAGCAGCCTGGGCTGTGGCGCGAGGCTGCGCGCCAGCGCCACCCGCTGCCGTTCCCCCCCCGAAAGGGCCAGCACGTCGCGCTCCCCAAAACCTTCCAGGCCGACGAGGGCCAACATTTCCGCTACGCGATTTTGGATGTTGAGGACTGAGGACTGAGGACTGAGGACTGAGGGCTGATCCGTTGATCCGCTGATCCGCTGATCCACTGATCCGCTGATCCGCTGATCCACTGATCCGCTGATCCGCTGATCCACTGATCCGCCGATCCGCCGATTTCTTATCTCCAACCCAAACGCCACGTTCTCCGCCACGGTTTTGTGGGGAAAGAGGGCGTAATCCTGGAACATCAGCACGATGCCCCGGCGGTGGGTGGGGACGCGGGTGATGTCAGCACCGTCCAGCAGGACGCGGCCGGGGCATCGTGCTGATGTTCCAGGATTACGCCCTCTTTCCCCACAAAACCGTGGCGGAGAACGTGGCGTTTGGAACATCAG
>JAKQHY010000155.1 GCA_029555965.1 Chloroflexota bacterium | reverse complement strand
GTGTGTACGCCGAAAACGTCTATAAAGCTGCGGTGGAAGCGCTCAAGCCGCTGCTGGTGCAGGAATCGCTGGCCTACGGGATTGCGTGTTCCGAAACGGCCTTTATTGCCGTGCGCACGGAGGCCGGCAAGCCGGTGGAGGCGTCGGTCGCGGTCGCCAATGCGCTGCCAGCGGGCTGGTCCGATGACTTCCTGGGCGCGCCTATGGGATTCGCGGCGGGCGCCGGTATGCCGGTGATGCGCGCGATGGCGATGCCCTCGGTCCCGCCGTCGCCCCAAGCGGCGGCTGCCGACTCCAAGGCGGTGTTCAAGCTGGGGAAGCAGAAACGGGAGAGCAGCGCGCGCCCCCGCGATATGGCGCATTATGCCGCGACCGAGGCAGAGCCAACGTTGGCGTCGCGCGGCGATGTGGACATCTTCTCCGGCGTTCCCGTCTTCCAGAACGGGGAGGCGGTGCTGTTCGATTCGACGCAGACGGCGCTGCTGCCGGAGCAGGCGACGTTGACGAGCCTCACGCTGCACTTTGTCGGCGGCGGGGAGCAAAAGCTGGATCGCGGCCTGCAAGTGCAGCTCTACGTCGGCGACCTGGCGCTGCCGCGCGCCACCATCCGCCTGAGCGACCTGCTGCGCGGCCCGCGCCCGCTGAATCTGCGGAAGATGGCGGGCCAAGTTGTGCGCGTTGTCCTGGTGGACGCCAACGGTGGGTGGGCGTCCGGCGCGCCCGAAATACGGGTGACGTTGGGGATGTAGTGAACTGCTCCTGCACCCAGCTTCGGGTGCAGGAGCAGTTCAATTTTTCTGATCTTGACAACCCCTGCTGCCGGCCCTACAATGCCCTCATCTTGTGAAGAGGTATCCCTATGAAAGTCCTGGTAACGGGCGCATTTGGTCACGTCGGCTCGCATTGTATTGCAGAGTTGTTGCAGCAGGGCCATGAAGTCCGCTGTTTTGATGTGCGGCGTCCTCAGACCGAGGCGGTGGCTGCGCGCTTTAACGGCTGCGTCGAAGTGCGGTGGGGCGATGTGCGGGATGCGGCGGCCGTGCGCGCCGCGGTTGCCGGGTGCGATGTCATCATCCACCTGGCGGCCATCATCCCGCCGTTGAGCAACGAGCAGCCGGAGCTGGCGCGCCAGGTCAACGTGGATGGGACGCGCAACGTGTTGGAGGCAGCGCAGGCTCAGGCCACGCCGCCCAAGCTCCTGTACGCCTCCACCTTCGACCTGTTCGGCCACACCCGGCATCTCCCGCCGCCGCGCCGTGTAACCGATCCCGTCTTCGCTACTGATCCCTATACCGAGCACAAAATGGCGGGCGAAGCGATGGTGAAGGACTCTGCTTTGACCTGGACGATCTTTCGCTTCTCCGACGTGCCGCAGATCGCGTTGCGCGAAGCGCACCCCATTGCGTTTGAAATCCGGTTGGACACCCGCATGGAAGTCATCCATCCGCGAGATTTGGCGCTGGCGCTGGCGAACGCGCTTCGGTGCGACGCAGTGTGGGGCAAGCTCTGGCTCATCGGCGGCGGCCCGACCTGCCAGCCAACGTATGGTGAATACCTGGGGAAAATCCTGACCGCGATGGGCATCGGGATGTTGCCCGACGAAGCGTTCACCACCAAAGAATACGTCACCGACTGGCTGGACACGGAAGAAAGCCAGCGGCTCTTGCAGTACCAACGCGCCAGTTTTGATGATATTGTGAAAGAAATCGCCGCGTTATTGGGCTGGCGGAAATACTTCGTGCCATTGGCGCGGCCGTTTGCGCGCCGGGCGATTCTCAAGCTGTCCCCGTATTGGAAAGAATACCAACAGCGGCGCGCGTAAAAGTGACTCTTGACGTTCAGTCTATTTAGTTTTACAATTTGATTAATCAATTGATTAATCAAGAGAGGTGGATATGGAACGACAGATGAGTGCAACCAAGACGCGGATTAATTTTGGCGCGGTATTGCGCTATGTAAACATAGAGCAACAACCGGTGATTATCCAGCACGCCGGCAAGCCCTATGCAGTCATTATGGCTATCGAGGAATACGAGCGGTTGAAGGCTAGAGAACCACAGGCAGATTGGCGCGCCGCGTTGGAACAAGCCCGTCAATTACGGGAGAGAATTTCTGCCAGGAGAGGCGGCGCACCCTTGCCAGACCCGGCGGAGATTCTTCATCAGCTACGGGAGGAGCGGGATGTTCAACTTGCCGAAGCGATCGGTTTGCGTTGATGCAAGTTTTTTACTGCAATTGCTTGTAGAGGCAAAATGGACTCGTCAAGCGGAATCTCTGTGGGCGCAATGGTGTGAAGCTGAAGTCAATCTCATTGCCCCGACTTTGTTGTATTATGAAATATGCAATATTTTGCATCAGCAAGTCCGCCACAACGATCTCCTGCCAGAAGAAGCCCAATCTGCGTTAGAAATGGTGAGCGTTTTTAAAATCACATTTTATGGCGACATTTTGTTGCATTATCAGGCTGCGCGTCTGGCGCGAAACTTAGAGCTTTCCGCCACTTATGATGCACATTACCTGGCATTATGTGAAAAGTACGGCGTGGAATTCTGGACTGCGGATAAACGTTTGTATAACAGTGTCCATAGTGCGCTGCCGTGGGTGCATTTGCTGCAAGAATCCGAGGTGGATTGTCACTTGCCGTAAGATGCAAATTCCTCATACACTGTGCCTATGGCAACGTCTCAAGCTGGTTTCATGCGATGGGTAAGGCTGTCAACGAGGAAGTTCGCAGCCTTACCCATTTTTATTTCTGCTGTTATGAACCAGACGCACCGGCGCTGATGAAATTTCACGCAAAGCCGCCAAGCACGCCAATTTTTTTCTTCTTTACTTTGCGTCTTTGCGCCTTTGCGTGAAACGAGAATTTATCAACGGATTGAACGGATTAAAACGGATTTTTGATCCTATCATTCCGTAAATCCTGTTATCTTTGGAGGAGGGTATGGCGCGATTGCACGAATATCAGGGTAAAGCCCTACTGAAGCAGTTCAAAGTGACGGTTCCGCAAGGACGGGTGGCGGCAACGCCAGAAGAAGCCCGGGCCATCGCTGAGGAAATCGGCAAGCCAGTGATGGTGAAGGCGCAGGCGTGGATCACGGGGCGCGCGAGCGTCGGCGGCATCCGCAAGGCGGACACGCCTGACGAAGCCGCGGCGGCGGCTCAGGCGATCCTCGGCCTGAAGGTCAAGGGGTTCACGGTGGAGCAGGTGCTGGTGGAGGAACAGATCGCCATTGCGCGCGAATTATACGCCGGCGTCATCGTGGACGACCGGGCGCAGGCCCCGCTGGTGATGTTCGCCAGTGTCGGCGGCACCGGCATCGAGGACATCGCCAAAGCGCATCCCGACAAAGTCGCCAGCGCGCACGTGGACATCGAGTTCGGCCTGCAAGACTACCAGGCCCGCGACCTCGTCCGCAAGACCGGCATCGGCGGGACGTTGCAGCGCGACCTCGGCGGGCTGCTGGTGCAGCTTTACGACGTGGCGCGCACCTATGAAGCACGTGCCGCAGAGATCAACCCGCTGGCGCTGACCGCCGACGGCAAGCTCGTCGCCGCCGACTGCCGCGTGACGGTGGACGACTACGCCGTCTTCCGCCACAAGGACCTGGGCATCGCCATCGCCCGCGAGTACGACCGCCCACCGACGGCGCTGGAGAAGATTGCCTACGACGTGGAAGCGGGCGACTATCGCGGCACGTTCTACTTCATCCAGATGGCGGAGGATTTTGAGGCAGGTCAGGGGTACGTGGGCTTTCACGGCGCGGGCGGCGGCGGCTCGATGATGAGCATGGATGCCGTGCTGCGGCAGGGTTACAAGCTGGCGACCTTCGTGGACACCAGCGGCAACCCGCCCGCCAGCAAAGTCTACCGCGCGGCGAAAATCATCCTCGCCACCGGGCCGATTGACGGCTATTTCGGCTCCGGCTCCGGCGTCGCCAGCCAGGAGCAGTTCTACTCGGCGCGGGGGCTGTTCAAGGCCTTCCTCGAAGCGCAACTGGATGTGCCTGCCGTCATCCGCCTGGGCGGGAACGCGGAAGATAAGGCCGTCGAAATCCTGGAAGCGCTCAACGGGCGCATTCCCGCGAAGGTGGAAGGCTACAAGAAGGACGATTCGCCGGATTTCTGCGCGGGGCGGCTCAATACACTGATTCAAGAAGCAAGAAGCAAGAGGCAAGAAGCAGGGAGCAGGAATTACGAATTACGAACCACCCAATCACCCAACCACCCAACCACCTATTCCTTTGAAACCGTCACCGGCGGTACGGTCACTTACGATCACGCTATATGTGCGACGTGTGAGAGCAAGGTCTGTATTGAGGCGTGTGGAATGAAGATTTTGGCGCTCAACGAGGCGGGGTGCCCCGTGCTCAACATCGCGCCGGCGGATGTGAAGAAGGGGCGCTGCTCGGAGTGCTTGGCTTGCGAAGTGGATTGTTTGCTGTACGGCGCGGGCGGCGGGCATGTGACGTTGCCCATCGCCGGGTTGTAAAGGCGTGATGTTACGGTAGCTATTTCGAGGGACACAGGAGGTATTTCAGGCCATCTGTAAATCCTGGCGGCGCGGGTATCAGGGTTTTGAATTTCGATGGCGATTCACCAGGTTGCGAAAGGAGATTCAAGGATGAAGGCTTTACGGTTTGTTATGTGGGTGTTTCTGGTGATGGCTTTGTTCCAGCCGTTGAGCGCGGTTGGTGGACAAGGCGATGACTTCTTGCCGACGCAGCCCTTCGGCGCGCAGCCGGTGCTCAATAAGGAATTGGTGCGCAATGGCGCGTTCAATCAATATGACAGTTACAACAAACCCGTCAGTTGGGTGACGACCGGGACCGGCAGTGCCGTGGACCCTGCCGGCAGTCACGATGGCGGGCCGGCCATGGCGATGGAGGCCATCATGGAAACGCGCGCCGACCTCTATCAAGAGCTGCGGCTCCCTACCGAAACGACGGCGGCGACGTTCAGCTTCGACTTCCGCCTGCTGCCCACCTACGGCGGCGCGGCGCAGTTGGCCGCCAGCATCAGCACGTATTCGACGGTCATCACGAACGTCCTGGACACCGGCGCCGTCTACGCCGACACTGGCTGGTATTCGATTAACGTCACCTTGAGCGCCGCCGATGTGGCGGCCATCCAGTCAGCGCACGCGGCAGGCCAGGCGGTGTACGTTATCTTCAACCTGCTCCAGAATCCGGCTAACGCTTTCAGAGCTTACGTGGACAATGTCGCCTTCAAGGTGAGCGGTACAATGGACATCCCCAATCTCGTCGGCAGCATCGCCTACGTGGGACTTGAAAACGGCCATCCCAAAACAGTCAAGCGCATCAATCCCGATGGCAGCGGCAACCGGACGTTGTGGACGCATCCCAGCGCCATCACGCTGACCAACGCCATCCACGACGCGGCCTGGAAGCCGGATGCGAGCGAGGTGGCTTTCAGCAGCAATCACGAATCGGCCTACTCCGCCTTTCACTCGGACGTTTACGGCATCGGGCCGGAGGGCGAGGGCCTGCGCCGTATCACCAACCCACCCTCCAAAGCCGAACTGGACGCGGGCGGCTATCAGTGGGGCGGGGTGAGCGGCACGATCCACAATAATTACGGCAGCGTCACGATCTTCCAGATTTACATTGAGGGCGCGCAGGATGCGGTATCGGTGAATGTGGGCAACTATGGCGACACCGTCGCCTATACCGTGCCCAACGTGGCCGACCTGGGTGTGGGATTGCATTACGTCGTCTTCACCTGGGCCGATGGGGGACACGCCAATTGCAAGGAGTACGCGGCGGCGGTGGTGGACGTGCAGCCGGGCCAGACTGTCAACAACGTTGATTTGTCCTTTAGCGGAACCTGCGGGACGTACAACAGCGACAGCATCTCGTGGAAACGCGACGGCACGGAAGTGGGGGTGGACGTGATCACGCCCCGGAAATTCGCCGCCGCCGGGCAAGCCATCGGCACCGATCTGTTCAGCAGCCCCACGTTGGCCGATGAACTGGCCTGGTCGCCGGTGGATACGCAAATTCTCTACCGCAGCCACACGTTCGACTTTGCCACCAGTGGCATCTACCTGACCACGGAAGGCGGCGGGGCGGGGACGCGCCTGATCAACGAGCACAACGCGCTGTGGGCCACACCCGCGTGGTTGCCCGACGCATCGGGGTTTGTCTTCAGCCTCGATCATTATCTGTACGAATACACGCTGGCCAGCAGCCAGGTCATCACGCTGGCCTACTTCTACAACGACTACGTCTTCAATCCGAGCGTGTCGCCGGATGGCAATTACGTGGTCTTCGAGTGGCAGACCGGCGCGACGCTTGCGCACGACCTGTGGATTCTGGATCGGCGCAACCCGGTAGAGATGTGGGCGCTGACCTCCGATGGACAAAGCAGCAACCCCGACTGGAGCCGGCAAAATCCCCCTTCAGCGTCGTGTACCGGCCTCACTGCCGTCGCTATCAGCGGGCCGACGACCGGCTTCACGAACACGACCATGTCGTTCACGGCAGCCTTCACACCGGCGGACGCCACCCAGCCCATCACGTACACCTGGACGCCGGCGCCCCTCAGCGGGCAATCCACGGCGAGCGCCAGCTACACGTGGGCCAACACCGGCGATCAAACCATCCAGGTAAACGTCGAGAACTGCGGCGGCCTCCGCAGCGATACGCACACAGTGACCATTGTGGCCACAACGCAGTACATCTACCTGCCGTTGGTCATACGCAATGCTTGAGGTGGATGTACACCTCAATAGATAAAAACTAGCTCATAGTCTACCCAATAGCCTGCTTTTACTTTAGGGTTGCTGTTCACATGCCAAGTTTTATCCACAAATTTGCAATATGGGTTTTCCTTGTTTCAGGTCTGGCCACGATTATTGGCTGGGGTCTGGCTTACACTACGAATTCCAGTCAGTGGGTAGTGAAATCCAAACGTTGGTTGGTTTGGACAATTATTTTTTCCGCTCTGGCCGGGTTCAGTATGTGTAGTGCTCTGGCAGGAGAGGACCTGTTTGTCGAATTCTTGTGGCCTTCCATTGGTGTGGCATTTCTGACAGCTATCAGTATACCGATCAAAACGTGGGTACATAATTGCTGGGAGAGGCAATTAGATCGCGATTTCGATCTCATCATCTCCGCCCAACGCATGCGCCGTCGTCAACGTGCCTTGCAAAAACCGCCATCCCGTAAACCCGGCAAGACTGTCATTGCGTTGGTGATAGGCTTGCTCAGCGGGATCGGATGGGTATTTTGGCAAAAGCGGAAAGATCCTCACAAATCAAAAAAACATACGGAGTCGTAACTATGGCAATCTTGATAGACGAAACGAAACGAGTGTTGGTTCAAGGTATCACCGGCCGCGAGGGCGCGGCGCGAACGAAGTTGATGGTGGATTATGGCACGAAAGTGGTTGCGGGTGTAACGCCGGGCCGCGGCGGTGAATCCGTCGAGGGCATCCCGGTGTACGACACCATCGTTGAGGCGTGGGAGCATGTTGGGCCGATTGACATCAGCGTGCTGTTCATCCCCGCGCCGCTGGTGAAGAGTGCGGCGCTGGAAGCGATGGACGCGGGCGTGAAGCTGCTCGTCATCGTCCCCGACCGCGTGCCGATTTACGACGTGCTGGCGATTGCCAACCGCGCCAAATCCGTCGGGGCGCGCTTCATCGGGCCGAACACGCTGGGCGTCCTCAGCCCGGATAAAGGCGTGCTCGGCATGATCGGCGGGCGGGCGGCGACGGCGAAATCGTGGTTCAGCCCCGGCCCGGTGGGCATCGCCTCGCGCAGCGGCGGGATCACGTCTTCGATGGCGTACTACCTGGCGCGGGCGGGCATCGGCGCGACCACGCTCGTTCACGTGGGCGGCGACGCGGTGGTGGGGCTGCCGCATCCCGACGTGATGCTCGAATTTGAGCGCGACCCCGACACGCAAGCCGTCGTGATGTTCGGCGAGATCGGCACGAGCCAGGAAGAGCGCGTGGCCGATCTCATCGAGGCGGGCGCGTTCACCAAGCCGCTGATCGCCTACATCGGCGGCAAGGCGGCGAAGAGCGGCACGCGGTTCTCGCACGCGGGCGCGATTGTCGAAGGCGGGCGCGGGACTTACGAGGGCAAGGTAGCGCGGCTGCGCGAAGTCGGCGCGACGGTGGTGGAGCAGTTTATGGACTTGCCGGGCGCGACGAAGGCGGTATTAGAGAAGCTGTAGACAGCAGACAGTAGACGGTAGACCGTAGACAGGCCCGTCTACTGTCTACCGTCTACCGTCTACCTGAAAAGGAGGCGAAAATGACGGAACAAACCTGGTCTCAACCGATTACGCAAATTGAACCGAACAAGGTGGCCGTGCGCGGCTACCGGATTGATGAATTGATGGGGCGCGCGTCGTTTGCGCAGGTGGTCTATCTGACGCTCAAGGGGGAGATGCCCACGGAGGCGCAGGGGCGCGTGATGGATGCGATCCTCGTCTCCAGCGTGGATCACGGGGCGACGCCCCCCTCGACGCTGGCCGCGCGGACGGTGGCCTCCGGCGGCGCACCGCTCACAGCGGGGATCGCGGCGGGCATCATGACGATCAACCGGCATCACGGCGGCGCGATTGAGGGCTGTATGCGGGTGCTGCTCGAAGCGGTGGCGCGGCAGCGGGCATCCGGCGAGGATGCGCTGACGACGGCGCGCGCGTTGATGGCCGAGTACCGCGCGCAGAAGAAGCGCGTCCCTGGTTACGGGCACCGCATCCACACGGACGATCCCCGCACAGCGCGGCTCTTCGCCATTGCGGAGGAAGCGGGCGTCGCCGGCGACTACGTAGCGATGGCGCGCGCGCTCCGGCAGGCGATGCAGGAGACGCTCGGCAAGGATTTGCCGCTGAACGTGGACGGCGGGATTGCCGCGCTGCTGTGCGAGATGGATTTCCCACCGGAGATGGGCAACGGTCTCTTCGCCATCTCGCGCATCGTCGGGCTGACGGCGCACGTCTTCGACGAGATCGTCAATCAGCGGCCCATGCGCGAAATCTCGCCAACGGCGCACACCTACAACGGGCCAGAAGAGCGAACGTTAGAAGAGCCGCTCAGCGAATTGAGCGGACTGTAATATAATGGGGATTAGGGATCAGGGATTAGGGATTGGACTACCCAATCCCTAATCCCTAATCCCTGGTCACTCTTTAAAAGGGGGGGAACGTATGTCCAAATTTGAGCGATTTTTGAAAGAGAAGCCGGTGCTGGTGGCGGATGGGGCGACCGGGACGATGTTGCAGCAAGCCGGGCTGCCGGCCGGCGCTGCGCCGGAGCGGTGGAATCTGGAGAATCCTGACGCGGTGCGCGCGCTTTACCGCAGTTACATCGAGGCGGGGGCCGACATAATTTTGACCAACACCTTCGGCGGCTGTAGCGTGCGGTTGGAGCGCGACGGCCTGGGCCGCCAGGCGCACGCGATCAACGCGGCGGCGGCGCGACTGGCGCGGGAAGTCGCCGGGGACGCCGTATTGGTGGTGGGCGACATCGGCCCGTCCGGCAAGCTGTTGGAGCCGCTGGGCGACCTGTCTTATGCCGATGCAGTTGCCTCCTTTGCGGAGCAGGCGGCGGGATTGGTGGTGGGGGGCGCCGAGGTGATTTTGATCGAGACGATGAGCGATCTGAATGAAGTCAAGGCGGCGATGGAGGGCGTGCGGCAAGTCACCGATCTGCCCATCCTGGCGACGATGAGCTTCGACACGAAGGGGCGCACGATGATGGGCGTCAAGCCGGAAAAGGCCGCGCAGACGTTGACCGACTGGGGCGCGGTGGTGATCGGGGCCAACTGCGGGCGCACGTTGAGCGAGACGCTGGAAGCCGTCCTCAAGATGCGCGCGGCGTTGCCCGACGCGGTGTTGATGGCGAAGCCCAACGCTGGCCTGCCCCACGCCGAAGGCGGCGACCTCGTGTACGATGTCACACCGGAGATCATGGCCGACTACGCGCGTCGTTTCGTGGCCGAGGCGGGCGTCAAGATTTTCGGCGGCTGCTGCGGGAGCACGCCGGATCACATCCGCGTGGTGGCTCAAGTTTTGAAAGCATAGGACGATTCACCGCAGAGCACGCGGAGGTCGCAGAGTTTTTATGAATTCTCAGCGTTCTCAGCGCTCTCTGCGGTGAAGCCTTGCTTGATTGCATTTCAAAGTCTTGAAGTTGGTTAGAGTGCTGCTATAATGAAAATGGTTGTATCATTACAGCCAAGTCTGTTTTTTTCCTTTTAGTTTAGTCCACAGGAGGATGTACCATGCGTTACGAAATCAATGGCACTACGTTACCCACCCTGGAAGTCCGTCTCAACAGCGGCGAGTCCGTGTATACGGAATCCGGCGGCATGGCCTGGATGAAGGGCAATATTGAGATGAAGACCGACACAAAGGGCGGTCTGATGAAGGGGCTGGGCCGCGCGCTGTCGGGCGAATCGCTGTTTATGAGCACGTACACCAGCCACGAAGAGGGCGCGCTCATTGTCTTTGCCCCGGAAGCGCCCGGCAAAATCCTCGATATTAATCTGGCGGCGGGTCAGAGCCTCATCTGCCAGAAGGACGCCTTCATGTGCGCGCAGGACGGCGTTGACATGAAGATGCACTTCAAGAAAAAGCTGGGCGCTGGGCTTTTTGGCGGCGAGGGTTTCATCCTGCAACTAATCACAGGGCCGGGTTATGCCTTCCTGGAAATCCCTGGCGAGGTCCGCGAGTACACGCTGGCCGCCGGTGAAATGATGAAGGTTGATCCCGGTCACATCGCGGCCTTTGAGCCGACCGTGCAGTATGACATCTCGATGGTGAAGGGCCTGAAGAATATGTTCTTTGGCGGCGAAGGTCTGTTTCTGGCTACCCTGACGGGGCCGGGCAAGATTTGGCTGCAAAGTATGCCGTTGGCGAACCTGGCCGCCAAGCTGGCGAAATACATGCCTGTTAAAAGCGCCTGATCTGGGCGATAGTTTAATTTCATAACCGGCCTGGGTTTATGCATGACAGCGATCAAGCATAACCCAGGCCGAGTTTTTTATTTAGAAGCGTAGCACAAACTTTACTCTGTTCTCGCGCCGGAGTAGCAAGCTAAAGTTTGCGGTACACATCTATTTTTTGAGGAGTTGGTAAACTATATGCAAATTCGGCAACTGAATACAGAGAATCCCCGCGATGTCCGGCAATTCGTGGATTTTCAGTTCGATCTCTATGCAGACTGTGACAAATGGTCGCCGCCGCTGGTTTCCAGCGTGAAGACGATGATGAACCGCCGCAAACATCCTTTTTACCAACATTCCGATGCGGCGTTTTTTGTGGCGGAAGCGGGGGATGTCACGCTGGCGCGGGTGGCCGTGTTGGATCACTGTCGCTACAATGCGCACAGCGGACGTAATGCAGCGTTTTTCTGCTGCTTCGACGCGGTGGACAACGTGGAGGCCGTCCGGCAACTTTTTGAATCCGCTGCGCGTTGGGCCGCCGGGCGCGGGCGCAGTCTGCTGCTCGGTACGAAGGGGATGATGCGCACCGACGCCCCCGGCATCCTGGTGGAGGGCTTCGAGCACGAGGCCGCGCTCAGTATGCCGTATAATTACGACTACTATCCTCGTCTGCTGGAAAGTGTCGGCTTCGAGAAAGAGATTGATTATCTCTCCGGTTATCTAATGCAGGAACAACAAATCCCAGAACGCATTGTGGCGCTGGCCGAGAAAATCAAGGAGCGACGCGGCTTCTGGGTGAAGTCGTTTTCCAGCAAAAAAGAACTGCGCGCGTGGATTCCGCGCATCCAAAAAGTGAATAACGAAGCATTTTCGCAGGTGTGGGGGTATTATCCGATAGATGCGGCGGAAGTGCAGTTGATCGGCCAGCAATTGCTGACGATTGCCAATCCCCGGCTGCTGAAGGTGGTGATGAAGGACGACGACATCGCCGGATTCGCCTTCATTTTCCCGGACGTGTCGGCGGCGCTGCGCAAGGTGCGCGGGCGATTGTGGCCGTTTGGCTGGATCAAGGTGCTGCGGGCCATCCAGACCACGCGCCGGATGAGCGGCAACGGCGTCGGGCTGCTGCCGCAATATCAGGGCTTCGGCGCGACGGCGCTGCTGTACGTGGAACTGGAGAAGACCTTGCGCTCCGTCAACACCGTGCATTGCGACGTGGCGCAGGTGATGGAGAGCAATCTCAAGAGCATGGACGATCTGAATATGTTGAAGGTCAACTGGTACAAGCGCCACCGAGTTTACCGGCGGGTGGTGTAGGTCTCAACGGATTGAACGGATTGAATGGATGGGTGTTCGTCGAAATCTGACTTCTGAGGTGAATGGATGACCCTGGATACAACGGAACGTGTTTCTCAACTGACGAAAGTGGTTTATGGCACCGGCGATTGGGGCATGGCGTCGTTCAATACACTGCGCCAGATTTTTTACGCAATTTTTCTGACCGATGTGGTGGGGCTGGACCCCCGCCTGGCCTCGTTTGCGGCGTTGATCGGCGTGTTGTGGGACGCGATCAACGATCCGCTGGTGGGTATGCTCAGCGATAGGGCGCGCAGCCGGTGGGGGCGGCGGCGGCCTTTCCTGCTCTTTTTTGCCATCCCGTATGGCCTGGCCTTTTTGATCCTGTGGTGGGCGCCGCCGATCGAGAACCAAATCCTGTTAATGTTTTACATGATGATCGCCTACGCGCTTAGCGACACGCTGCAAACATTGGTGATCGTGCCGTACCATGCGCTGACGCCGGAGATGACCTCCGATTACGACGAGCGCACCTCATTGGCGGGCTATCGGATGTTTTTCAATCTCCTGGCAACCATCGCCGCAGCGGTGATCGCGCCGACGATTGTGGATGTGGTGATGGAGCGCGGCGGCACGCAGCAGCAGGGATACGTGCTGTCTGCGGCGCTTTTTGGCGTTTCCACCATCATTCCCTACTTGCTCATCTTCTTCACGGTGCGCGAGCGCCCAGCCGAGGCAGATCGTCCGGCCGAACCCGCCCTCCGCGACACGCTGCGCACGGCCTGGCAGAACGTGCCGTTTCGCTACGCCACGGCGTTGTACATGCTCAACTGGGTGACGTTCGACATTATCGGCGTGGTCCTACCGTACTTGCTCGTCTACTGGGTAGCGGGAGGCGATCTACTGGCCAAGGTGCCGGGGCTGGGCCTGCCCATCGAATCCGCCGTGGTGGGGCTGATGATGCTCACAGCCACACTGTTCTTGCCGTTCTGGAACTGGTTGGCCCATCGTCTGGAGAAGCGCATCGCCTACATCATCGCGCTGGCGTTCTGGGCCGCGCTGCTGCTGCTCGTCCCCTGGATGCCGCAATTGAACTATATCCTGGTCTTGACGCTGGCGGTCTTCATGGGGATCAGCGTTTCGGCGGCGCACATCCTGCCGGACGCCATCTTCCCGGACGTGATTGACTGGGACGAGTTGCGCACCGGGCAGCGGCACGAGGGCGTCTATTACGGGGTGAAGAACTTCATCCGCAAGCTGACCACGGCCTTCGCCATCTTCCTGGTGTTGCAGACGCTCGGCTGGCTGGGCTACCAGTCGCCGCCGCCAGGGGTGACGCAATTCACGCAGCCGGACGCCGCGCTGTGGGGTATCCGCATCCTGACCGGCCCCGTGGGCGCGCTGATGCTTGTCGCCACCATCGGCGTGGCGTGGGCCTATCCGCTGGATCGCCGGCGGTTTGAGCGGGTGCAGCGGCGGTTGTTGGCGCGCAAGCAGCGCCACGCGGCGCAACGCCGGGCCGCAGCCGAGGTCGCGCCGACGGTGTAATCAGGACGCAGATTTTCGCGGATGTGCGCAGATAATAACAAATGACCGGATCATTGATCCGGTCATTTGTTTTAACACCCATGGCACGTCCCAACGGACGAGATTCCTTGCGCTTTCACTCCTTGCTCTTTTGCAGCGCGCCCAGCGCCGAGGAGGCCGCGTCGCCGATGGTGCGCAGCATGGCGTTGCGGCTGCCGATGGCCTGCGCGACGATGGCCTGATGGATGTCCCACACGGAGCGGTCAATCTCGTTGTTTTCGTCGGTGGGCAGGCAGATGGTGGCGTCGCCGTCGAAGCCGATCTGGGTGTAGGCGCGCAGTTGGACGTTGCCCTTGGTGGCGATTTCGCCGATGTCGGGGCGCTCGTCCAACAACACCTTCACCTGATCGTGCGGCGTCGTGAAGGTGCGCACTTCCAGGACCGTCACGTCATTGATAAAGGTCTGTAGTTTGTCGGCCAATTCCTGTGAAAATTTTTGCACTGCTGCTTTTAGGTCTGCCATTGTGTATCCTCCTGAATCAGTTAAAAGTTAGAACTGCGGCGCATCGGGCTGCGCGCGCAAGATTGCCAAAACGTCCCGGATGTACTTCAGCACGGCGGGGACGACGAACACTTGGGTGCCGGGCGGCCCGCTCAATTTGACGATGAGTTGCGCGGCCCCGCTCGTGATCACCGTCGCCAGTCGCAGGCGGGCCATGATCTTCGCCAGCACCAGCTCCACGGCCTGGTGGTGGATGACTTTGTCGGCAGAATCCACCTCATCCTCGAAGATAGTGGTGAAGTCGCCCGACCATTCCATCCAGGTGTAGCCCACCAGCGTCGCGCCAAGTTGGGTTTTCACCTGCACTGGATGGGCGAGTTTGTCCTGCGCCTGCTGCACCAGCGCCTCCCATCGGGTCAGATCGTCTTCCTGCGCGCGGGATAGTTGGGCCAACTCCTCCGGCGCCGCCATTTCGAGGGTCTCCAACGTGTGCAACAGGTCTAGTTCCGGCGCGGGCATGTCGGAGGCGGCAAAAGATGCCATCTGAATTTGCCCCGGTTGGTAACGCGCCTCCACCTGGGTCATGCGCCGGATGGCATGGTCAAGTTGCCCGTCGCCCTGTTGCAAGCCGCGCCGGGCTGCGGCCAACTCCGCCCAGGCGGCATCGGCCCGCGCGGGCAGGACGACGCGCTCGACGGCGGCGTCCTCAGCGCCGACCGCAAACGAGACCATCCCCCCCACCGGCGCGAACAGGCCGAAGGGGTCGTCGGCGGGCGGCAACGCGGAGTAGCCCGTGGTCATCGCGTCTACTTGCCCACCAGACGGGCGGTCAGGTCGGCCACGGTTTTGAGGAATTCGGTGCGGTTGATCTGCGCCTGCTTGACCGTATCCGAGTGGATCTGCCACAATTCCCGATCCACGCTGCCGTCCTCGCGCACCGGCAGGCAGACCTCCATGTCGCCGTCGAAGGAGATGTAGGTGCGGGCGCGCATCCTGATCTGCCCCTTGAAGCGCTTCTCCCCGGCGTCATAGACCACGCCTTCCAGATCGCTGCTGGTGTAGGTGTTCACTTCCAGGCTGGTGATCTCTTCGACGGCTGCGCCGATTGTGGCGGCGAGATCGGCGGCGATTTTTTGGAAGGCCTGGAGGGGGCCGCTTTCTTTGCCGGCCTCGCCTTCGGGCGCGCCCTCTTTGTCTTTGCGATCAAACAGGCCGAAGTTTTGCGCGGCGGACATTTCGGCGGCGCCGGCGGTTGGCGCGGCGGCGTGGCTGCTGCCGGTTCCGGCGACGTAGTTGTACTCCTTCTTGAGATAGGCGTCCAAATCAAACGTCGTATCCAACGCCGGGCGCACGGCGGGCTTGTCTTTGCCTTTGGCAAAGGGGATGCGGACGGCGGGGTCGCCGATGATGACGTAGCTGCGCGCGTCGTTGTTGGCCGTCCATAGTTGCGCCAACTCCGGCGCGGCGATGTGATTCGGATCCCAGTGCAGTTCTTCCATCACTGTGCTGAGGTTGGAACTCATATCGGCGTAGCGCATGTTGAAGCTGGGATCGGTTGCCAGCCCAACGGGATCGCCGTTGAGCAGCTTGCGCAGCGCCGTGACGAACGCTTGCTGATCGGGGTTGCCGTTGGGCGTGACGAAAGAGTAGCCCCACGCGCGCTCGACGTGACCGATGACGGCCAGCGCGCCCCGGCGCAGCATCTGCTTGGGGAGGTCGGCGACGAAGCCTTCTGGCGCAATCGCCTCGCGCTTCTTGAACGCCTGCATCGCAAACTGATCCAGCTTGGGCGTGCCGCCGCCGTAACAGGCAAAGAACATCGCCACCATGCCGAGCAGGTTGGCGTCCTTGGGCAGGTCTTCGCCGGCGAAATAATCGCCGCGTTCCAGCTTGCCGCTCGGCCCGTCCCAATCCTGGCATAGAATCGCGCCCTGATATTTCCGTTGCTTGTCGGGGTCCTTCTGGGAGAATTCCATCCCGTGACTGGCAGTCAGCAACAGCGCGGGCGTCAGCTTGGGATCGCCACCCAGCAGTTTCCCCAACTGCGCGTGATTGGCATCTTTCTCTACAAATTTATCAAATTTCCACTCGTGTTCCAGCTTGATCTCGCCGGCCGGCGCGGGGTCTTGCAGGCCGTCAAACAGCGGGCGGATTAGGTATTTGGAACTGAGTTGGGTGGCCTTGTCGCCGGGGTTGGCGACGCCGAAGAACGTCGTCTGGCGCGGCAGTTTGACCTGACCGGTCTCAGCGAGCACCACGTTGCGGGCGTACTCGGCATAGGCGGCGTAATCCTCGCCGAAGTCGAGCCGCCCGACGGCGCGCATCACGTCCAATTGATATTGGAAGCTGTACGGGATTTCCTCCGGGCTGCCGATAAGCAGGACGTAGAACGGCATCTGCGCCGGATCGGCGGGGCCTTGTTTGACTTCGGGGTTTTGATGTTTGAAGAACTGGTCGAGCCGCTCGTCGGGGCGATAGCCGCTCGCGCCCTCAAACTCGCGGTATAGCGGGCCGGCCTGCGCTTTGCGCAATTCCAATAGGGGCTTGAGCGCGTCTTTGATCGCGTTCTTCTGCTTGGCCGACATCCGCCCTGGGAACAGAATGGCCCACCCGGCCTGCTCAATGCGGGCCGCGTCCACGCCCTCTTTGGTGGGGAAGGGGGCCGCGCGCTTACCCTTGAGGGCGCCGGACGTTTCGGCGTTTTCTTCCAGGTGGATGAGGAAGCGCAGCAAGGTGTGCTGCTGGGCTTCGGTCAGAGCGGCGTCGTCCACCAGCTCTTTGAGGAACTTTTTCTGGCCCTTGTCCAGCTTGCGAAGGTCATCCGCCTCGTAGTCCTCGTCCTGCGCCAGCAGATCTTCTGCCGCAGAGCGCAGCAACGCGCCTTGTTCATCCGCCGAGAGCGCCGCCGGGAAGCGTGCCTGCAAATCGGCAATTTCGGCTTCCAAGTACGCCTTCTGCTCGTCGGTCAAGGCGGCGCCCGTTGCCAGCCGCGCCGCGGCCAGCGCCCATAGCAGTCGCCCTCGCTTTCCGGCGTCCAGTCCTTGCGCCACCATTTCAAGGGCTGAATTGGCGGCAAACTCCGGGTCTTTCTGTGGAAAGTCTTCGGGCCTAGGTTTTCCCTGGATCAGCCGCGCCAGCTTCTCGGCAGACATCGGCGCCTGTCCATAAGTGCCCGTGTCGCCGTTGACGCCGTTGAAGACTAGGTCGTCCTGGAATTCTTCGATGAGAATGTCCTCTCCTGTTCCGAAGTCAAACATAAGGTTACCTCCTGGTTCTGAGTTTTGCTCATCCCCTATGGGGATAAAAAAAGGCGTAAGCGCACCGCCGGATCGCCAAGTACAATATACCCGCGCGCGTCGTTGTTGTTCGTCCACAGCTGCGCCATTTCGCGGTCGCTGGGTGGCAGGCCTTCCTTCGCATCGTAGGCAACGGTTAGTTCAGTGGAGAGCGCCGCGTAACGCACGTTGAAGTATTCCATCGCCGCGCCGACGGGCAGGCCGGTGAGCAGCGATTGCACCAGACTCTCGAATACGGGCAGCGCGCCGGCCTGGGCATCTGACATGAACGACAACGCCCAGGCGCGCTCGACGTGGCCGATGACGGCCAGCGCGCCGCGCGGCGCGCTGAGCAGGGCTTTGGGCAGCGCGGCGACGAAGGGTGTCTCCGCAATCGTCTGACCTTTCTCTTTGAACGCCTGATGGGTGAACTCATCGTAACGCGGCGTGCCCGCGCCGTAGCAGGCGAAGAAGAAGGCGATCATGCCGCGCGCGTTGATGGTGCCCCGATTTTTGAGGATATCTTCGCCTGAAAAGGTGTGCTCCGGCAGGATGCGCTTGTCGGGGTTGTGGGGGCCGGGCCAATCGCTGCACAACAACGCGCCCTGTTGCTTGACCTGATCGGCATCGCCGCTGTCAAACTCCCGGCCGTGCGAAGCGGTAAAGAGCAAGGCCGGGGGTGTGGTGGTCAGGATTTCGAGCAGTTTTTTCTTCGTGGCTTCTTCAGGTTCCACACGCGTGAGTTGTAACGTTGGATTACCCCGCGCTATCCATTCCGGAGACTTTGTTTTCTTATCGAAGGTTTTTTGGAGTTGTTGGATCAGATACTTCGCGCTTAATTCGGTAGCCGGATCGCCGGAGTTCTGCACGCCGAACAAGGTCATCTGCGGCAGGGCGGGCGGTGAGTCGTTCTCGGCGGCGATGACGTTCTTCGCGTAGGTGCGATAATCGTCTACGTCGTCGAAGTCCAGCCGCCCGACGGCATATTGCACGTCCAACTGGTACTGAAACTCGAAGGGGATTTCTTCCGGCGTGCCGACGAGCAGCAGATAGTACGGCACCTGGTCCGGGTTGGCCGGGTCTTCCGGGCGCGCGCCGTGACGGCTCAGGAAGGCGCGGGCTGTGTCGTTGGGGCGATAGCCATTGCCGCCTTCGTAAATCTTGAAATGTTCCTGATACTTGGGGTTAAAACCCTGCGCATCACGGGCTTTGAGCACTTCATCCAATGATTTATCGGTGTATTTGGCCGTATCGCCATAGATCGCCAGATCTACATGAATCAGGCGATGGCACAGCAGCGGCTCCAATACCTCCCGGATGGCCTTCTTCCGCGCCGGAGCCATCCGCGCCGGGAAAATGACGCCCCACCCGGCCTCGTTGAGCTTGCGGGGATCCAGGCTGGCGATCAATCCCAGGTGGCCGATTTCGCGGCGCAATTCGTCAATCCACGCGGCCAACGCCTGCCGCAAGGCCGGCCAGTCGGCCTTCGCGCCGGGGAGAGCGCAGAAGGCTTGCAGGGCGGCGCGCAACGCTTGGTCAATCAAATCGCGCCACGCGGCGCTTCTGCCTTTGGCGACGACGGCGTTGATTTGGGCGATGGCATCCTGCCAGGCGGCGTTATCCGGCGCGATGGCGGCGAGCTTTTCACCCAGCTTGACGGTGGTGATGGGAGTCGTGACGATGTACTTGAAATCCGAAAGCGCGGTCATTGCTTGCAGGGGCGTTTGGAGATTCAGCAACTTTTCCAGTAATTCTTCCATCCACACCTGGCGCGTCACGCCGTCAGCCTGGGAAAGCGCCTCGATACGGTCGTTGTTCAGGGCTTCCTTGCCGATGGCAATCAGCGTTTGATCCGTCTCGCGCTTGAGTTTTTCCTTGAATTCCGTCTGCATGTCGGGGTCGGGACTCAACAGGAACGTGGTCAGTTCTTTGACCTGCCCCTTCGCCAGATATGCGACGAGCAGGCTCAGCGTATCCTCCAGGGCCTGCTTGAGTTGCGCGGCCAATTCCTGCGTGATGCCGGATTTACGGCTGGTTTCGCCGACGAGTACGGCCACAATATCGCCGGCCAGCGCGTCCAGCCAGGCATCGCGGGTGGCGGGGGGAGCCTCCGTAGCGCCTTCGGCGTCAGGGAACTGCGCCAACCCACGCACCGCCAGCTTGATGACGATGTCTTGCAGCCGGTCTACCGTCTTCCGCTCAAGCTGCTTTTGTAGGCGTTCCCCGACCTTTTCCGCCGCATCGCGCCCCGCGAAAATGTGATCCACCAAAGCCTGCTCGGAAAGCGGCTTCAGGCCATATTCGCCGTTTGATCGCACGCCGTTGAAGTAGATAAGGTCTGCCATTGCTATTTTTCCCCCTCCAAATACGCTTCTGCCATTTTCCATACATCACTAAACTCCACCAGATACCGCCGGATGGAGCGATCCCACGAGTTGCTTGCTACATAGCTGCCGTCCGGGCTGAACGCCACGGCCCAGATCAGGTCGGTGTGCCCGGCAAGCACGGCGTCGGGGATTTCGGGCGTGTCGGGAAGCATGGTCATGTCCCACAGGCGGACGCGCTGGTCGCGGGCGCCGGTCGCCAGATAGGCGTCATCCGGGCTGAATTCCACCGAGTAGACGTAGGCCGTGTGATCCAGCGGCTCCCCCACCAACGTGAGCGTCAATGGGGCAACGCGCCAGATGCGCGCGACCCCATCCCAGCCGCCGGTGGCAAGGTATTGGCTGTTGGCGCTGAAGTCAGCCGTCATGATGTGGTCGGTGTGGGCGTGAGGCAGGGAGACGGACGGCTCGGCCCTGAAGACGCCGCCAGACGTATCCACTGCCCAGAGTTGCAACCGCCCGCCGGTATAGCCTGCCGCGATCCACCGTCCATCGGGGCTGTATTCCAGCGCTCCCCAGATTTCGCCAGGCTTGCTGAGGCCGAACACGGTGAGTTCGGCCACTTACTGCCAGGTCGTCGCATCCCAGACCAGCACCCGCTGATCGTCCGCGCCGGTGACGAGATAGCGGTCGTCCGGGCTGAAGGCCGCCTGCTCGACGCCGGCCCTATGCCCCTCTTCTAACTTGGCAACTTGCGTCCCGGTGGCAATCTCCCACACGTAGGCGTTGCCGTCGTCGGTACACGTCACCGCATACTTGCTGTCATGGCTGACAGTCAGATTCCACATTTTCCCGCCCACCGGCGGCAATTGCCGCGCGATGTCTCCGGCGGCCACGTCCCATATCAAGCCCCCGCCGGTATTGTCGCCCGAAACCAAATACTTGCCATCCGGCGTATAGGCCAGCCCGCGTCCCCGGTCATTCTGCCCCACCAGCGTCGAGAGGCGCTCCCGGCGCAGGAAATCCCGATCCCATAAGCGCACGTTGCCGGAGCCGTCGCCGGTGGCAATGGTCGTCCCGTCGGGGGCAAAGGCGACGCCTTGCACCACATTGGTGTGCCCGGTGAAGCGCAGGATCGCATTGGGGCTGAGCGCCCGCACGTCCCACAAGAGGGCGGTGGCGTCGCGCGAGCCGGAGAGCAGATAGTCTCCAGTGGCGGAGAACGCCAACGCCTTGACTTCGCGCGTGTGGCCGAGCAGCGTGACTACGGCCTTGACCGGCTCCGCCGCATGCGTCAGGTCTATCCGCCACAAGCGGATAGTTTTGTCGGCGGAAGCGGAGGCAAACAGCGTCGGGTCGGTGGGGCTGAATTTGACATCCAGCACCGGCCCGGTATGCGCCGTCAATGTGATGAAGGGGTGCAGCGTCAGCCTCGCGCCGTCGTCAGAGAGTTCCCACAGGCGGACCAACCCATCATTGGAGGATGAGACCAGATACCGTCCATTGTTGCTGAAGGATATTCCCGTCACGCGCTTTTGATGCGGCGCGGGGACGACGAACGATTCTTGTCGCTCCAGGTTCCAGATGCGCAGCATCCCGGCGTTGGACAGGCCATCCGCATCGCGGAATTTAGCGCCATAATCGCCTGCCGCCGCCAGGTAACGCCCCTCGGGGCTGTACGCCAGGGCATAGATCTCCTCAAACATGCCTTCCGGTGTGGCGACACGCAGTTCCGCTTCCCAGGCTTCGGTGGCGCTGTTGAAGATACGAATGAGACCGTTTTTACTGTCGTCGCCAGCGACGGCGATGATGGGCAAGGAGGGATGATTGACCAGCACGCGCACAGCGCTCATGGCCGGGAGGTAGCGCGTCTGCTCTGTCGCTTGCTCCCAGACCCAAATCTTCCCGTTAGAAAGGCCGGCGTAGACGTAGCGGCCGTCTGCGCCATAGACCATGCTGCTGACTTCCTGCCGGCTGGCGATGTCCTCATAGATGGCGGAGGGGTAAAAATCCGTCAATGCCTGGCGCAGCGCGATCTCAGCCTCGGTATAGTCAATCTCTCCCAAGATAGGCGTCCAAAACGTCAGCAGACGTGGGGCCTCATTTTGTTGGATAGCTTCGTAGGCCAATTCCAGCGCGGCGTCCTGGTCAAGTTGCGCCCAATATTGGGATTCGGCGGCCAGTTCTTTGGAATAGGCGCGCAGGCCGTTGCGCGCGGCGCTCCAGGCCAGGGCCGCGACGATACACAAAGTGATGATGCCGACAGCCGCCGCCGAAACCAGCGCGCGCCGCGCCCACTTGCGGCGTTGCTCGGCGCCCTGGCTGACAGTGATGAACTCTTGCTCATACGGCTCGACCTCGTCGGGATGCTGCGCAGCCCAGGCCCGCGCCTGTTTGAGCGCGTCGTCCCGATAGAGCAGCGCCGGGAGTTTACTCTCCGACCAGCGTTTGGCGGCTACGCGCAGCGGCGTCTGACGGGTCGCCTCCCACGCCCGATTGGAGTGCAGGATTGGGGCAATCAGGCGATCATGCGCCAGCTCATACCAGCGCGCGCCCGCCCGCATCTCCGGGCGGATGAGGTGCCTGTGTTGCAGCACGTCCACGGCGGCGTTGGGCAAGCCGGCCGTTTCGTGTGGGCCGCGCATCGCCATGCCGCGCGTCTGCATCGGTGTGAGCAGTTGTTCGCTAAACCACCGCCGCAATGCGCGTTCAGAGACCCCGGTCTGTTGGGCGGTTTCTTGCAGGGCGCTCTCGTAGAAATCCCCTAAGGCGCGGGTTACGTCGCCGTGGTTCTGCGCCTCCTGAAGGTCAATGACTTGGTCGGGCTGATCGGGTAGATTTTCCCATAATTGATTGCAGGCCACCTGCAACTGCACCGGCTCAATGGACGGCCCCAGGATAACATCCGCGACCGTTTCAGCGCCCACCTGCCGTTGGATATTCACGCGCCGCAGTTCATCCCGCAGCCATTCCGCGGCCCCTGGTTGATCGCCAGCGGCGGGCGCAAAAGCGATGCCCCGATTGGCAGCCGGCTTGACGATAGCTTCCAGCGCGCCCTCGGGGCTGAGCAACGTTAGCCGGAAGCGGGCGCGCAGGCGACGCGGCAAGAGGGCGACGTAGGGGTCCAGTTCAGCCAGGAAATCTTCGCGCATCGAGAAGAGAATACCCAGGCGCGGGATGGCCTCCAGGGCCGCGCTCACCTGAGCGAAGAAATCCTGCGCGTCTTGCCAGCGCGCCCGGTGGGCGGTGAACAGTTCCTCAAACTGATCCAAGATCAACAGCAGCGGGGCGCTTTCCTCGGTTTCTTCCGGTTCGGGATAATATTGCTGCAAGAAAGAAGTCAGGGTATGCGTCGTCAAGGCGTCCGGCGCGGTTTGTTCGCCCATCAATGAAAGCAACACGCTGTACACAAATACATTAGATACCTGTTCCAGGGGGATTTCGGGTGGAGGGCTGCTGCCGACGCGCGCCGAGGGCAACACCACAAACTCTTCGTCCTCTAGCGCGGGGATCACTTTGGCATTGAGCAACGAGGTTTTGCCGGCCCCCGAGGGAGCATACAGCACCACCACCCGTTCGGCCATAATCAACGCCAATAAATCACGCGCCTCGCGGGTGCGCCCGTAGAAATTCTGTTGATGGCGGCGCTCATAAGGGCGCGGCCCAACGTAGGGATTGTCTTTCATAGCTGTGCTGCCTCCCACCATTCCCGCAGCTCGGCCACAAATTGGAGCGCCGTGCCCAAGAAAACGTTAGTGTCTGCTTGCTGGAAATAACTTTTGAAGAATTGGCAAACATCCGGCATGTCCTCGCCCGCTACATCCGCCGGTTGCAACTGCACGCCCACATGTTTAAACTTGCGCCGCTGTTGCATGGGCGCCAGCAGCCCGCGCATGATGACGCGGAAGGCCCAATCGCTGTGATCATGGCCGAGAAACATCAATGAGGTGTTCGCCAACGCGGCGCGGATGCAGGGATGGATACGCTCTGGCGCCGCCGAAACCTGCGCCAGATAGTCCAGGTGATCATCTTCGGTCAGCACTAACGAGTCCGGTTCGATGTCATACCCTAGCAAGTGATAGACCAGCGGTTCTTCCGGCGTCGGCTCAAAGTCCGGGCGCTCGTCGAACACCGAGGGAGGCAACAGGTTATCCAGCATATCGTTCCAGCGGCAGACTTCGCGCACTGGTTTTTTGCCTTGGGCGGTCAGGGCCGCGGTGAGGAAATTGTCGAAGTTGGTGGTCAAATACAGGGGCAGGTTCAAATTTGCCAGCACGGTATGGGGGTCATTGGGATCGCCGGCCGCCATGTTTTGCCAGCCGATGGCGTCCACCAGAGCACTTAGCGTTTTGGGCATCACGCGCGGACGCAGTTCTTCGGGGATGCGCGCTTTGAGTGCGGCGTACAAATCTTTTAACAACTCACTGCGCGCAAAATCTATCCCGCCGCTAGTCGCCATATACTGCGCGATGCCGGCGGGGTTAGTGGTGTCCGTAAAGGGGTAGTCGTGCTCTTTCGCCCAATTCTGCGCCAACTGGGTAGGGGGGGGCGTCCAGCGGTCGCGCACGCGGGGGCCAATAATCGGCGTACACTTGCCACGCTGGATATAGTTGATCAGGCCCTTCCAGAACACACGCGGCTCGCCATCGGTCTTGCCGCGCGTGTCAGCGGCGTCATTCCACAGGTAATTGGCCTCAAGGCGCGTCAGCAACACCGGCACGGCCACATCGCTGCGCCGCGCCGACGCCAGGATGCTGCGCGCCTGGTTGAGCGCCTTGTCCACCGGCTCTATTGTGACGAGTTGGTAAAATTGAGTGTTGAACATCCGCGCCGTCTCGATGCTGATAAAATCCTGCATCGCCACGACGGCCGGGACGCCCACCTGGATGAGTTTGGGCGCCAGCCCGATGAACGCATCCCCCGTCGCGCGCACTGCGCCCTGGCACGCAGTCAGGAAGATTAAGTGTGGGCGAACATCCTGCCGCGCAAACATTTGCGCCAGTTCGTCGTCGCGCACCGGCAGGGTGGCGCCGGCGTCATCTTCCATAAACAACACCGCTTGCTGGCGACGGGTGTTAAACGCGCCATGGCCGATGTAGTGGAAGATGTGGTATCCTTCGCGCAGAGCCTCTTCCAGGCGGGGCAATGTGATAGGCGGTTCCAAAAAGGTGACTTCCAACCGATAGCTGGCGCGATTCTGCGCCTTACTGTCAATGTTACTAGAGGCGGTGATTTCGGTGAGCGTGGATTTTTCCTGGGCTACATCCAGCGCCGGCAGATTGTACTTGGCTTGCAAGTCGCTGGGGTTGGCGATGGCGACCAGGACACGCAGTGTGTCGCCTTCCACCGCGCCGCGCCAGGGAAGTTGCACCGGCAGATAGCGGGAGAATGGCGTGGCGGCATTGGCCGCCAGCGGCGTCGCGTCATCCTGTAGACATTCCCAGCGCAAGGGGTGCAATTCTGGCGCATCTTGATCCAGCCACAGTCGGATGCGGCGCGCGGTCGCCTGACCGCGCGCCGCGACCCAAGCATCGCGTACGGCCGGGTCGGCGACCAACAATTCCCAGAGCTGGCGACCAGCCGTATCGGCTTCAGGCTGCCAATCGGCCAACGCAGGGGGAGCGTAGCCGCGTGGGAAGACCTGATTGCGGCCGAGCGTGATTTCAACTGGATAGCCCGCTTCTTGCAAAGGGAATATGCGTATTGCTAAATCTACAAAACTCTCTTCCATAATAGGGTTTCCCAAAAATAATAATGATAGTGAGGTTTGATTTGTAAAAAACTTGAAAAATTATACTAGGCCAACAGTAAATTGTTTGAATTTTAGCTGATAGTGTTAGAGGGCGTTTTTGCTACACTTCTTTATTGTAACTGCTTTTTCATTGGAAAACAAGTTGGATTAGCGTAATGCTGTGGGTTACTGGACAAAAAACGAATATCAGGTATACTCACAGTTCGTAATTGATGTAATTGTTTTGGGAGGAGCAAGTGGCAAATACCAGTTCGGCCAAAAAAGAAATTCGCAGTTCATATCGTAAGTGGTTGCGCAATCGTTATGTGTTAGGTCAAATGCGCGGCGCTCTCAAGATGGTGCGCCAGGCGATTGCCGATGGCAATGCGGAGCAGGCAAAAACTTTGATGCCGCGCGCTGCGAGCCAACTTGACAAGGCCGCCAAGAAAAACGTCATTCACCACCGCAAGGCGGCGCGCCTGAAGTCACGCTTGATGACCCAGATTAATGCGCTGAAAAAATAACCGTTTTTTTAACTGAGGCGTTGCCTGGCTCGATCCGGCAGCAGCGCCGTCATAAGAGATAAAGCAGCGGGGGGCTTTGACCCTCCGCTGCTCTTATGTCCCACGGCTGTGTGGTTAATTTCTGTGGACAAGTTTCCTCTCCTATCAGGGTCTCTGAATTTGTATTCCCTGGTATTTATTTTTTCCTCGAAATTCAATAAATTCTGCTATTCGCGCGACGATATGTTTTTTGCATAACAATATACGCCATAAAATCCCCGCGGCAATTTTTATGTAATTGCCCTTGCTCATTCAGATACTATAATCTAACGTAATGGCCGGGTTGGTGGGCGATATGGAATCACGGGGAGCCTGTACGGAGAAGACCTTGATGGATGCGCGAATTTTAGTGGTGGATGATGATCTGCGTATTTTGCAAACCTTGAGTCGCTATCTGCGCCTGGATGGACACACGGTGTTCACCGCGGATAACGGAGAGGCCGCTTTACAACTCTTTCGCCAGGAACACCCCGATATTGTGCTGACCGATGTGCGCATGTCACCGATGGACGGTTTTGCGCTTTTACATCACATCCGTGAGCAATCCGCCGATGCCGAGGTCATCTTCATTACCGGGCACGGTAGTATGGAAGTTGCTATCGAGGCGCTGCGCGCCGGGGCGTCGGACTTTGTCCCCAAGCCAGTAGATGGAACGGCTTTAAATACAGCCTTACACCACGCGCAGGAACGGATTCGCCTGAAAAATGAACTGCGCCTCACCCAGGCGGCGCTGCGTCAGGAACGGGACTTCGCAAAGGGATTGCTGGCAAACATCCAGGAGCAAGCGCAGCGCCTTCAACAGATTATTGACACTGTACCAGAAGGCGTGTTATTGTTGGATGCGCAATGTCGAGTCATTTTGGCAAATCCCTTGGGACAAAGAGATTTGCAGAGCCTGGCGGCGTCGGAGATTGGGGATGTGTTGGCGCATCTGGCAAGCCGCCCGTTGGCGGAATTGTTGGCGCCCCTACCCAAGGGGTTGTGGCATGAGATCGTAGTAAACAGCCGCAGCTTTCAGGTCAAAGCGCGTGCCATCAGCGGGGCTACTGCGCCGTCTGGGTCTTCGGCTCTGCCGGGCGATGGCTGGGTTGTCGTGATCCGCGATATGACCCAGCAATATGAAATGGAACGCCGTGCGCAGCAGCAAGAACGGCTGGCGGCCGTGGGACAATTGGCGGCCGGTATTGCCCACGATTTCAACAATATTATGGCATCTATCACCCTGTACGCGCAAATGGCTTCACGCACGCCAAATTTGTCCGCCCGCAACCAGGAACGGCTGACCATCATCAACCAACAGGCGCTCTACGCTACCGAATTGATCCAGCAAATATTGGATTTTGGACGACGTTCGGTGATGGAACGCCATCCGCTCGAACTGATAACGCTCCTGAAAGAGCAAATCAGACTGCTGGAACGCACCCTGCCGGAAAATATCCGTATCACGTTACAGGCAGCGCCAGGGGAATACATCATCAAAGGCGACCCGGCGCGGTTGCGGCAGGTCTTCGTCAATTTGGCAGTCAATGCGCGGGACGCGATGCCGGCAGGCGGCGATTTGTGCTTCGCAGTGCAGCGGGTGGTGGTGACGCCTGAGACTACGCCGCCGCTGCCGGAACTGTCGGAAGGTGAATGGGTGCAGATCAAGGTGTCCGATACGGGGGCGGGGATGGAGCCAGACGTGCTGGCTCACCTCTTTGAACCCTTTTTCACGACCAAGGCGCCCGGCAAAGGCACCGGCCTGGGGTTGGCGCAAGTCTATGGGATTGTGAGCGCTCATGATGGCTACATTGATCTTCAGACGCAACTCAATCGTGGGACGGCGTTTTACATTTATTTGCCGGAGCTGCTCGTAGAACGCCCCCTTGCTTTTGTGGAAGATGCCCGCGAACTCCCTATGGGCAATGGCGAAACAGTTTTGGTGGTGGAGGACAATGCGACGACGCGAGCGGCTCTGGTGGATTACCTGGAAACGATTCACTATACCGTGCTAACCGCCGAAAACGGACAGCAAGCGCTAGAACGTTTGGAACAGCAATCCCCATCCCAACCCATCCAGGTGATTCTCAGCGATGTTGTTATGCCGGTGATGGGGGGAATTGCCTTGCTGCGCGACCTCCAGCAACGACGCTGGCGCGGTAAAATTGTGTTGCTAACCGGTCATCCCCTGGAAGAAGAATTACAGGAGTTGTGGAATCTTGAGGGGCCGGGTATCTTTGCCGGCTGGTTACCCAAACCTGCTGGAATGGATCAATTGGCGACGCTGATCGCCGGGGCGTTGCCAGACCCCCAATCATCGGAGGCGCTATGACTCAGGATGTACTCTTGACCCTGATCCCAGAGTTCAATCTCATTCAAAATGCCGACTTGCGCGCTAAAACACTCCAGACGTGGGAGCTGGCGATGCAGGAAGGCGGGTGGACGTTGGAGAGCCTGCAACGGATGCCGTTCACGCTGCTCATCAACCCGTGCCCGGTGAACTTCGTCGAGCACACGCGGGCCGTCGCGCAAATCGCCATCAAAGCCGCCGAAGTCTTCGCCGCCATCTACGGCGACCGCGTGCCGGTGGATAGGGACATGCTCATCTCTGGCGGCATCCTGCGGGATGTGGGCAAGTTGGTGGAGTACGAGGAGCGCGAACCGGGCGTCTTCGTCCAGACGCCGGCCGGAAAACTGTTGCGCCACCCCTTCACCGGCGTGGAACT
The DNA here is from genome assembly GCA_029555965.1 of Chloroflexota bacterium. Classification (GTDB taxonomy): domain Bacteria; phylum Chloroflexota; class Anaerolineae; order B4-G1; family SLSP01; genus JAKQHY01. The sequence goes on along the minus strand of JAKQHY010000155.1, from coordinate 17,546 downwards.
GGCCGCGCGGTGCGGGCTGCCGGTGACCGTGCAGCACATCATCGCCGCGCATGCTGAAGAGGGCGACAAGGTGAAGCGCACCACCGAGGCGACAATTGTGAATCACGCCGATTTCATCAGCTTCCACGCCATCTTGCGGCTGGCGCCAGGGAAGTCCCTTGAAGCCAGAATTGGCTGAGCGCGAGTCGGGCGCAGCGCCGGCGGCGTGCGCGCATCAGTGGGTAGACCTGGGCGCGGACGCCACGCATTGTTGGCGGCGGCAGTGCCGTCTGTGCGGCGCGTTCGAGGGGCAGGAACATACTTTGGTGTACGGTTATACCGTGGTCGGCTGCTGTTCGCATCCGTATGTGTGTGAGGGCTGCGGATATATTCCACAATAAGGAGGATTCTATGACATCCGAACAATTCAAAGAACTAAAAGATCGCACGTTGACCCATCTTTACTCCATTGGCGAAGAGATCATGAACGGCGTCACGCATGGGATCGGCGCAGGGTTGAGCGTGGCCGGGTTGACGCTGCTGGTGGTGCTGGCCGTCCTGTACGGCAACGTGACGCAGGTGGTGAGCTTCAGCATCTACGGCGGCTCGTTGATCGTGCTGTATCTGGCCTCGACCCTCTATCACAGCATCCAGCAGCCGCAGGCGAAGCGAGTTCTCAAAGTGATTGACCACGCCGCGATTTTCCTGCTCATCGCCGGGACGTACACGCCGTTTCTGCTGCTCGGCGTGCAGGGCGCGTGGGGCTGGACGTTCCTCATCATCATTTGGGGACTGGCGATTCTGGGTGTGAGCCTCAAATTGCTGTTCATGCATCGTCAACAGAAAGCCTCGGTGTTGATGTACATTTTGATGGGCTGGTTGAGTGTGCTGATCCTCAAATCCTTGCTCGACAATATCCCCGTGGGGGGCCTGATCTGGCTGGCGGCGGGCGGCGCGGCCTACACCATCGGCGTGATCTTCTACGCCATGAAGAAAGTCCCCTACATGCACGGCATCTGGCATCTCTTCGTGCTGGCCGGCAGCCTGTGCCATTACTTCGCCGTGCTGCTGTACCTGGCGCCGGCGCATTGAGGGATACTTATGCCCGGCCAAACCCTCATCCAGAAAATCTTCGCCGCGCACACCGCGCCAGGCGCGTCGGTCAATCCCGGCGACATCATCTGGCTTGACCTGGATGTGCGGACCGCCCGCGATTTCGGCGGTCCCAACGTCGTCAAGAACTACCGCGCGCATTACGGCGATGTGCCGGTGGCCGACGCTGCCCGGACGTTCTTCACCTTCGATCTCGTCGCGCCGGCCAGCAACATCCCCTACGCCAACAACCAGCAGCTTTGCCGCGAGTGGGCGCGGACGCAGGGGGTGCGCGTCTTCGACGTGAACGCGGGCATCGGCTCCCACGTCGCCATCGAGGAGGGGCTGGTCGGCCCCGGCGTCACCTTCGTTGGCACCGACAGCCACCTCAACATCCTCGGCGCGGTGGGCGCGTTCGGGCAGGGGATGGGCGATCAGGACATCGCCTTCGCCTTCAAAACCGGGCGCACCTGGTTTGAAGTCCCGCCGACGATGAAGGTCATCCTCAAAGGTGCGCCACGTTATCCCTGCACCGCCCGCGACCTGACGCTGGCCGTGCTGCGCGTCCTCGGCTCCAACGGCGCGCTGGGCCGCGCCATCGAATTCTGCGGCCCCGCCATTGACGCTCTCGACCTCGCCGGTTGCATCACCCTGGCGAGCCAGGTCACGGAGATGGGCGGGATCATCGGGTTTCCCATTAGCGGATCAGCGGAGCAGCGAGAAAGCGAATCAGCGGATCAGCGAAAAAGCGGAGCAGCGGAGCAGCGAGTCTCTACTCCCACCTCCCACCTCCCACCTCCCACCTCCCTACTCCCTGACGCCGACGCTGACTATGTCGAAACTGTCACCATTGACCTCACCGATCTTGAGCCGCTCATCGCGTGCCCGCCGAGTCCGGCCAATGTCGTGCCGGTGCGCGAGGCGGCGGGGCGGCGCATTGACAGCGTGCTCTTCGGCTCCTGCACCAACGGCCGCTTCGAGGACTTTGCCGCCGTCGCGGAGATTGTGCGCGGGCAGCGCGTCGCGCCGCACGTGATGGCGACGGTGGTGCCGGCCACCCGCCGGGTTTACGCGCAGATGCTCACATCGGGCGTGCTGCAAACCCTGTTCGATGCCGGCTTCATCATCAGCAACCCCGGCTGCGGCGGCTGCGCGTCCGGTCACCTGGGGATGACGGGCAAGGGCGAAGTTCAGGTCAGCACCAGCAACCGCAACTTTCCCGGCAAGCAGGGCGCGGGCGAAACCTACCTCGCCAGCCCGGTCACAGCGGCGTGGTGCGCGCTCAAAGGAGAAATCACCGTACCCCGATGACTTTTCATTGTTCTATGTCAACGGATTGAACGGATTGAAACGGATTTTTGATCCGCGCATTCTGTGATCCTGTTATTCTTTGAGGAGGAATTATGCCAACCGAATTCGCACAACAAGCCTTGAAGATTTTACGCGATGGGGGCCAGTTTCAATGGTATGTCATCCCCCTGTTTGCGTTCGTCGTCTACGTCTACGCGACGGAGATCGAGCGCCGCAACTGGGACCTGGTCTTTGCTGGGCTGGCGTTCTGGGGGATGGATTGGTTCAACGAAATCTGGAACGCCCTGTTTTTCCACTTCAACGGCCGCGCGCCGGTGTGGGGCGCGCCGGGTAAGACGGCGTACCTGCTGCTCATCGGCCTGAACATTGAAATCTGCTTCATGTTTGCCGTCGCCGGCGTCACTTTTGGCAAAATGCTGCCCAGAGACAAACAGATGAGGATTTTGGGCCTCCCCAACCGGCTGTTCTTCGCCATCGCCAACGCGATCTTCTGCGTCTTCATCGAGGTTCTGCTCAACGCGGTCAACGCGCTGACCTGGGAACACGCCTGGTGGAGCGCCCGCGCGCCGTGGCTGATTTTCCTGATCGGCTATTTCCACTTCTTCGCAGTGTCCTACTGGGTTCACGATATGAAAACCATCAAGGCCAAAGCCATCACTGTGGGCAGCATTTTGGGATTTGACGTTCTCTGCCTGATCGTTTTTGGCGCCATTCTGCAATGGATCTGATTCTGGAAGTAGAAAGATGAAACCCACTCAAATCACCGGACGCCTGTGGGTCTTACGCAACCCGGCAGGCCAACTATACGACGACATTGACACCGATATGATTTTCCATAACCGCTACCTGCACATTACCGACGTAGCGCAGATGGGGCAGTACGCCCTCGACAATTTGCGAGGGTGGGAGGATTTCGCCGGCCGCGCGGAGCCTGGCGATCTGGTGATGGCCGGCAAGAATTTCGGGGCCGGATCGTCGCGGCAGCAGGCGGTGGACTGTTTCCGCGCGCTCGGCGTTGGCGCGCTCATCGCTGAGAGCTTCGGCGCGATCTACAAGCGCAATGCCATCAACAGCGGCCTGCCGATTCTCAGCCTCCCCGACCTCACCCGCTGCGCCGCGGATTTTCAGAACGGCGACACTCTGCAAGTGGACTTCGTCACTGGCGAACTCCGCCGCAACGGCGCAACCCGCTATGCCGGACAGCCCTTCTCACAGGTGCAGATGGACATTTACCAGGCCGGCGACTTGTTTGCGTATGGCGGTAGACGGTAGACGGTAGACAGTAGACGGGGAGACGGGGAGAGGGGGAGAGGGGGAGAGAGGGAGACACGGTGACAAGGTATGCACTCCTTCTATCTCCTATTTCCTATCTCGCTGATCCACTGATCCGCCGATCCGCCGATCCGCTGATCCGCTGATCCGCTGATCCGCTTTCTCGCAAAGGATAGCATCATGCTGAATGGATTTGACTGGCTTCTTGTGGCGTTGGCGGCGCTGGCTGCCGGATTGGTCAACGCGCTGGCCGGGGGCGGGACGTTGATCACGTTTCCTGTGCTCGTCGCCCTGGGCGTGCCGGCGATTGCGTCCAACGTGACCAACACGGTCGCGCTCTGCCCCGGGTATCTCGGCGCGACCTTCGCGCAATCTGCGGATTTGCGCGAGCAGAAGCGCCGCCTGTGGTTTGTCGTACCGGCGGCCGTCGTCGGGGGGATCATCGGCGGCATCCTGCTCCTGAACACCGGCGAGAAACTCTTTCGCTCCCTCGTGCCGTTTCTGATTTTGCTGGCGGCGGGGTTGCTGGCGGCGCAGACACCGTTGCGCGCCTGGCTCACCAGGCGCTCGGCGCAGTCCGGCGCGCGCCCGCGCGCGGAAAGTTGGGCCGCCCTCCCCATCGCCCTGGCCGCGATCTACGGCGGCTACTTCGGCGCGGGGCTGAGTGTGATCGTGCTGGCGGTGCTGGGCCTTGTGCTGGACGACTCGCTCACCCGCCTCAACGCCCTCAAACAGGCTGTCGCCTTCAGCACCAACATCGCCGCCGCGATCTTCTTCGTCTTCTCCGGGCAGGTGGTGTGGTCGGTGGCGCTGGTGATGGCCGTGGGCGCCTGGCTCGGCGGCACGCTCGGCGGGAAACTGGCAAGCCGCATCCCCCCGCAGACGCTGCGCTGGATCGTGGTGGGCATCGGCGTCATCGTCGCCATCCTCTACTGGGTGCGGGGATGATGTTTCCAACGTTTGAATGTGTTAACGTTCAAACGTTTCACCATTCTGAAATCTGCTTGGAGTGAACCTATGGGAATGACCTTTGCTGAAAAAGTATTGGCCCGCAAGGCCGGGCTGGAAAGCGTCGTGCCGGGGCAGATTGTGACGGTGCGGCCTGATAAGTTGCTCACCCACGACAACACGGCGGACATCGCCAGTAAATTCCGCGAAATCGGCGTGACGCGGGTGGCCGACCCGGCCATGCACGTCATCGTCCTCGATCACGTCACCCCGGCGGCCAACGAGACCTATGCCGCCAGCCACAAGGCGACCCGCGCCTTCGTCGCCGAGCAGGGGATCACGGCGTTCTACGACATCGGCGAGGGCATCTGCCACCAGGTCTTGCCGGAAAAAGGACACGCCTGGCCCGGCGCGGTGATCGTCGGCAGCGACTCCCATACGCCGACGGCGGGCGCGTTCGGCGCGTTTGCGGCCGGCATTGGGCGCACGGAGGCCGCCGCCGTGATGGCGACCGGCGCGATCTGGCTGCGCGTCCCGGAGACACTGCGCATCGTCCTCCACGGCGCGCTGCCGCCGCGCGTCTCCGCCAAAGACGTGATTTTGAAGCTCATCGGCAATCTGGGGGCGGATGGGGCGGACTATTGCTCCGTTGAGTTTGCGGGCGAAGCCATCCGCGCGATGAGCGTCGCCGGCGGATGGTGCTGTGCAACATGGCCGCCGAGATGGGCGCGAAGAACGCGGTGGTGGCGCCGGACGAGACGACGTGGGCGTGGCTGGAAGGGCGAGGGGGAGAGAGGGAGAGGGGGAGAGGGGGTGAGGGGGTGAGAGCGGATGCGGATGCCGTCTATGCCCGCCTCATCGAGTATGATGTGAGTACGCTTGCGCCGCAGGTGGCGCAGCCGCATACAGTGGACAATGTCGCGCCGGTGGACGAGGTGACGGGCGTGAAGATTGATCAGGCGCTCATCGGGACGTGTACCAACGGGCGGCTGGAAGATTTGGAAGCGGCGGCGGAAATTTTGCGGGGGAAGCACATCGCGCCGGGCGTGCGGCTGCTGGTGCTGCCGGCCTCTCGCTCGATTCTGCTGGAAGCTATCGCGCGCGGCGTCATCGCCGCGCTGGTGGCGGCGGGCGCGACGTTGCTCAACCCCGGCTGCGGCCCCTGCCTTGGCGCGCACGAGGGCTGCATGGCCCCCGGCGAGGTGACGATCTCGACGGCCAACCGCAACTTCAAAGGGCGGATGGGATCGAAAGCTGCCTTCACCTACCTGGGCAGCCCCGCGACGGTGGCGGCGTCGGCGCTGAGGGGTGTGATCACCGATCCGCGGGAAGTTTGATGCGTAAAACGTAAAACGTGAAACGTGATGATTGCACTGTAAAAGCCTTACGTTTTACGTTTCACGTTTTAAAAAACAAACGCAGACTCCGATTATATCGGAGCCTGCGCTTGTTTTGACAGTTTTATATGTCCAGGTTTTGCACTTCGCGCGCGTGACTCTGGATGAATTTGCGGCGGGGTGGGACTTCGCTGCCCATCAACATGCTGAAGACGTTGTCCGCTTCGGCGGCGTCCTCGATGGTGACTTGCACCAGCGTGCGCTGCCCCGGATCCATTGTTGTGTCCCACAACTGCTGCGGATTCATTTCCCCCAGCCCCTTGTAACGCTGCAAGGAGACCTTGCGCCCGTCCAGTTCTTTCAACACCCCCTGAAGTTCGGCCTCGGTGTAGGCATAGCGCGCGTCTTTGGCCGATTTGATCAGGTAGAGCGGCGGCTGCGCGATGTAGAGATGCCCTTCGTCAATCAGCGCCTGCATATAGCGGAAGAAGAATGTCAGGAGCAGCGTGGTGATGTGCGCCCCGTCCACGTCCGCATCGGTCATGATAATCACGCGATTGTAGCGGAGCTTGGTCAGATCGAACTGATCCCCCACACCGCACCCCAACGCGGAGATGATGGCCTGCACTTCTTTGTTGCTGAGAATTTTATGCAATCCGGCGCGCTCGGTGTTGAGGATTTTACCTCGCAGGGGCAGGATCGCCTGGAAGTGGCGGTCGCGGCCCTGTTTGGCGCTGCCGCCGGCGCTATCACCCTCGACGATGAACAACTCGCTGTTGGATGGATCGCGGCTGGAACAGTCGGCCAGCTTGCCGGGCAGCGTCAGGCTTTCCAGCACGCTCTTGCGGATGACCAGGTCACGCGCTTGACGCGCTGCGGCGCGCGCCTTCGACGCCGTTAGCCCCTTGTCCACGATACGCCGCGCGGCGCGGGAGTCTGTTTCAAAGAATTCCGCCACGGCATCTCCCACCGCCGCTTCGACCGCAAAGCGCACTTCCGGGTTCATCAGCTTCACTTTGGTCTGGCTCTCAAATTGCGGATCGGGCACTTTGACACTGATGATGGCTGTCAGACCCTCCCGCACGTCGTCGCCGGTCAGGTTGGGATCGCTATCTTTCAGGACAGACAGTTTCCGGCCCACATCATTGATGGTGCGTGTGAGCGCGGAGCGGAAGCCGGTGAGGTGTGTGCCGCCATCAATGGTGTTGATGGTGTTGGCAAAGGTCATCACTGTGTCGGTAAAGTAATCCGCATATTGCAACGCCACTTCGACGACAACGCCCTCCGTTTCTCTTTCTACGTAGACCGGCTCATGGAGGGGCTTGCGCATACGGTTCAGGTACTTCACAAATGACAGAATCCCGCCCTCAAAGTAGAATGTCATACGGCGCGGCAAGGCTTGGGTGCGCCGGTCAATTAAGTCAATGGTGACGCCCCGCGTCACAAAGGCCATTTCGCGGAAGCGTTGCGCCAGGGTGTCGAAGCTGTAGTCTACGTCTTTGAACAGGGTATCGTCGTACAGGAACTTGACGGTGGTGCCGGTGTCCTTCATGTCGCCCATGCCGATGGCCTCTACGTCAGTTACCGGGATGCCGCGTTCGTACCGTTGGCGGTAGATCAGACCATCATCCGATTTGACCGTGACTTCCATCCATTCCGAAAGGGCGTTGACCGCGGAGACGCCGACGCCATGCAAGCCGCCGGAGACTTTGTAGGCGCCGTTGCCGAATTTGCCGCCAGCGTGGAGGGTGGTCAACACCAGTTGCAGCGCTGAAACGCCCTTTTCGGGGTGGATTCCAACTGGGATACCGCGCCCGTTATCCGTGACCGACACTGTGCGATCCTCTTCGATGACCACGCGGATGTGATTACATACGCCGGCCAGGGCCTCGTCAATCGAGTTATCCACTACCTCATAGACCAGATGATGCAGCGCGCGCACATCTGTGCCGCCGACGTACATCCCCGGGCGGCGGCGCACTGCTTCTAATCCCTCCAATACCTGAATGGCCGAAGCGTCGTACTTTACCGTCCCATTACCATTCGTTTTCATTGCCATACTTATCCCTCATTCACGATAAAAAAACTTTTTACTTCCCTGCGATAGGGTGCGCCGCTGCTTCCCTGGCGGCCAGAGTCTTGAGGAACATTTCCAAGAAACGCAGCCGATCTTGATAGAAAACAAAAATAGTGGCGGTTAACGCCGTGCTTACGAAAGCGTGCCCCCCAATCCCGATCCACATCTGCCAGGTGCGCGGATCGGGGCGTGACCACACGTAATTGAGGCCCTGCCAGACCACCAAGACCAACACCACCAACAAGAGCACATTAAGGAAGTCCCCGCGCGTGAGCATCACACTTTCACGAACGGCCTGGAGGGGCTGGATTTGCCGCTGGACGATGCCTGGGATGGCAAAGATCAAGTGCAGCAAAATGAACGTAACCAGAGAAAAGAATATCGCGTTCATCATTTTTGACAAGAAAGGGTGGAGCAAGGAGGCGCATCCGGCCAGGAAGAACACCACATTGCCCAACGCGAAAAACAACATTAACACCAGCGCCAGCAGTTTGAGCAGCCGCCAACACAGCCACAGGGGGTTTACAGGCCCAGGGAGCGCGACTTCAGTCTCCTCAATGACGCGGAAGCCAATGGCCCGCAAATATACCGCGTTGAAGCCCAGGCCTACCAGCATCAATAGGAAGCTGACGCCTCCAACGGCCCAGGGTGATGTGATTAAAATCTCTGGACGCACCAATTCCGGGTAACTGACAATATCGGGGCAGGCGCCCATAGCACATTTCAACGACATGTAGGTGCTGCTCATCAAGGACGGCGGCCATTCTAATGGGAATGGCTGCATCATCACGGCTAGATTGAACCGGGTCCCCAGTTCTGTGAATATTTGCTGTAGCAAGATCACGCCTTGCTGCATCTCTGCGGTGGTTGTCTCTAAGGCGGCCAATGACGCTCTGAAATTGGCACTATTCAACAACGGCGCCACCGACAGGCGCGGCCCTAGCCAGAGTAACAGATCCAACACAATGGGGACAATCAGCAATTCGAGGTGACGAGCAACAATCTCAAAGCCCATGCCCATGCACGTCAATGTGCTGAGTGGCTTTTGAGGATCTTGCCGCGTTTCGTTTTCCTCATTCACGTACCCCATTTTACCATGATCATGGAAAAAGACGAATGAAAACGAGGAATCGGGCCGCCGCCAGCCTCGGAGGGCTTAAAGAAGTAACTTGCCTGTCGGTTGCCATGAAATTTTATTGCTGCGCTCGCCCACGTCGCACAAAAACCCAAAATATCCCAAAATATCCCAAAGTATCCCAAAATAGCTGAAATGCCCGACTTGGGAATTGAGAGATATTTCTGATCCTTGTCATCCAACCAGTTAAAGTTACAATGCCTGCGTATGCCAACACCGTTTCAACATTTAGTTTATGCTCAAGAAATCCTGGCCGATCCTGACCTGCCCCTAAATTTAAAGGCGCACCTGGAGGAACATCTCTGCGCATTTTACCTGGGAGCCACCGCCGCCGACGTGCAGACGCTTACCGGCCAGCCGCGCGTGGATACGCATTTTTATCACCTGGCGGACGTCGGCGTTGTGCGTCCTGGGGAAGTTTTTCTGGCGACCTATCCGCAACTGGCATACCCGCGCCATTTGCGACCGGCTCATGCGGCCTTTATCAGCGGCTATCTGGTTCATTTGCTCTGGGACGAGTTGTGGGCGGCGCAAATTTTCCTGCCCTTCTACGTAGAAGCTCCCCAATGGCCGGCTCGCGACCAACGCAACTTGCATCACAATGCTGTGCGCACACTGCTTGACCGGCAGGCCGAAACGCGCCTGCGCGCGCAACCCTGCCTCGGGGAGTGTATCCGTGCGGTCGCGCCGCATGGTTGGCTACCCTTCGTGGTGGATGACGCGCTCGCCCGCTGGCGGGATTGGCTGGTCATTCAATTGGAGGACCCCACGCGGGTAGAAACCGGTGCCGTTTTCGCCGGGCGGATGGGGGTGAGTGTGGCAGAATTTGAGGAGGTCATCACGCAAGTGGCGCAAGGACGTTACCTCGCGCCGCCGCCGGGCTTGGATGCGGCGCTTGCGGCCTTTGAGCTATCGGCCTATACAGCCAGTCGCCACTTGTTGCGGCAATATTGGGGCTGATGATGAAAGAGCGCGCGAAACTTATGCGCTAATTCTTCAAGAATACCCCCCTTGAAAATAGTCGTTGGGGATTAGGGATTGGGACAGCCCACTCCCTAATCCCTGTGGTGACATTTTCATCCAACCGCCGGTGAACCGCCGGTTAATGATGAATTCCTCTGAAACCAGTCACAGCGAATACTTTTTGTCCGAACCTACAAAACTCCGAAACCCATCAGGACGCCCATGACCACAAACGCTGCTGCGGAGATTTTGAGCAACAGCTTTTCAGGGATGCACCGGGTCAACTGCTGCCCGCCAACAACCCCGAGCGCCGTCACCACCATCAACGCCAGCGCGCCGCCGGCAAAGACTAACCCGGCGGATTGCTTACTCGATAACCCCAACACGGCCAATTGCGTCTTGTCGCCTAATTCGGCGAAAAAGAGCAGTGTGAACGTCGTGCCAAACGCCTGCCAGTTCAACTTTGCGGCGCGGGCGGCGTCTTCCACACATTCAACGTTTGACGCACATTCTGCGTCCTTTGACCTCGCCGCCTCCCGCCAAATCAACAGGCCCATCACCACAAACGCTACTGCCGCGACCAGGCGAATGATCTCTGCCGGAACAAACTCTCCCAAAACCCTGCCCCCCACTGCGCCCAGGGCGGTCACTGCAGTCAGCGCCAGGCTGCCGCCAAGGAAAACGGGCCATGGGCGGCGAAACTTACACGTCTGGGTCATCACGGCTAACTGGGTTTTGTCCCCCAGTTCAGCGATGAACACCAGGCCAAAGGTTGATAACAACGCGCTCCAATTCATAAACGCCTCACCTATGTCGCAATACATGACTGATCTTACTGAAATTATACCATAACTTGGAACCTATCCGAAAATTATAGCGACGATGCGCCGCCAGGCCGAACCTTGCGGCTGAAGCCGCTTTTGGGAAGGTGTTTTTTCGTAGGCGGGCTGCGCCCGCCTACAAAAAAACACCCCCTCAACCGCCCCTTTAGGCGCAATTCACGAGCCAAAACGAATTTTCGGATAGATTTTAAGAGACTAAGGCGCTGTCTAAAAATAAAGAAACCATTTTGTTGTATGCAAAAGTACGAGGATAAGTATAGGAGATCTGTAGCGTAGTCAAACGACCGGGCTGGGCCAGGTCTTCCAATGGCGTGAGAAAGCTACCCGCCAAATAACTCCAACTCAGGATGCCGCATGGCCTCCTCGTAGATCGGCCCACGCACGATAAAGCTCAATCCATAGCCGCTGCCGAGCACGGCCAACAATCGCGCCCCCGGCGTCACCGGTATTTCCGGCGGGATTACGACGCGCTCGTCGCCGAACACGCCGCGCCCCAGTTCACGCAGCCCAACGCCGCCCCGCTTCGCGTCGCTCTCGGCGGTAAGCTGCGGTGTACTGATGGCGAACCCGCCCGACGTGCGACTTCCCGCCACAAAGATCGCCGCCTCTCCCGCCTGAAAGCCGTACTTGCGCCACGCATCCGGGGGAATGGTGATCCTGCGTTCTGCCCCCACCATGACCCACCCGTATGTCCATTTGCCGCCCCTCACCAATCTTGGCATGATCAAACCTCCGTATTGTTTCCCCGCACCACTGCGACTTCCATAAACCCGGCCTCGACGCGCCACCCGTTCAGCCGCGAGCGCGCGACCAACGCTGCCAATTCCTCCGGCGTGTACGACGAATGAATAGACCCCCAGTAATGCACCCGGAAATCCGGCGGAATCGTCAGCCCGATGCCCCAGGCGAACAAGCGCGGCCACCAGTGCTCCAGCCGCCGGGAATCGTGAATGAAGTACGCGCCCTCCGGCTTCACCACGCGCGCGATCTCGTTGAAGATTTGCACCGGGTTTTCCCAGTGATGCAGCGAATCGTTGGACATCACCGCGTCGAACTCGCCATCCGCAAATGGCATGGCGTAGGCATTCCCTTCGCGCCACGTGATGTCACCATTCAGCCCGGCGCGCTGCGCGTTCTCGGCGGCCAGCGCCAGCATCGCCGGCGAGAGATCCAGCCCCACCACCTGCACGCCGCGCTCGCGCAGCGCCGTGGCGACGGCGATGGCGACGAAGCCCGTCCCCGTCCCCACGTCCAGCACCTTGCCGCCGTCCGGGACGCCCAGCGCGGCGAGCCGCTGCGCCAACTCGCGGTACTCCTGCTGCCGGAAGCGGTTGCTCCCCATGAACTCGTTGAAGCGGCGCGCGTCCGCCATTTCCGAAATAGCCTCACTCTCTGGAATGCGTTTCATCGTAATCTCCTATATAAAACCTTGAATATAAAATCTTGAATTTAGGCTAAAAAAAGAGCGTCAGACGTAGACACCCTGTTCCACCTGCTGTAACACGTCCCGCGTCCAGGCCAACTCCGCTTCCATGTGCAGCCGCGAGTGCTCAAACACCGCGCGCGCCTGCGCCGGAACGTCCGGGTTCGCTATCTGCTCTGCCTGGTGTTCCTGGATGTGCTGCAAAACCTCTTCCAGCATCGTCACGCGCCGGTGAAGATACTGCTTGATCTCTTCCGCCGGCAGCGCATTCATAAACGCCAGCCCCACGTCTATGGCGAAGTATTGCCGCTCAAACGCGCTCCATACTTCGCGCAGCAGGCGTAGAAACTCGGCGCGGCCCGTCTCGGTGATCTGGTAGACCGTGCGCGCCGGTCGCGCGCCCTCCTGCTCGACGCCGACTTGCTCGACGAAGCCCTCGCCGGCCAGTTTGTCCAGCGCGTAATAGATGGAGCCAAAGGCGATGGCCGTCCAGTCGCCCATGTGCTCCTCGATGATGTGCTTGAGTTCGTAGCCATACAGCGGCCGGTCGCGCAATAGTCCTAAAATGACCAGTCGGGTTGTCACATGCTTCTCCTTTAATATTCTATATTGTATATTATACATAGAATTAGAAACGTGTCAAGAGGGCAATCCAACCTAGGAATACCTGTATCAATATACCGCCGGGCAAAAAGAAACCTCTTGCCCGGCGGTATTGTGTGCTTTTCAGCGTATGGCGACTTATGCCAGCCCCAACCTGGGGCAACGAGAGCCTGGATCAGGCGAGATCGAACCTATCCAGGTTCATCACTTTATCCCACGCGGTGACAAAGTCGTGCAGGAATTTCTCCTGACCGTCCGCGCAGCCGTAGACTTCCGCGATGGCCCGCAGTTGGGAGTTCGAGCCGAAGATGAGATCCACGCGGGTGGCGGTCCACTTGCGCGCGCCCGTGGCGCGATCCCGCCCCTCGAATACGTCGGCGTCTTCGGTGAGGGGCTGCCACATCGTGCCCATGTCGAGCAGATTGACGAAGAAGTCGTTGGTGAGCGTCCCCGGCCGGTGGGTGAAGACGCCGTGCGGCGCGCCCCCGTAGTTGACGTTCAGGACGCGCAGGCCGCCCACCAGCACCGTCATCTCCGGCGCGGTCAGTGTCAGCAGTTGCGCGCGATCCACCAGCAATTCCTCCGGCCGGACAACGTATCTGGTTTTTTGGAAGTTGCGGAAACCGTCGGCCACCGGCTCGAGGACGGCGAAGGATGCCGCATCGGTTTGCGCCTGCGACGCATCCGTGCGCCCCGGCGTGAAGGGCACGGTGATGGCGTGCCCGGCGTTCTGCGCGGCCCGCTCGATCCCAGCACAGCCGCCCAGGACGATCAAATCGGCGAGCGACACTTTCTTCCCGCCGGATTGCGCCGCGTTGAAGTCCTTTTGGACGCCCGCGAGGACGCCCAACACCTTTTCCAGTTGCGCCGGCTGGTTGACCTGCCAATCTTTCTGCGGCGCCAGGCGGATACGCGCCCCGTTGGCCCCGCCGCGATAGTCGGAGCCGCGGAATGTGGACGCCGACGCCCAGGCGGTCGTGACCAGCTCTGAGATGGACAGGCCCGCAGCCAGAATTTTGGCCTTGAGGGCGGCGATGTCCTGCGCGTCAATCAGCGGGTGATCCACGGCGGGCACCGGGTCTTGCCAGATCAACTCCTCGGCGGGGACTTCCGGGCCGAGGTAGCGCGCGTGCGGCCCCATATCGCGGTGGGTGAGCTTGAACCACGCCCGGGCGAAGGCGTCCGCAAACTCCTCCGGGTGTTCGTGGAAGCGCTTGGCGATCTTGCGATACGCCGGATCCATCCGCAGGGCAAGGTCGGCGGTGGTCATGATGGTGGTGACGCGCTTGGAGGGATCGTGCGCGGCCTGCGCCATGTGCGACTCATCCACGCCGACCGGCACCCATTGCCAGGCGCCGGCGGGGCTTTTCACCAGATTCCAGTCGTAGTTGAACAGCATATCGAAGTAGCCCATGTCCCACTGAATGGGGTTGGGCGTCCACGGGCCTTCGATGCCGCTGGTGATCGTGTCATCGCCCTTGCCGGTGCCGAAGCTGCTCTTCCAGCCCAGACCCATCTCTTCGACAGGGGCGGCCTCAGGCTCGCGGCCCACGTGGGTGGCGGGGCCGGCGCCGTGCGTCTTGCCAAACGTGTGCCCGCCGGCGACGAGCGCCACGGTCTCCTCGTCGTTCATCGCCATGCGCGCGAAGGTCTCGCGGACGTCGTGGGCGGATGCGACCGCATCGGGGACGCCGTTCGGGCCTTCGGGGTTCACGTAGATCAGGCCCATCTGCACGGCGGCCAATGGGTTTTCGAGGTCGCGGTCGCCGGAGTAGCGCTTGTCGCCCAGCCACTCGGCTTCCGATCCCCAATAAACGTCCTCTTCCGGCTCCCAGATGTCCACGCGCCCGCCGCCGAAGCCGAAGGTCTTGAAGCCCATAGACTCCAACGCGCAGTTGCCGGCGAGGATCATCAGATCGGCCCAGGAGATTTTCTTGCCGTACTTTTGCTTGATCGGCCAGAGCAGCCGCCGCGCCTTGTCGAGATTGGCGTTGTCGGGCCAACTGTTGAGGGGCGCAAACCGCTGGTTGCCTGTGCCGGCGCCGCCGCGCCCATCGCCCATGCGGTAGGTGCCCGCGCTGTGCCAGGCCATGCGGATGAACAGCCCGCCATAGTGGCCGTAATCGGCCGGCCACCAGTCTTGCGAGTCGGTCATCAGCGCGTAGAGGTCTTTCTTCAGCGCCGCATAGTCCAGTTGCTCGAATTCCTCAGCATAGTTGAAATCTTCCCCCATCGGGTTGCTCTTGGCCGAGTGTTGATGGAGAATTCTGAGGTTCAACTGGTTCGGCCACCAATCCTGATTCGATGTGCCTTTGCTCGCCGTGGGCATCGCCGGTTTGGCGGACTTGCCCGTCACGGGGCACTTGCTTTCTTCACTCATCTCTGTTCTCCTTTCGTTCGAGATTTGGGTTGGTACGACTCAGCTTTGGGTATTAGGAAACGTTAAACTCCGCGCTCAGATTCGTTAGATATCACCTCCTTTACAGCATTTCGACCGGAGGACAACCTCTCCGGCGGCAGTGTCTTCAAGTAGAGCAGGTGCGATGTCACACCTACGGCGATCACACCGAGTGCGCCACGCACCCACCAGTTTGTCACAGCAAAAATGACCGTAGCGCCGATGCCGCCCCACAACACGATGAGCGTAAACAGTTTTGCACGCAGCGTAATCCCGTGATGGTCGCGGTAATTGCGGATCGTGGCGCCAAACCAGCGGTGGTGAATGAGCCAGTGGTAGAGTCGAGGCGAACTGCGCACAAAGCACGCGGCGGCCAACAGCAAAAACGGCGTCGTGGGCAGCACCGGAATGAAAATTCCAACGACACCCAAGCCGACTGCGAGAGCGCCGGCAGCAATGAAGAATCCGGTACGAAAGGATGGAGGAATCATTTGGCCCCTCAAACTTCGACGCCAAACACTTCGCGGACGATCAGCCCGACGAAGAAGCTCAACGCCGCCACGCCCAGGCTCAGGCCGGCCATCTCCAAAAAGCGCGACTTGAACGGCTCGTCTTTGGCGACAGCAATGTAGTAGTTGAAAGCGGCGATGATGGCAACCGCTACCGTCATCGTTACCGCGAGGGCGACGTAATAGTTTTGAAGCAACAGATAGGGCAGAATCAACAGAATGACCGTCACAATGTAGGCAGCGCCGGTGTAGAGTGAGGCTTTGACGGGATTCTTTCCGGTTTCCTCGGATTTGGTGGACAAATATTCGGACGCGCCCATCGAAAGCGCGGCGGCGATCCCGGTGATGGTGCCGCTCAACGCGATCAGGCGCGTGTTCTGGAAGGCCAGCGTCAGCCCGGCGAGCGTGCCGGTCAACTCGACCAGCGCGTCGTTCAGCCCCAAGACCATCGAGCCGGCGTAACGCAGTTTTTCTTCATCCAGCAACGCAATGAGCGCGTCTTCGTGGTCGTGTTCGGTGCGCGCAATCGCCTCGGCCTCTGGAATCCAGGCCGTCAACGGTCCGTAATTCTCCTGCGCGTCATGCTCGCCGCGTTCCAACAGTTTGACGCCAAAGGTGAACCCCAGGATGCGGCTGATCCCATAGTAGATCCGAATTTTCAGCCACTCCGGTTTGACCGCTTGTTGGGTGTAGCTTTCCCACTGATGATAGTGAGCTAACTCATCGGCGGCAATCGCTTCCACAATGCGCCGATTTTCCGGGGATTTGATGGTTTTAGCTAACTCCCGGTAAATATGATGCCCGGTGATTTCGTCGCGTTGATAGCGCAACACCTGGGCGCGTAATTCTGGGCTAATGGACATCATTCCTCTCCTGGGAAAAAATTGAGCGATTCCTGGTTATGAAACGTGAAGCGTGAGGAGACCCGTATGATAAAATCACGTTTCACGTTTCACATCTCCGATGATAAAACCTCGTCCTTCTCGCGTTCCTGACAGTCAGGACAAAGACCGTAGAACGTCACTTGATGGCCTACAATCTGATAGCCGGCCAACTCTCCGGGTGACAGCGCAACTTCGGCAAAATCGTGATGGATGTCCACCAACTTGTAACAGCGCGTGCAAAACAGGTGATGATGGTTTCCGGGGTTTGTCTCATAGCGCACCCCTCCCTCACCGGACTCGAACGCTTCCGTCACCCCGCCCAGCGTCATCAATTCACGCAGGGTGTTGTAAACCGTCGCGCGCGATACATCGGGCATGGTGATCACAACCTGTTGATAGATCTCCTCCGCGGTGGGATGCTCGCTATGCTGGGTCAGCACCTCCAAGATCAACCGACGTTGGGGGGTGATTTTTCGCCCATTTTGGCGGAACAATTCGATTAACATTTCAAGGCATGGCATCGCCGACCTCACTTATATGGATTACTAATTTATAATAATTATAAAATAAGTCAATAAAGATGTCAAGTAGCAATTTCCCTCTTGACAAAATCACATTCTAATTTATAATAATTATAATTTGATACTGAGTACGAAATAAAATCAAATCTAGTCTTACTCTAAAGGAGGACAAAATGACTGAGAACATTTACGATTTCACGGTAACGACGATGATGGGGCTGCCCAAATCCATGGCGGATTACAAAGGCAAGG
>JAKQHY010000148.1 GCA_029555965.1 Chloroflexota bacterium | reverse complement strand
CCCCGCCGAACGGCTCCAGCGCGGAGGGGTGGTTGTGCGTCTCGACTTTGAACGACACCTCGTACTCGTCGTCGAAGTCCACAATCCCCGCGTTATCCACAAACGCCGACAGCACCCAGAGCTTGTCCAACCGCTCCGTCGCCGCTCGCAAATACGTCTTGATCAAGCTCGGAATGATCTCGCGCTGCATACCTTCCGCCGCCCCGCTGATCCGCTGATCTTCGCTGATCCGCTGATCCCCGCCGCTCACCCGCGCCATCCCGCCGTGGCAGGTGTAGTCAATTTCGGCCTTGAAGGTTTTGTGCTGGCAGTGTTCTGACCATGTCTGGGCCAGGATTTCCAGCTCGACGTCGGTAGGATCGCGCCCCAACGTTTGAAATTCCGCCTGAATCGCTTGCATTTCCGCCGGGGAGAGGAACAGCACGCGCTCTGCGCTCAGGCGTTGCAGCGCGTCGGCGTCCAGATCGCGGAGCGGGATGATGTCTACGGCATCGCTCGGCGCGGCGTCGGGGACGAATTCCGGCTGTAGCTCGCCCAGCGTGTATGACTGAATCACGGGGTTGCACAGCAATTCCTCGGCGATGCGGCGCAGGTCGGCGGGGGGAACGTCGCCCGCGAAGGCATAGCGCGCGCCGGTGACGACGGCTTCCAATGCGCTGACGCCCAACTGCCGCGCCCGGTGGAGCAGGTGTTTGGCGACCGGGTCGGTGACGCCGGGGTGAAAGCCGACTTCGATCTCCCCCCCCGCTTCCCTCCCAACGGGGGGGACTGAGAGGGGGCGCCAGCGGTAGCCTTCGACGATGGGGTCAACCAGAAATTCGACCGCAATGCGCTGGACTTCGTCGGTGGTCAGCGCGCCGCGCAGAAAATAGAGGTTGCTGATGGTCACTTGCTTGACGGCGTCCAGGCCCAGATGGGCGATCTGACCGAGCAGGTCAGCCGCACGCCCGTCCGCGCCGCCGCGCCAGAAAACTTCAATGCGATAGGTTTGTGTCATAGCCCCTCATCAGTGTGGAATAGGATTTTCAGCCCTCATTCTACCTGAAAATTGGAGAGTGGCTATTTTGAGGTATCAAGCCTCAAACGTCAAACGTCATGATTTGACGTTTGACGTTTGACGTCACAAATCTTGCAACACCCGCGCCAGCACGGTGATGGCGCGATGATATTCGTTGAGGTCAAGGTGTTCGTGGGGCGTGTGATCGAGCGCGGAGTCGCCAGGGCCGTAGGCGAGGATGGGGCACTGCCACACCGGGCCAACGACGTTCATATCAGACGTGCCGCTTTTGACTTTGAACTGGGCCTCGCCGCCCTCTTCACTGATGGCCTTGAGGAAGGCGCGGGCCAGCGAGGTGGCTTTGGAGGCGCGGAAGGCGATTTCGTGGCCGTAAAAGCGCAGGTCGGCGTCGCCGGCGGCGGCGCGCAGGTGGGCTTGCAGGGCGTCCGCGTCGCAGTCCGGCGGCAGGCGGAAGGCGACGGTCAGCCGCGCCGTCTCGACGAAGCCGTCGTCCTCGGAGTGCATCCGCCGCAGGGAGGGCGCGAGCTGGTCGAACATGCGCGGGCGCGCAGCGTTGGCGGCGGCGGCGTAGGCTTGCGCGGCCTGCCAGAACGCGCAGGCGTCCTCGCACGCGCTGCCGTCGGGCCGGGCAGTGTGGCCGATCTCGCGGGCCAGCGTGTAGTCCACGAGCAGGCGGCCCTTGTACGCGACGGTCAGCCGATCCCAGGCGCTCGGCTCGCCGATGACGACAGCCTCCGGCGCCAGCTTGTCGAGGAGGAAGCGCGCGCCCTTGGAGGTTGCGGCTTCCTCCTCGACTGCGCCCACGACGATGATGCGCTTGCCCGGCTGCGCGCCGGCCCGCGCGGCGGCCGCCACAAACGTCGCCAGCGGGCCTTTCGCATCCACCGCGCCGCGCCCGTAAAGCAAGTCCCCCTCGCGCCGCACCGGGATGACGCCCGGCACGGTGTCAATGTGACCGAGCAGCAGGATCACGCGCTCCCCATCGCCCAGCTCGCCCACCGCGTTGCCCGCGCCGTCCACGTAGGCGCGAAAGCCCAGTGCGCTCATCTGCCCGACCAGATACTCCACAGCGGGTCGCTCCTGCGTCGAAGGACTGTACTGTTCTACCAGCCCAACCAGCAGCGCGTCGGCGTCCTGCATCGTGCATCCTGCGTCTTGCATCCTGCTTCCTGCCTCTTGCATCTCACGCCAGCCGCTTCCCCAGCCCTATCACGTGATCGCTGGTGAATCCCAGGCTTTCGTAGAAGCCGCGGACGCTGAGGTTCGTCTCGCGCACTTGCAGGTTGAGCTTGGGACAGCCGAGGTCGCGCAGCACGGTTTCGGCGTGGGCCATCATCTGCCGCCCGAAGCCGCGCCGTTGGTGGTCAGGGTGGACGGCCAGGTAGTTGACCCAGCCGCGATGGCCTTCGTAGCCCACCATCACACTGGCGATCACCTGCCCGTCCAGCGCGCCGACGAAGAACAGGTCCGGCTGGAAGGCCAGCTTGGCGGCGATGTCCTTGTGCGGATCGTTCCGTGGGGTGACGAGGGCGCAGCGCTGCCACAGGTCTACTACAGCGGCTTCGTCCTCCGGTCGGAAGGGGCGAATATTCAGGGTTGTGTCTGTTGTCATTGTTTTCTCTCTATCTCATGGTTTGCACAAGCGGGCGAAATTTCACCGCAGCGTGCGCAGCGTGCGCAAAGCTTTTATAATAGCTCTGCGTTCTCCGCGTCCTCTGCGGTGAAAAAGCCTTATCGCTTCGCTACTTGCAGCGTATAATCCACCACCTTTGCCGGGATGTTGACGCCGGTGGTGTCAATGCTGTTGCGGAATTCCATCGTGTAGTTGATCTCGTTGACGAGCAGGCCGCGCTCCGGGTCTTCAAAGATGTCCAGCGCGACCACGCCGCCGCCGACCGCCGCCGCCGCTTTGAGGCACAGGTCGTTGAGTTCGGGCGTGACTTCGCACTTGGTGGCCTTGCCGCCGCGCGCCGTGTTGGTGATCCAGTGCTCCGACGTGCGGTAGATGGCGCCGATGGTCTCGTCGCCGACGACGAAGGCGCGGATGTCGCGGTTCGGTTTGTGGACGTATTCCTGGATGTAGTAAATCGAGTGGTGGTAGGAACCGAGGACTTCCTTGTGTTCCAACACTGTCTCGGCGGCGTCGCGGTCGTTGATTTTGGAGAGCAGCCGCCCCCACGAGCCGACGCCGGGTTTGAGCACCACCGGGTAGCCCATCCGCTCGATGGCTTCCAGGGCCGACTCCGGCGTGAAGGCGACCACCGTATGCGGGGTGGGGACGCCGGCTCGCACGAGCGCGCTGGTCGTGAGCAGCTTATTGCCGCAGTTCTCGGCGACTTCGTAGGTGTTGACGGTAGGGATGCCCCAATCCTGGAACAGCAGCAGCGCAAACAGGGCGCGCGAGTGGTTGATGCAGCGCTCCAGCACTACGTCGTAGTGCCAACCGTTGTTTTGGATGTCAAAGGTCATTGTGCGGTCGTCCAGAATATCGAAGGGCACGCCGCGCCGTTGTAATTCTTCAATTAGCAGTTTTTCCTCCACGCGGATGCGGGAGCAGAGTAAGCCGACTTTAGTCATAGTAGGTTCTCCTTTGGGGTAGACGGTAGACGGTAGACGGCCTGTCTACCGTCTACTGTCTACCGTCTACTATCCCCCTATTCTCCCCAGTCTTCTTCTTCTTCCGGGGCCGCGTCCACCGCCGGAGGATCAAGGTTGACGACCTCCAGCTCCATTCCGCAGTCGGGGCACACGACGATTTCGCCAACGATGGCGTCCGGGGCCAATTCGATTTCAGCAGCACATTCGGGACATTCGGCAAACATAGTTAGATAGACTCCTTTTCTTGGGTTAAATAATGGGTAATGGGAAATGAGTAATGAGGACTGAGGACTGAGGACTGAGTGGTCACACTCATTACTGTTGACTCATTTCTCATTACTCTTTTCTTGTGATACTACGTTGTAACGGCGGCGCTTTCCGGCAAGGCGTGCCCGTTGTTGACCCAGCGGAGCAGGCCGTCTACGTCGTCCAGCGAGATTTGGCGCTCGTCGGCCATCGCCTTGATGTGTTCGGTGATGGCTTTGATTTTCTCGTCGCTCAGGGTGAGGCCGAGTTGTTCGGCGCGGTTCTTGATGGCGTTCCAGCCGGTGAGCCGGTGGGCGATACTGATGTAGCGCGTCATCCCGAAGTCCTGTGGGTTGAGGATTTCGTAGGTCTCCGGGTTGTTGAGGATAGCCTTGGCGTGGATGCCGGCCTTATGCGTGAAGGCGGTGATGCCGGTGATGTAGTTGTTGAAGGGAATATCCACGCCGACCATCTGCGCCACGGCGCCATCAATTTTGCGCAACAGCGGCAGATCGTACTTGTGGACGAGCGCCGGGTTGCTGGCGTAGACCCGCGCGATCAGCCCGCCGAGCGGCGTGATGCCGTTGCGTTCCCCGATGCCGAGCACCGTCGTGTCCACATGCGTCGCGCCCGCGTCCAGCGCCTCGAAGGCGTTGGCGATGGCGCAACCGGAGTCGTTGTGCCCGTGGAACTCGATGTCGCACTTAACGCGCCCGCGCAGCTCCTTGACCAGCTCGTACACCTGGCGCGGCGTCGCCACGCCTACCGTGTCGGCAATGCCCACGCGGTTCACGCCGATGGCGTCCACGGCTTCGTAGACGCGGAACAAGTCCTCGCGCGCGCTGCGGAACGAGTCCTCCGTGCTGAAGCGCACGGCCACGCCCTGATCGCGCACGAACGACACGACTTCTCGCGCGGTGTCAATGATCTCGTCCATCTCCTTGCCGTGGCTGAACTGGCGCAGCAGCGACGACGTGCCGATGACCACGTCCACGCCATCCACTCCCGTGTCAATGGCGACTTTGGCGTCCTCGATGCGGCAGCGGACGTGGGTGAGGATGCGCGCCTTCAGTCCCAGGGCGACGATGGCTTTGGCGTCCGCGAGGCTCTGCGGCGACGCCAGCGGCGAGGTCAGCTCGATACATTCCACACCGAACGCATCCAACAATCGCGCAATCTCCGCCTTCTGCGCCGTGGTGAAGCTCGCCCCCACGAATTGTTCCCCCTCGCGCAGGGTGGATTCAATGATCCGAAAATTGTCTAATGGCATTTCTTCCTTTCCCCCTTCTGATTGATGGTTTCCTGAAATCCATTTCCCCTGCGCGCGTTAGACTGACGAAAAGAGCCAGCTTCCGGTCTTGCGCCTGGGAGCTGGCTCTGGGTTTTCAGACAAACACAGCTATCCAGACGATACGTCCGGCTTGCTGCACTTGTTTTTCTTGATGATGGTATGGGACTGCGTTTCCCTCATTTTTTTTGCCTCCAAGAAAAACCGGCCCTGGTTCGGTGAACGCCAGGGCCGGTTTGTGGATTGAATCAACCAAAAAACCCGGACCTAGCGGTCCGGCTTCTTGGCGAAATTGATAAAGTGTTGTTGAATTAACATGACTTTCTTCCTATCAGATGGGTGACATTTTACTTGACATCCTGGTTTTGTCAACTTTCTGGCGCCAGAGGTAGCCAGAGGGTGACTGCGAGACCTTTGCCTTCAGGGCTTTCCAAGGTGATGTGACCACCGTGCGCCCGCAGCACCTCCCAGGCGAAGCTCAACCCCAGGCCCGTGCCCGGCATGTGTCCTGATTCTGCCAGACGCCCCTGGAAGAAGCGTTCAAACACCCTGTCTTGTTCGTCGGCAGGGATGCCCGGCCCGGTGTCCTGAACCTTCAGCGTGGCCCAATCGCGTTCATCCCGCCAGGCGATCCCGGCGTGCAGCGTGATGCGGCCGTCGGCCGGGGTAAATTTCAGGGCGTTATCCACGATTTTGCCGAGGGCTTCCAGGAGGCGTCCCCGATCGCCCTGAACACACAGTGTGGGGGGCGCTTCCTCGCCCATGGCGAACGTCACGCCGGTTTTCTCTGCGTTCTGGCTATAGCGATCCAGCATTGTGAACATTAACTCAGCCAGTGAAACCCGTTCCCAGGTACGCACGATTTCACCGCTGTCCAACACCGTCATGGCGATGATGTCCTCAATCAATTTGGTTAACGTGACGATCTGTTCCTGCATCATGGCGATGTAGCGCTGGTTCTGTTCTGACTGTGGGGTGTACTGCATCACGTGGGCTTGCGCTTTGAGGGTTGCCACGGGCGTGCGGAACTGATGGGAGACATTCCTGATGAATTGGCGCCGCGCTTCGTCCAGCTCTTTGAACCGGCTGATGTCCTGGTGACTGACGACATAACCAAGCAGAACCCCGTCAGCGTCGCGGATGGGGGCGGAAGTTAGCGCCACCTCGCACGTGCGGCCATCTTTGCGGCGGATGGTGACTTCGCCCTGCCAGCTCGCGCCATTTTTCGAGCCGTTCAGGATTCCTTGCCGGACTGGTTCGCCCACATCTCCAAGCAGTGTGTCAAGGGGTTGATTCCAGGTCTCGGCAACGGTATAGCCGGTGAGTTTCTCAAAAGCCGGGTTGATGTAATGGACTTGCAATGCCGTGTTCACCATAGCGATGGCGTCGCCGACGCTGTGCAGGATGGCTTCGCTTTTGTCCCGCTCGGCTGCGATTTCCGCAGTGCGCTCTGCCACTTCTTTTTCCAGGTTTTCCACCAGGCGCGCATTTTCGATGGCAATGGCGGCGGCAATCCCCAGTGGCTCCAGCAGCGTCAAATCACTACTCCCAAAGCGGTTCACTTGCTGATCTACTACTTGCAGCACGCCGATCACTTTCTGCTTGGCTTTTAAAGGCACCGTAATCAACGAGCGCAAATCCTGTTGGATGCGCTGCGCCACTCCTCGGAAATGCCGTTTGTCGCTCATTGTGTCGGGAATCAGCAGACTTTGCCCTGTTTGGGCCACCCAGCCAGCCACGCCCTGTCCGCTTTGCAAACGCCAACCCAACACCATTTGGCTTTGCGGTCCGGTCGCCTGCCGGCATACGAGTTCGTTGGTTGTTTCATCTATGAGCCAGATCGAACTCGCAAATACATTGAGCAGGCGTCGCACTTCTTCCAACACGATGCTTAAAATTTGATCTTGATCCAGGGTAGAATTCAAAGCCTGAATTGCGCGGTTCAGCATGGATAATTCTTGGGCGCGGCGAGCCTGAATGGCTTCTGCTTTCTTACGGGCTGAAATGTCGCGCATCTGGAGCAGCAGGGCCGGTTCTCCCCGGTATTCAATGTGGCTGACGCTGATTTCGACCGGTATGGCCTGTCCGTTGGCGGCCAAGCTGTAGCTTTCCAACAAACGCAATTTGCCGATGACCATATCGGGAAAATTGTGTCGGATTCCATCCCGGTGGATTGGCGGCACCAACTCCAGAATGTTTTTGCCGATGAGTGTTTCCGCGGGCATCCCGTGAAGGAGGCAGGCCGCCGGATTCACGTCCAGTACATTGCCGGCGAGGCTTTCCACAAAGACTGCATCCGGAGTGTTCTCAAACAAATTGCGGAAACGCAACTCACTTTCCTTGAGGGCTTCCTCGGCGTGTTTGTAGGGGGTGATGTTGCGCGCCAACTGCGATACGCCGACTACTTCACCATCTTTGAGAACCGGGCTATAGGAAATCTCATACATCTGAGAGGACTCGCCATTGACGCCGGGGTAGGCATATTCTTTGCAGAAACGTTCGCCGGCCAACACCTGGACAAAATCTTCCCGGATCGTGACGTAAAGGAGCGGTGTGGTCATGCTTTCCAATGTCATTCCCGCTTCAGGATCACATCCGCAAAGGCCCTGAACGACATGGCGATAGGCGGTGTTGCACATCAGGAGCCGCATGTCGCGATCAAACTCCGCGATCAAGTCCGTCGTGTTTTCCAGCAGTGCCCACCAATGGGATTGAAGGGATTGGTTTTTATTGAGCAGCGGCCAGCGCCGTGTTTTATCTTCGTTTGACTGGAACGTCACATATCCTCCCCATAATCATTGCAAGGTTAAAACTTAATCAGCCCACCAGTGCTACTTCTCATATCAATCCAACTATATACGATGTGACCGTAAAATGTTGTTACAAAAAGGTTAAAATTTCTGACGAATTGTCTTGCATAGTATACTCAGGTTAGGGCCAAGGGCAATTTGCGGCGCGGTTATTGGACAAAATGTCTATTTCGTGTATTATCAATTCGGCAAGAGTATTTTCCAGGGAGAAAACACCTGATATGGCGTTGTTAGAAGAGCTAGGAATTGATTTAGGCACGGTAAACGTGTTGGTTTATGTGCGAGGGCGCGGCATTGTGCTGCAAGAGCCGTCGGTTGTGGCCCAACAGATTGATAACGGCGAGGTGGTTGCCGTGGGAGAGGAGGCGCGCGCGATGATGGGGCGCGCGCCGGAAACGATTCAGGTGCGGCGTCCGTTGCGGGCAGGCGTGATTGCGGACTATCGCGTGACGCGCGATATGCTTTCACATTTTATCAACCGGTCGGTGGGTAAGCTCCGGCTCTTTAAGCCACGCGTGGTGTTGACTGTGCCGTTTGGGGCAACGCAGGTGGAACGCCGCGCGGTACGTCAGGCGGCCCAGGATGCCGGCGCCAGTCGCGCCTATCTCATCCCGGAGCCGTTGGCGGGCGCCATCGGGGCGGGATTGCCCATTCATACGCCGGGCGGTCATATGATTGTTGATTTGGGCGGCGGCGCCAGTCAGGCGGCCGTGCTGTCGGTCTACGGCGTGGTCACCTCACTGGCCGTGCGCGTGGGGGGCGTGCGGATGGACGAGGCGATTGCGGCCTACGTGCGTCGCAAGTACAACTTGATGCTTGGTTTGCCCACAGCGGAAGAGGCCAAGATTCGTATCGGCACAGCGATGCCCGTCGAAGATCCCATTGTGATGGAAGTCCAGGGCCGCGACCAGGTGACGGGTTTGCCGCGCAGTGTTGAGATCACGTCAGATGATATTGCCGAGGCATTGGAAGAACCGTTGGCGTTGGTCATCAATATGGTCAAGTCGGTGTTGGAGCGCACGCCGCCAGAACTGGCGTCGGACATTATTGATCGGGGTATGACAATGATCGGCGGCGGGGCGTTATTGCGCAACCTGGATCAGATGTTGACGCAGGAGACAGGCGTGCCGGTTTACGTCGCTGACGCACCGATGGCGTGTGTGGCGGTGGGCGCCGGGAAGGCGCACGCGCTGCTCCCCTACCTCCGGCGCACTCTCACCAAACTGTAGAGACTACGCTGTTTTCTCACAGATTGAACGCGCCAGTCTAAAAATCTGCTGATAAAAAAACCGGCGAGCTGACTAAGCTCGCCGGTTTGCTTCTCCCAATGATTTTACCGCGCGCAGCGGAAGCCGATGTAGTCGCGGGTCTCTGTAGGGCGCACCGCGTTGGTCTTATAGGCTTGCGTCCAGTCGGCGATGGCATTCCATGCGCCGCCCCGGATGATTTTGCGCGACTGTTCCGGTTCCGCCCAATCATCTACCCACTCCCACACATTGCCGGCCATGTCCAACGCGCCATAAGGACTGGCACCGTCGGGGTAGCTGCCAACGGCTTGGGTGGTGTTTATGGCCGCTTCTTTGGTGTTTGCCAGACCCTCTTTCCACGTATTCCCCCAGGGATAGATGAAGCCTTCCGCGCCGCGCGCGGCCTTTTCCCATTCTGCGCTGGTCGGCAGCCGCTTGCCGGCCCATTCGCAGTAGGCGCGCGCATCCTCCCAGGCAACAGAGCCAACCGGGTGCGCGGCGCGTTCCGTCGGGTACGTGCCCCACGGCGCGGCGCGGCCCGTTTCGGCGACGAATACTTGATACTGGGCATAGGTCACCTCGTATTTGTCCATTTTGAAGGTCGGTAGGTTGACTTCCTGGCGCGGCGTCGCGCCGGGCACATCCGAGCCGAGGATAAAGCGCCCTCCGGAGACGGTTACCATCCCCCCCACATCCGACCGCAACGTTTCTTCCTCTGCCGGCGGTGTGACGAGCGGCCCCCCGCCTAGGGTGCGTGTCAGCCACATGGTCGCCCCAATGATCAGCGCCAGCAGGAAGAGCGCGAGCAGGGGGAACGGGAATGGGCCAAATTTGCCCCGCCAGAACGCCCGTACCATTCCCCGCAGGCTCCCCGGCGCATATCGTCCGGTCAGTTCGGCAATACGTTTTAACTTTCCGCGCACGACGGCAACCAGGTCCTGCGGATCGAACGGCTTGGTGATGTAATCGTCGGCGCCCATCTCCTTGCCCTTACGGATGTCCTCTTTGCTGGTTTTCGCCGTGAGGAAGATGAACGGAACGTGCAGCCAGCGTTCATCATTGTGGACCCGCACGTACAGTTCGTAACCGTCCAGGTTGGGCATCATAATATCAGCCAAGATCAAGTCTGGGGTGATGCGCTGTAGGATGTCCAGGGCTTCCTGCCCTGACAGCGCCGTCAAAACCTGGAATCCTTCCATTTCCAGGGTGAGTTTGACTCCGTCCACCAGATCGGGGTTATCGTCCACTACCAGGATAATTTCACCCATGAATTACCTCCTTGAGAATAAGTTTTAGTCAAAAGTCGAAAGCCATGCATTCCCCATTGACCGGCTCTTGGTGGCTGTTGCGCGCCAGGCCGGTTATGTTACGATTCCCGGTAAGATGACCTCAAAAGTACTGCCCTTTCCTGGTGTGCTGCTGACCTGTATTTCGCCGCCGTGGGCCTCCACGATTTCCTTGACGATGGCGAGTCCCAGACCGGCGCCAGGGATCGTGTGCGCCGGGTCCACTCGATAAAACCTTTCAAAAATGCGCGAGAGTTGTTCGGCAGGAATTCCAATGCCGGTATCTATCACCTGAAGGTGGATTTGGGGCCGGCCATCCGCCAACACGGTGCGCACTTCGACCTCGATGACGCCGGCGGGGGTGTATTTGATGGCGTTATCCACGAGATTGCGGACGACACGTTCCAATCGGTTTAAGTCGGCGCTGACGAACAGGGGTTTGGGCGGTTTTTTCCACCGTAAGTTCAGGCGTTTTTGTTCCACCAGGGGCCGTAGTTCGGTTATGACTTGATCCACGATTTGTCCCACATCAAGTCGCTGTTTTTGGAGGGTGCTGCCGGCGTCAAGGCGCGCCACATCGAGGATTTCTCCGACGAGGCGCTCCAGAATGTGGGCCTGTTTTTCGATGGCGGCGATCAATTCTTTGCGTTTGCGATCCGGAAGGCGGCGGTAGTAGGTAGTTAAGTTGTTGGCGTGCGTGCGAATCACTGCCAATGGCGTTTTTAACTCGTGCGTGACGCCGGCCATGAACTGCGCCTTCATCCGTTCTACTTCCTTGAGGGCTGTAATATCCCGCAGCACGACGACCGTGTCGCGTTGCCCGGATTCTCCCAGGATTTTAGAGGAGCGTGACTGGATGGATAGGATTTCTTCAGGACGCACGGGATTGGGAAGGTCTACTGCCGCACTGGAGCGCTGTTCCGGGCTGCGCGCCATCGCATCCAGGGAACGCCAGAGCGTATTGTCCAGGAAATCCGGCGGGATGGGGCGCCCAATCATATCGGCCAGGCGAAAGTTCAACAGATCTTCGGCGACCACATTGGCGATCAGGATGTTCTGATTGTGGTCTATCACCACCAGAGCGTCGGCCATATTGGCGAGGATACCCCAGGTGCGTTCTTTTTCTTGTTCTAACTGGCGGGTGCGCTCAATGACCATGCGCTCGAGTTGCTGGTTGAAGATCCGGACTTCCTCGAAGAGGCGAGCGTTTTCTACCGCAATACTGACCGAACTGGTGACGGATTCAAAAAGCTGGAGGTCGCTGATGGAAAAACACTGTGGTTGCTGGTGCAACGCTTGAATGACGCCGGTGACACGTCCCGCGACGCGCAGGGGCACGCACAGAATGGACCGGGGGCGGTAAGGGCTGGCGTCATCAAATGTGGGGTGATGTTTTTCATCTTCCTCTACGTCGGCAGAGAAGTATGGTTCGCCGGTGCGCGCCACATGGCCGGCGATCCCCTGATCTACCGGAAGTGTGTATCCAGTCAATCTCTCGCTGCCTTCCTCTGACGAGGCCGTCAAGATGAGTTGCTGCCCGCTTTCGTCCAACAGCCACAGAGAGGCGATTTCGGCCCCTAAGAATTGTTGCACCAATTGCGTCGTCTTGTGGAGTACCTGTTGTGTGTCTAACGTGGAGGTCAGGGCATTGCCGACCTGATACAATAGAGTCAAATCTTGATTGCGGCGCTCGGCCACCTGCGCCTGACGCCAGGCTTCGACTTCGGCGCGTTTGAGGCGGGCGATGGCGCGGGTGCGCGCCAACAATTCTTCGCGCTGGAAAGGCCGGTAGATGTAATCGTCGCCGCCCAGATTCAGACCTTTGGCGAGATATTCCGTGCTGCGATGATGCGCCGTGACATAAATGACGGCGATGTTTGCGGTTTTGGGGGATTGTTTGATGGCTTCACATAGGCCATAGCCATCCATCACCGGCATCTGCACATCGGTGATCACCAGGAAAGGTAACTCGGCCTGGGATTTAGCTATAGCTTCTTCGCCGTCCGCAGCTTCGCTGATGGTGAACTCGGTGTCGTGAAACATCAACATCATTAATCGCCGGTTGAGGGGCAAATCATCCACAATCAGGATTTTGTCCAGATCAAGATCGTAGGGGCCGCGATGATTATTCTCGTTCATCATTATCACACTTTGGACAGATTGAGATAGGGGTCTGAGGGGCATCCCCTCAGATTTCCGTAAAAGCCGTTATTACCAATCCAAACTTTCATCATACTGAGATTATACATCAAAGCGTAACTTCTAAAAACGCCGCTTTAGCGGCACAACAGGCAGCGCAGCGGAACAAAGCTCTCCAAATGCGATAGCCCTACAGGGCTTTGACAAAAGACCCGGATAGGCAGGAGTTTGTGGTAGAATAAGTATGTAAATCGAGGAGCGAGACGGCAAGATGAAAAAAATATTTTCCTGGTTTGTTGTCATCGCAATTCTTGGCGGTGCCATTTCCGCGTTTTGGTGGTGGCGCGACCGGCAGGCGACCCTACAGCCGGTTGCTGAGATTTTGCGTATGGCAGAAGTAACGCGCGGCGATCTGGAGATCACAGTGGCGGCCAGCGGCAATCTGGCGGTGAACGACAAGGTGAATGTATTCTTCCGTCGCGCCGGGACGGTTGCGATTGTCGCCGTGGCGGAAAATGAGCGTGTCAAGGCCGGCCAGGTCCTGGCCCGACTCGACACGGCGGAATTGGAACGGGCGGTGCAGAACGCCGAAATCGCCGTGGAACAAGCGCAACTTAACCTCACAATCTTGACCCGCCCGGCAGATGCGACCGACCTGGAATTGGCCCGGCTGACAGCCCAGAGCGCCGCGCAAACCCTGGAAGCGCTGCGCCTGGGCAAGATCACTGCCAAAGCCGATGCGGATGCTCTCATTGTAGATGCGCAGCGCGCGCGTGAGAACGCCTTCAAGGATTATCAGAGTGTCCAGGATAAAGGCGGCGACGTGGGCAAAGCTTATGCCAAATATGAGAACCTGGTCGAGCAAGAACGCATCGCCCGCATCAATGCCAATTTGATCGTCAAGCAGGCCGATGATCAATGGCTGGCGGCCTACTATCGCTATCAACAGGCGCAGTACGCACTCAAAAAGCAGGAACAAGGCCCCAATGCGACACAACTTGCCCAGGCTGAATTGCAGGTCACGCAGGCTGAACTTAATCTGGAGCAGGCGCGCCGTAATCTGGCCGATGCGGTGTTGATCGCGCCTGGGGACGGCCTGGTAAGCGCCGTGAATGTTCAGGCGGGCGTCTCGGCCCCGTTGCAGGGCGCGGCGGTGGTGTTGATAGATGACAGTGCCTTTTTTGTGGATGTCATGGTGGATGAGATGGATATTGGGCGAATGGCTCTGGGGCAGGTGGCTACCATCACCTTGGATGCCTACGCGGGAACTCCCCTGCGCGGGCAGGTGGAAAACCTGGCTCCTGCCCCCACCAATGTTGGCGGCATCATCTCCTACCGCGCGCGCGTCCGCATTACCGACACCGCCGGCGTCGCCGTCCGCGATGGGATGACGGCGAACGTAGTGGTGGCCGCCAGCCGCCGTCCCGCTGTGATTCTGGTCCCCAACTGGGCCATTCGCACCGACTTGCGCGAAGGCGTCATCTACTGCTATCGCCTGGAAAATGGCGCGCCGGTGCGGGTGGTGGTGCTCCTGGGGGAGCGGAGCGACACCCACACTGAAGTGCTTGCCGGCCTGGAACCGGGCGACGTGGTGGCCTTGGTTACTGAGGAGCGCACTCTCTTCAGCGATCTGGAAAGGCCCTAGTCGTTTAGAGCTGTAGCGCAGCCGGTTCCTTTTGAGTTGGTTCAATCCATTGAGGAATAGATGAAGGTAAAACAGGAATACTCTTCTGCAAAACGGAAGAAGCGAGGGTTTAAGAAAATTTTTGCTTGGCTGCTGGTGGCAATTCTGGCGACATTGATTGCCGCCGGAGGGCTGTGGTGGCGTGACCGGCAACAGACCCAATTGCGGAACCAGGACATCTTGCGCACGGCGCAAGTTGTTCAGCGCGACCTCGAATTGAATATCGCATCCAGCGGCGCGGTAGCCGTCAATCGCCGCATTGACCTGCGTTTCAGCACCCCCGGCATGGTCACAGCCGTTGCCGTTAAGGTGAGCGACCGGGTGGTCCCGGGGCAGACATTGGCGGAATTGGACACAACCGCGCTGGAATTTGCGGTGCGCCAATCCGAACTTGCGCTGGAACGCGCCCGCCTGAGCCTGCAAGCACTGACGCAACCGGTATCCGCCGATGACCTGGCCCTGGCCGAGCTGGCAATCCAGGATGCGGCGCAATCCTTGACGGTGGCCGGCCTCAGCCAGGACGTGTCCGAGGCGCAGCGGGCGTATAGCGTGCGTCTCGCCCAGGAAGTGCGGGATGACGTGAAAGACGCCTATCTGAATTATCAGGATGTCCTCAAGAAGTACGGCCTGCCGGAAGCCTACGGCGCGGGGATGACTGTCGCCTACCTCGAAGCGGAAGGTAATGTGGGGATTACCCAGGTCAAGGCCGACTATCAAGTGCAGCAAGCGCAAAGCCAGTGGCAGGCGGCCTACCTGTCCTACCGGCAGGCGCAAGCGGCGCTGGCCCAGCTTCAGGAGGGCGCCGACCCGGATCAAGTGCGCCTGACCGAGTTACAAATCGAACAGGCGCAGCTCAACCTGGCCGAAGTCCGCGCTGCGCTGAGCGACAATGTGCTCACCGCGCCCTTCGGCGGTGTTGTGGCGAGCGTCAATCTTCAGGTGGGGGCACCTGCCTCTACCGCCGCGCCAGCTATCACTCTGCTGGATGACAGTGTGTTTTTTGTAGATGCTACGGTAGACGAGATTGACATTGGCCGGATTGTGGTGGGGCAGCCGGTGACGGTTACACTGGATGCGTACCCCGATGCGGTCTTAGCGGGGGTGGTGGAGCGCATTGCCATTACCCCCGATGCCGCCAGTGTCAGCGGCCTCATCGCTTATCCACTGCGTGTGCGCCTTACCGCTCAGGGAGGCGCGACCGTGCGTGAAGGGATGACGGCGAATATTGCCATCCGCACGCGCCGATTGGAGAATGTGCTGGTGATTCCCAATTGGGCCGTCCGCACGGACCAGGTCAGCAGCGTGACCTATGCCTATACCTTTGTGGACAACATCCTGACGCGCCGCGAGATCGTGGTCGGCGAGCGCAATGAGAGTTATACCGAGGTGCTTTCCGGTCTGGCGCCGGGGGATACGGTCGCGCTGGTAACAGAGGCGCGCAATCTGATGGAAATGACCGGGCCGCCTTCGCGGGGAGATTGACATGGTACATCCCAGTGACATTGTGATCTGGATCGAGCAACTGCACAAAATCTACAAGATGGGCGAAACTGAAGTCCACGCGTTGCGTGGGGTGTCGTTGGCGGTGAAGCATGGGGAGATTGTGGCTATTATGGGGCCTTCGGGATCGGGCAAGTCCACGTTGATGAACATTCTCGGTTGCCTCGACCAGCCGACATGGGGGCAGTATACGCTCGATGGCGAGGACGTGAGCCAGATGAGCGAGGATGCGTTGGCCGCAGTGCGCAACCGGCGGGTGGGTTTTGTCTTTCAGAGCTTCAATTTGCTGCCGCGCACCACCGCGTTGGATAACGTGCTGTTGCCGTTGGTCTATGCCGGCGTGGCGCCCCGCGAGCGTCGCCGACGTGCGGTGGCGATGTTAGAAGCGGTGGGGCTGGGCGACCGTATTCACCACATGCCCAACGAACTTTCCGGTGGTCAGCAGCAGCGCGTTGCTATTGCTCGCGCCCTGGTCAACGAACCGGCCATCATCATGGCCGACGAGCCGACCGGTAACCTCGACAGCCAATCGGGCAAGGAGGTGATGGAGATTCTTCAGCGCCTCAATCGGGAACGCGGCATCACGGTGGTGCTGGTGACGCACGACTTGCGCATCGGCCACCACGCGCAGCGCGTGTTACATCTCTTTGATGGCAAACTGCGGCGCGAGGAAATGGTCGAAGCCCCCATTCAGGCCGTAGATACCGTGCTGGAGGCAGAGGAGGAACCTCTGCCATGAAAGTCTTGGAAAGTCTCCGTCTGGCGGTCAAGGCCTTAACTGCGAATAAACTGCGCTCTTTGCTGACGATGCTGGGCATCATCATCGGGGTGGGCGCGGTCATCACGCTGATGTCGGTGGGGGAGGGCGTTCAGGCATATATCACGACGCAGTTCCAATCTATCGGAAGCAACCTGTTTTTTATCATCCCCGGCTCCTTTGAGCAGGAATTGAAACGGCCGGCGTACCTGACCCTTAAGGACGCCGAGGCGCTGCGCAATCCTTTGGATGCGCCGGACGTGGCGCGGGTAGCGCCGCTGGTGCAGGGGAATGAGCGCGTCACTACGCCCGGCAAGGATAAGCGGGTGGATATCCAGGGGGTGACGCCGGATTACACCGTAGTGCGCAATTGGTATCCGCGCATTGGCGAATTCATCAGCGCCGCCGACAACCAGGGTATGGCGCGGGTGGCCGTGCTGGGGCAAGATACGGCTGATTATTTCTTCCCCGACGATCCTGATCCTACTGGCGAGGTTGTCCGTATCAAAGGCATTCCCTTTCGCGTGGTAGGGGTGTTGGAGCAACGCGGCGGCAGCAGTTTCGGCAGCGAGGATGCAGTCATTCTCGTGCCGCTGAACACGATGCTCAGCCGGATTGCGCCGCGCCGCACCAACCGGGGGGAGCCACGGCTATCGTTTATTTATGTGCAGGCGGTGGCGGAGGAGCGCATGGATGCAGCCATTGAGGAAGTGGCGCAAATCTTACGGCAGCGGCATCGCATCCTGCCGGGTGAGCCGGACGACTTCACCGCCATCAGCCAGTCGGATATTATTGGCACTTTTCAGCAGATCACGGGGGTGTTGACGGTTTTCCTGGGCGCGATTGCCGGCATCAGTTTGCTGGTGGGCGGGATCGGTATCATGAACATTATGTTGGTCTCCGTCACGGAGCGCACTCGTGAGATCGGGCTGCGCAAGGCGGTGGGCGCGCGCCGTCAGGACATTTTGATGCAGTTTCTCACCGAGGCGGTGATGCTTTCCTTGCTGGGCGGACTGATCGGGATTGCGTTGGGCGCCGCCGGGGCGACGGCTATCAGTTACTTCCTGCGCGACGAAGGTTTCCAGGCGGTCATTACCGTCGGCGCCGTCGTGTTGGCGACGCTATTCTCGGCGGCGGTAGGGTTGTTCTTTGGCATCTACCCGGCGCAGCGCGCGGCGCGTCTCAACCCGATTGACGCACTGCGGTATGAGTAGCGCACTGTCACGTCATTGGGACTTGTCCATCTTATATAACTTGTCGCCGCTTATTTCTGGGATAAACTAAACGCATACTTTATGAATTAACGAGGAAAGAATGCCGGGGAGTGAGGAAGCCCAGACCCAGTTTGCCGCCATCCCGGCGGACACCCATCCGTTGCAGCGTCAACTGGAGAAGCAGCAGAGCCAGATGGCCGCACTGCACGCGGTGAGTTTGCGTGTAAGTCGGAGCCTTGACTTGGATAAGGTCATGCAGCAGGCCGTCGAGGAAGTGGTGCGCGTGTTGGAGGTGGAGGCCGCTGCCATCAGCGTGATCGAAGCGCAGACCGGCGACCTGGTGATTAGGGCACAGCGCGGCCTCCATGCGTTTGCGCAAACCCCCGTGCGTCTGCCGCGCGGGAAGGGGTTGGCCTGGGAAACGTTGCAGACGCAACAGCCTCTCATTATGGGGTCGTTGGAAGATGAGCCGCGCCTGGCGACGCCGGAATTTCGCCAGGAGCATGTCAACGCTTCCATCCTTGTGCCGATGTTGACCGGCGGCGAGCCGGTGGGTGTGTTGAGCGCGATGAGCCGCCACCCTCGTCAATTCGACCCGGAAGAAGTCCGTTTGCTCGGTAGTATTGCCGATCACGTCGCGGTGGCCTTGAAGAACGCGGCCTTGCATGAGGAGATGCGCCGCCAGTCCTGCGAGCGCGCTTTTCTCTTCGATCTTGCGGCGGCCATCGCGCCGCGGCAATCCTTGGAAAGCCTGGCGCGCGAATCACTGCAACGCACCTTGGATTTCCTGGGCTGGTCGGTAGGGGTGTTCTTGGTGGAAGATGCCGCCAGTGGCGCGTTGACATCCCAGGCCAGTGTGGGGGACGAGGAAACGCTCCGTAACCTTATCAATCCGTTGCGCGAAACTGCTCTTTTGTCGCCCCCCCTGTCTCCATTGTTGATCCGGCGAGCTGCCACCCCTCCCTATACCGTCGCGCAGATTGCGTTGCAGACCCATGGCCGGCTGTTAGGCTGGCTGCTTCTCGCTACCCCGGATAACGTCGAAGTATCACTGCAAACGCAGGAGGTGTTGACGACCGAGAGCAATTACCTGGGGATCGCCGTGGAGAATGTGCAACTTTATCAGGAAACGGTGGGGCGCGAAAAGAGCGCGCGCGCCTTGTACCAGATCACCCGGGCGATGACCGGCCATGACTTGCCCGAAATGCTGAAACAAATCCTGGAAGAATTGCACGATGGCGTTCCCTACGAGGTCAGCGGAATTCAATTGAATGGCATGCAGCACATGAAGGTGATGCGCCTGCGCGTCGCTTTGACCCCGGCGCAATTTGAGCAACTTCAGACGCATTGGCGTTCTTCCCTCAACGCCCTGGCGCTTGCGGCGTCCTCCACTGCCGAGGAGACGCAAATCATTATTCGTGGACAGGAGGCGGGGGCGCTGCCGTCCAATGCCTTGCTTTCTTACCTGGAAGCGCCAGTTCTTCATGAGGGAACGCCGATGGGGGCCATTTTGTTGGCGCGGCAACAGCCGTTCCAGGCGCGGGATCAACGACTATTGTTCATCATCGCATACCAATTGAGCAAAGTGTTGGCGACGATTCAGCTTTTCCAGCACACTCAGGAACAGGCGCGCCAGTTGGAAGAGACCAATGCTTTGTTGAAAGCACAGGAGACTTCGGAGGCCGAGCTGTTCAATGACGTGGCGCAGGAACTGCGTACTCCCGTGATGTTCATCCAGAGTTATGCCGAGCTGTTGTTGGAGGATGCTTTGGGAACGTTGACCCCAGCGCAGGAGGAGACCTTGCATCATTTGCAGGAGCAGTCCCGGCAACTGACCGCTCTGGTGCGCGACCTGGGGGCGATGAAGGGGATTGCGCCGCATAACCTGCGCCGGCAGCCCACGGATTTGGCCGCGTTATTGGCGGAGGTGGTGCGCGCTGCGCAATCACGGGCCAGCGCCAATCAGCATACGTTGATCTTCGACTGCGTGCCAGGCCCCCTGATGTTGTGGGTTGATCCAGAACGAATCGTGCAGGTCGCAAATATTTTCCTGGATAACGCCATACGCTTTACGCCGCCCGGCGGGGCGATCACCTTTTCGCTTGGCAATCAGGCGCGCCATATCCGGGCAGCCGTCACTGATGGCGGCCCCGCCGTTGGGGGGGAGATTCCGGCATTGCTTTTCAAACGCCTGCATCAGAGCCAGGTAGAACGCAAGTATCCCGGTCTCGGCGTAAGCTTGATTCTGGCGCGGCTGATTGTCGCTGCCCACAATGGCATCATTGGTCTTGAACCCTTTTCTGGTAAGGGGAACACCTTTTATTTTTTGTTGCCCAAGTAAGAGGAATGGGTAATGAGTAATGAGTTTGAGAAAACTTTACTCATTACTTATTTCTCATTTCCATTGCCTTGATGAAAGGAGACGCTATGATCACCCGATATTCCCCCATTAACCCCAAATTCCCTTTTTTCTTGCACGGCGGGGATTA
>JAKQHY010000127.1 GCA_029555965.1 Chloroflexota bacterium | reverse complement strand
CGGCCTCCGAAGCCGGTAGCATGCGTTCAAGTCGCATCAGGGGTATAAAAAGCGCCCGGTGAAGTAACCGGGCGCTTTTCGTAGCAAGTGCAGCAGGCCCCCCTATGGAGCAGCGGGAGTGGGATTGGCGCCAGGAATGATCAGCTTTTGGCCCACCTGAATGAAGTCGGCGGAATCCAGCTCATTGGCCCGCAACAGCGCATCCGTCGTGATCCCATAACGCAGCGCGATTTCCCCTAGCGTTTCGTTGGCGGCCACAACATGGATGACACCAGCACCCGCCGGAAACGGCGTTTCAGTGGGGGCCGCGGTCTGTCCTGGAATGACAAGCACATCTCCCAGATAGATCACATCATCATCCATGTCATTAGCGGCCTTGAGCGCCTCCACAGTAATGCCATACTCCAGGGCAATGCCCAAGAGCGTATCCCCGGCCTTGACTGTGTGTGAGCGCGCGGCGGCGGCGGCGGTAGGCGGCGGCGTAAACGTCGCGGTTTCTACCGGCGCGAGTGTGGCTGCCGGCGTCGGCGTGAACGTTGCCAACGAAGGGGTATACTGAGGGCGTGGCGTAGCCGTTGGTTCAGGGGTTACGTCCTCTAACATCGGTCTCGAACTCATAATCTGACCCACAATGCCTACCAGGGCCAGGACCACCACCACCAGCCCCAGGCTAAGCAACACTTCTGGACGACGCAGCCAGGTCAGACGACGCAACCAATCCACCCATTTCTCCCGCAGTGTCACGGGCGTCCCATCTCTACCCATCCATCCATCCAGTCGTTTCATCACATGGCCCCCGGCAAGATAGATAACTTATGAGGACAGTATACACCGGATTGTACGGCCGGCAACGCGGTTACATAAAACGTGAAACGAGAGAACGCTGCGGCAAAAGGGACACATTTCAGCTAAGGGATCAATATCCATACTGAAAAGCTCCATGGGACTCATTTCCTATGTGACCCCATGTTCAACAGTACTAAATTCCTATTGTGGCTTAGGGTAGAATAAGGTAAGATATAGTCAGGTTCGAAAATTAAACATACTTAAAGGAGGTTCGAGATGCTGTACTTACCACGTGAAGAAGGTCAGGGCTTGGTTGAATACGCCCTCATCCTGGTGCTGATTGCTATCGTTGTGATCGTGATTCTGACCACCCTCGGTGGCGTTATCAACAACGTCTTCAGCAACGTCGTCAGCGGCCTTGGCCCTGGCAACTAATTGTCAATTCATCAGAAAAACAGCAAGACCCCACTCCAATGTGGGGTCTTTGCTTTTAAAGAAGCGGGGTAATAATAGCGCCGATAGGCCCCTTTTGATGTAAAATAGGATGAAAGCGTAGCGGAACAAATGAGCAGGAGGTTGGCAATGTTATTTTTACCCAAAGAAGAAGGGCAGGGATTAGTTGAATACGGCCTGATTTTGGTGTTGATCGCGGTTGTCGTGATCTTTATTGTCACAACCCTGGGGACGGCCATCCAGAACATATTCAGTGAGATCGGGAGCGCATTGTTCGAAGCGACTAATTGAAACGGTGAGCGAGCACGGCTCTCCAAAGGATCATTGCGTCTGATGACGGGTGGGTGTAAAATGTGACGACTTCGATATCCAAGAAATCGGACTATGGCAAGCAAACAAACAATGCCCATGACACCCTCAACAGAAAAGCCACCCTATCCCCTTGTTGGCTTTTGGGCTGCGTTGCGAATGGTGACGCAATTATGGACAACCCTGATTTCCAACCTCCGCCCCCTTACCACCCTCGAACAAGCTGTTCCGCTATGGCCGCCAACCGCGCCCCTGATGGCATGGTTGACCCGTGTATGCCTGGCCCCCTGGCAACGTTGGGATACCATTTATTACATTTGGATCGCTACTCGCGGCTACGCCGTTCATGACGGCACGGCGCAATTTCACCCCCTGTATCCCTGGACGGCGACCCCCCTCATCAAGATCGGGCTTCCTCCCATTCTGGCACTCCTGACTGTCAACAGCCTTGCAGTCATCCTCTTGATCAGCATCGTCTATCGCCTGGCCCGGTTAGATCTGGCGCCCTCAACCGCACGCACGGCGGTCTTACTGTTGCTATGCAATCCTTTTGCTTTTGCCCTCTTCATCCCCTATGCTGAACCGCTATTCCTCCTGTTCGCGGCGCTCTGTCTGTACTATGCCCGCCGGAAACAATGGTGGATCGCAGGCGGCGCGGGGGCGTTAGCCACCCTGACCCGCCAGCAAGGGTTATTTTTGTTGGCGCCGCTCGCCTGGGAAC
Source organism: Chloroflexota bacterium (assembly GCA_029555965.1). GTDB lineage: Bacteria > Chloroflexota > Anaerolineae > B4-G1 > SLSP01 > JAKQHY01. The sequence continues at coordinate 17,362 of JAKQHY010000127.1, read as the reverse complement.
TCTGGGAAAACGCCGGTCGCCGTTGGCGCGTCAGCTTTGCCGCCTGGCGCGACTGGCTCGCGCTGGCGCTGATCCCGGCCGGCTACCTTGTGTGGATCGTGTATCGCGCTCTGGCTCTGAATGATCTGGCAGTAGACTTCACCAGCCTTCATGCGTTGATTTACTCCTTCCTCATCTCGCCCAGCGCGGTGAAAGTGGTGCCCGTTCAAACGTTTCTCTGGCCCTGGCAAGCGCTGTATCTGGCGATTATCCAACTCTGGCGCGCGCCCGACGTAGACCTGATCGTCAACCTGGTAGGCGGCGGCTACTTTTTGTTGATGACGGCCTGGGCCTGGCCACGATTGCGGCCCAGCAACCGCTGGTATGTCGCCCTCATCATCCTGGTCAGTTTTGGGTATCACACCGGGGCAACACACCCCTATATGGGGCTGTTGCGCCACTTGTTCCTGGCATTCCCGGTATTTTTGGGGCTGGCGCCACGCGCTGAAAAGCCATCCCGCAAACTAGGATGGATCATCACGGGGTTGCTGGGACTGTTTTTCTTGCTGCTGCTCTATAGCCTGGAAGCCTGGATACCCTAATCCCCATTCATTATTTTCGAGGAGTCTTCATTAACCGGCCCTTCACCGGCGGTGGGATGAAAAACTTTCTCAACGGATGTAACGGAATTTAACGGATATTTTCCCCGTTGAATCCGTTCAATCCGTTGAGACTATTTTCGAGGGAATTCGTCATTGACCGGGGTTCACCAGCGGTTGAATGGAAATGACTATCAGACTCTACTAGACTAAAGACTATCAGACTATTTTCAGAGGAATTCATCATTAACCGGCGGTTCACCAGCGGTTGGATGAAAATTTTCACCACAAAGGACACCAAGGACACAAAGGGTTTTCTCTGTGATCTCTGTGATCTCTGTGGCTATTTTCAGAGGAGTAGCGGGATGGCCTGGTTACAAAAATTGACACGGTATCACCGGTATGGACTCCGCACAGATGCCCTGTGGCTGCTTGTGATCCTGGCCGGTCTGACGTTCTACACTTCACTGACGCCGCTGCCGCCCAACGATTTCTGGTGGCATCTCAAAATTGGCGAGGTCATCGCGCGCACCGGCGTCATCCCTACTACCAACATGTTCGGTGGGTCGTTGCCGGCCGACCAGCCATTCGTCTATGGCGCGTGGCTGGGGGAGTATCTGTTTTATTGGCTTTACCATTGGGGCCAGTTGCCGCTGGTCATCTTCACCCGCAACGCGCTGTTGTTGTTGACCTACACCCTGCTAGGTTATGAGGCGCAGCGCCGCACCCGCTCCGGCAGATTGGCGGCCTTAACGGTATTGCTGGCTTATCTGATGACGATCAATAATGTGATCGTCCGCCCACAAAACTGGTCGTGGCCGGTCTTCGCACTGTACCTGACGCTGCTCAGCCGTTACCACGATGGCGCGCTCAAGAAGGGCTGGCTACTCCTTTTGCCGGTGTTGATGGCCTTCTGGGTCAACGTTCACGGCGCATTTGTGCTAGGGATTGTCCTCATCGGCGCGTTTTGCGTGGGAATGGGGCTGGAACGTTTGCTGAAGCAGTCGGACGCGCGTTCCTGGACGGAGATCCGCTGGCTGGCGTTCGTCGGCGTCCTGACCGGCCTGGCGACTATCCTCAACCCACAGGGAATTGGCATCTTCCAGTATGTCCTCAAACTGATGACCGACCAACCCAGCCAAACGCTGATTGTCGAGTGGCAGTCCCCTAGCCCGCACGGCGTCGCCAACACGGTATTCTTCATCAGCATTCTGTGGTTGCTGTTGGTGTTGTGGTACAGTCAATACCGCCCCAGACCCGCCGAAACCCTGCTGATCGTTGGCTTTCTCTGGCTGGCGTGGAGCGGTATCCGGTACATCGTCTGGTACGGCCTCGTCGTTATGCCCATCCTGGCGCAGGCGGTCAGCGGATGGGTCAGGCGGGAGTGGCTTGTCGGCACCGTCGGCAAAAACTTGCTCAACGTGGGACTGGCCGTCTGCATTTTCCTCCCGGTGATCGGCGTGCAGCCCTGGCTGCTGGATGACATTGCCTGGCCCTTCCCGGAGACGTACACCGCTCTGCTCCATTCGGACACCGAAGTCGGCCCGTTGCTCAGCGCCGACACGCCGGTGGCAGTGGCGCGCTATCTGGCCGAGCATCCCGGCGGGCCGCTGTTTAACGAGATGGGGTACGGCAGTTATTTCATCTGGGCGCTGCCGGAGCAGAAAGTCTTCATTGACCCGCGTGTCGAGCTGTATCCTTACGAGCAATGGCAAGATTACATTAAAATTACGCATGGCGTGCGTTATAACGCGCTATTGGATCAGTATGGCGTCGAGCGGATTGTGCTGGATAGAGAACGTCAGGAGGACCTGTCGCTGGCGCTAGAGACGGATCCGCGCTGGCGGCAGGTCTATGCAGATGCGCACGCGCAGGTATGGGACAAACAGTGAAGGGAAAGAGGAGCAAGCCATGAGTGAGCGTAAATCGAAACTCCGGGAAGGATTGACCACACGCCGGCTGTTGGTAATACTATTGTGCATTGCCGGTTTTGCGATGGCGCTGCGTGAGATCCATGATCCCGATTTATGGTGGCATCTGGCAACCGGACGCTATATCTGGGAACAACGACAGATTCCACGCGTAGACGTTTTCTCCCATACAATGCGCGGGACGCGCTGGTACACCCATGAATGGCTGGCCGAAGTCATCTTCTATGGCCTCTATAGGTTAGGGGGTGAGGCGGCGCTGATCGTGGGAGCGGCAGGCATTGTCGCCCTCACGCTGATGACGCTCTACGCCCAATGCCAGAGCCGACCTTATGCCGCCGCATTTGTAGTCATTTTGGGCGCCGTGGCTTCCGCCATCACCTGGGGAGTGCGCCCTCAAATGTTCACGTTCCTGTTCGCCGCGTTGTATATGGGGTTAATAGAAAAATACCGGCAGAGGATGAATGACCAAAAACAGATTTCCTCAACGGATTCAATAGATGAAGATGGGCAGAAAATCCGCGCAAATCCGTTCAATCCCTTGAACTTCCTTCATAGCGACGTGGGGCTTTTGTGCGCCTTCCCGCTCCTGATGATAGTGTGGGTAAACGCGCATGGTGGCTATTTTCTGGGGCTGGCCCTGCTGGCCGGGGTCATCTGTGGCGACGGTTTGGCGCGGCTGGTAGGCTGGGTTTCTCCACGCACGCTGAGCTGGGCGGCCTTGCGCGCGTTGGGGATCGCGCTGGGCGGCTGTGTTCTGGCAACCTTGATCAATCCCAACGGCTACCACATGCTATGGTATCCTTTTGAAACCCTGACCAGTTCCGCCATGCAGACATACATTCAGGAGTGGGCCTCGCCCAATTTTCACAATTCCGACTTCTGGCCCTTTGCGGCGCTGCTATTGGGTGGAGCGGCGTTGATGGTGGGGTTGCACCATCGTCCCGACCTGACCGATGGCCTGCTCTTCTTCGGTCTGGGGGGGGCAGGGTTGCTATCCGCGCGGCACATCCCGTTATTCGTGGTCATCGCGGTCCCAGTCGTGAGCCGGGCGCTCACCGCAGCGAAGGTTCCACAGAGTCGGCGCAACTTCACAGCCCTGAACTGGGCAATCCTGGCGTTGGCCCTGCTGGCGACCGGCGCGCGACTCTATGTTGTCCTGGAAAAAAACCGCGCGGATAGGGCCACGCGCTATCCTCAAGCCGCGCTGGCGTACATTGAGAGCCACGGGTTGCGCGATGCGGCTATCTACAATAGTTATAAATGGGGCGGCTATCTGGTTTGGCAAGACATTCCCGTCTTCATTGACGGGCGCGCCGATGTGTACGGCGATGCCTTCATCGAACAATTTTTGACGGCCTACTTTGTGCGCCCCGGCTGGCGCGCGGCCCTGGATGCCTATAGGCCGGACTATGTGCTGATCGAAGCGCGCGCCACGCTGGCCGTATTGCTGGACGAAGCGCCCGAATGGGAGCGCGTCTACACAGATGATGTGTCCGTCATTTTTGTCCGTGAAACAAAATAAAACCTGATAACTTTGGGGCGTTTCAAACCAGTGATTGTCATCCCCTATTGGAGTGATAATGAACTTAACGTCAGACCCTGAACAGAACCAGTCGAACAAGGGCTTGTTTTTCTTTATTGATCGCTGGGTTTTATTGGCAGTTATCCTTACCAGTGGAACTATGGCACTCCTCAGTGTACTGCGCTACACCAGTTACAACGCAGGAATGTTGGATGTGGGGAACATGTCCCAGGCAATATGGAGTGCGACCCAGGGGCGTTTGTTGCTTTACACGCGCGAGGGAGGCGTGTTTAGTCGGCTCTCCTGGCACGTCGAAATGATCTACTTCCTGTTAGCTCCTTTCTACGCCATCTTACCATCTCCTATTACCCTACTAATTATCCAGGCCTGCTTGTTTGGAGCAGGCGCCTTTCCACTGTTTGCCTTCGCACTGCGTCGGCTCGAAAATATTTCAGCGGCACGCCTGGTAACATGGATTTACCTGCTCTACCCGGTTGCTCAAACGGCCGTCCTGTTTGATTTTCACGGCGACACCCTGGCGATGCCCCTGCTGATGTTCATGCTGGATGCGCTGGACCGACGTGCGTGGCGCAGCTACGCGCTCTGGTTGGCATTAGCCCTGAGTTGCAAATTCTATGTGGCGGCCACTGTAGTCGTTCTGGGGATTGTGTTATACCTGAAAAAAGACCGACGCGTCGCACTCTGGACTCTATTGGCCGGACTCGCCTGGGGAAGCTTGGCTTTCTTGTTGCGCCCAGTCTTCGCGCCACCGGGCGCAATTGAAGTTCAGGCCACAACTTCTGGCTATCTCAGCTTCTACTTTGGCCAGATGCAGCGACTTTTAAATCCAACGACCATATCACAACGGTTTCTCACAGCTCTGGTGGTGTTTATGCCGGCCCTGTGGTTAGGGTGGCGCGATTTCATCTGGCTGGCGCCCGCGGGCGTCATCGCCCTCCCCTCACTGTTGAGCGTCGGTTCGGTGACAGCGTCCGATTATCGGTTTCACCATTATGCGATTACCGTGCCATTCTTGCTGACCGCAATAGTGTACGGTGCAGCGGCTTTGCGACAACGCCAGCGCAATACCGATTTACACCAACGCGTCCGCCGACCTTGGCGAGCAGAACTCTACATGACGCTCGGCATTACGCTCTTGTTCACCATTACCCTGGTGGATATGCCCCTCAATCCTTTGTTCTGGATCGCATCGCCAGGATGGGGATGGGATGAACGAGCTTATGGACGCACTCCTCGTGACGCTCTCAAGGATCGCTGGTTACATGAGTATGTGCCAAAGCGCGCGCCGGTGGCTACCTCGATGTTCATTGCGCCACACATCGTTAACCGTGAGGTTCTCTACTTATTTGAATATGTCGACAGCACCCATTTGCAGCCGATGTCCGACCGCCTGGCCGCAGTGGATTATGCAATCGCCGACGCTCTGTTTGACTTCAGCATCCCGCTTCCCGGTGTTTCCGCCGATGTACAAACGGGTGTTCCACCCATCTCAGCGATTGTCGGGGTAGGGCATCAACCTTCCTCCATTGGAGGAGTGCGTCACGATGACGCAGCCATTGCCGCCCTGCTACATGATCCGGCGTTTGGCCTGGTGGAGGCACGGGATGGCCTGTTACTCTTTCAACGCGCACCAGACTTGCAGGATGTGTTGCCACAGCGCGTCAGCGTGCAGAAGAATACTATCCTTACAGGCACGCTGTATAATTTCGAGAATGGAATTGGCTTGAGGAGTCTTCAAGTTACCCCCATAGGAGAACGACGTTTACAACTCCATTGTGTGTGGGAAGTGCTACCGGAATGGGAACCAGGCAGATCATTGCTTGCCGTCAGTCGCCTGGAAGAAACAGCTCAGATGCGCATTGTCCATCTACCCACCCAAACTTTGTATCCAACACCAACTTGGTCACCAGGAGAAATCATTATCGAAGATTTCGAAATTGTGCTGCCCACCGAATTGAAAGCCGGGCAATATCCGGTATGGACCGCCTGGTATGATAGCCGACACCTCTTTGCCGCCGCGACCGACGCGCGCAGCCGTGTGGGCGCCGAACGCCAGGTGACGTTTATTACCATCAACGAGTGAGAACTGAATTATGAAGACCTCTGATGAGCGCCCCACCCCCTTGTGGATTCAGATCGCTCTGGCCCTTGCCATCCTGGTCTATAGCCTCTACTTCAGTCTCTACCAGCTTCAACGTTACCGGGCCTTCTGGATTTTCGTGGACACGGTGGATATGGAACAATCCATCTGGAACACGCTTCACGGGCAATTCTTGCGTTACACCGTGTATCCGGTTTCCGGGCGCGTGGTGACTGATTTTAGCGACCGTGTGACCGAAAGCCAGCTCGGTGAACACGTCCAGCCCATCATGCTGCTCCTGGCGCTGCCCTACGCGCTGTTTCCCCGCACCGAAACGCTGCTGCTCATCCCCGGCGTCGCCGTGGGATTAGGCGCCATCCCTTTCTACCGCATCGCCAAGCGCCGGCTGAATTCAGCCCGCTGGGGCTTGCTGTTGGCGCTGGGCTACCTGCTCCTCCCGGCAGTCCAGACGGCCAACAGTTGGGATCCGCACGGCGTAAGTTTCTTGCCGCCCCTCTTCCTGGCGGCCCTCGACGCCGCCCAGCAGCGCAAGGCCGGTTGGTGGTGGCTATGGACGCTGCTGGCAATGAGTTGCCGCGAGGACATCCCCTTTGTCGCCGGCTGGGCGATGCTCTTTTCTGTCCCGAAGGAGCTGCGGCGGCAGGCCATCGGGATGTTTGTCCTGGGATTTGCGTGGAGCGTGGTCAGTTTCTTTGTCATCATCCCCCACTTTGCCGAAGGCGGCACGCCCTACCTCGCCTTCTTCGTCAATCCTGACCAGACCGGATCAGCGGATGGCATCTTCGCGCTGTTCACCAACGCGGCTTTCTGGCAAGAGAAAATCGGAACGTTTCTCCTTTACAACCTGCGCCTGGCCGCACCGCTGCTGTGCCTCTACTGGCTGCACTGGCCCTCGCTCCTGGCGATGGCGCCGACTCTCGCCATCAACAGCCTCAGCCGCAACAGCGCCACAACACTGCCGGCCTACTCCCATTACAGCCTGCCGGTCATCCCCTGGACGCTGGTCGGCGCGGTGGAAGGCTGGCTCATCCTGACGCGCGCACTCCGCAGACGCCGCCCGACCATTGCCTGGCAACCGCTCCTCGGCGGCGGGCTGCTGGTGACGATATTGGCCTCACACCTTGTGGAAGGGTATACGCCCTTGAGCCAGAGTTTCCTCTGGCCCCCGCTGACCGGTCAGGAAGCGCACGCAGCCGCCATGTTGGCGCAAATCCCCAAGGATGCGCCGGTCTCACTGGACATGTACCTCGCCGGACACGACCCACGGCGCCCCACCGTGCGCCTCTTCCCCGATCTGCGGGACGCCGAGTGGGTGCTGCTCAACGTGTGGCATACGGCCAGTCCCTACGGCATCCAGCCGGCAGCCTGGCAGGCGCTATTCACCGATCCTGCCTGGGAAACGGTGCAGGCTCACCACGGCCTGATTCTGTTGCGCAAGGGACAAGGTCCGCCGCAGGACATTGCCCGCGCCTTCGCCGCGCCGGCCGACGCGCCAGGACAGCCGTTGTCCGTGCAATTTGGGGAAACGGCGCAAGGCATCACACTGCGTGCAGTCAAAGTGAATCCACTGCCGGGGGGAAATTTTTACCTCTGCACCGATTGGCAAGTGGCAACGGGCGGGGAATTTGCGTTTTACGCAGCAACGACGCCGCCGCCAACGCCCTTGAACTTTGGGCAGCTCTACCCGGCGCTCGCCGCGCAACCGGGGGAATTCCGGGATTGCACGCGGCTTACCACCATCCCACGGGGCAAAACCGTCGCCGTGCAACTCTACGTGACAGACAAAACGGGGAAGCAACTTCCCATCACCGTCGTGGAAGCGGGCCAATGGGGCGACGCGCTGCGCCCTGGAGCGGACGCGCTACAAATCACGCTGCCGGCCTGGTGGTGATCAGCCGCGCACGTAAGGGCGATTGACTTCGTCAACCTTGCTCACCAACTCATGCCGCAAGTCGGCGGCGACGTCCTTTTGCGTGGTGTAGAGATTTTCCAACTCTTCCGGATCCTGCTGCACATCGTACAGCTCAAACTCGTTCTCATAGCCGGGATAGCCCCGATAGTGAACAAGTTTGTAGGCCCCCTTGACCATTGCAAACGTCGCCTGCGTCAGCGCGGCGGACTTGGCGTTCGCCTTCGCCTCTACCACGAAGATACTGCGATCCGGGTCCACCGGCTCATCCCCAAACGTCGGCAGAAGCCGCCCCTCGCACCAGGTCGGGATTGTCTGCCCGGTGGCGTGCAGCAATGATGGCATGACATCCACGGCGCTCGTCGGCGTCCGCACATCCTCGCGGATGCGCTGCCCCGGCTTGGCAATCAGCAAAGGGATCCGCACCACCGGCTCGTACAACGTCTGTGTCAGGTGCATCCAGATGCCGCGCTCAAACATCTCGCCGTGGTCGGACGTGAGCACCAGGTAAGTATTGTCCAACAGGCCGGCCTGCGCCATAAACTCATAGAGCCGCCCGAATTCCGCATCCACGTAGGCCAGGTATTCGTCGTATTCCCGGCGAAGCTGCTGCAAGCTTTCCTCGGAATGGCCCAGGGTGAAGAAGTGCGGCGGTTTGGGGGCGGGAGTCCAGCCGGCATCAAACATTCCCACGAATTCTCGCCGGGTGTTGTAAGGATCATGCGGCGGCGAGAAGTGAAAATAGCCCAGGTAAGGCTGCGGAAAATCCGGCAGGCTGGCCGTGAGCCAATCCACAGCCTCCTCCAGACGGAAAATTTGGTCGTGATGGCGGGGCAGGTCGCGCGGGAACTGCTCCCGATAGATATGGTTCAGACGCGCCTTTTTTCGCTCCCACCCGGCGTGATTAGCAAAAAAATAAAATAGCGACGTCGGCAGCGTGGACAACCCCTCGCCGCCCCGGAAAAGCCGCTCTCGCCAGATCGCCAGATCGTAATCGTTGAAAAACAGTTTGTCGGCCCACTGCGCGTCGAGCAAGCAGAGGTCGCGGATTTTTTTGAAGGTATCCACGTCCTCAATACACTGATAAAGCAAAGCCAACGCGACCAAATTGTGCGTATACGTCAGACGGTGATACGATTTTTCGGCAAAGGCCGCGAACAGATTGTGTGGAGCAACCGCCTTGAGCATCGGGCTGAACAGTTGCAGGGAGCGGTGCGTCCAGGGGTAGGTTCCGGTGAGCAATGAAGCCGTCCCCGGATTGGTAAAGTTGCCGGCGGCATAATGGGCATGATATACCGTCGCGCGCTCCGCAAAACGCGCCAGATGCGGGGTGGTCTGCCGGGGATAGCCATAGAGTGAGGCGTGACAGGCAGAAAAACTGTCAAACAACACGATAAGCACGTTCGGCGCGGCGGCAGCCTGAAGCGGCGGGGGCGCCGCGAGCGACCGCCAGTCGCCGGTTAAAAAGGGCAATAACGCCGCCGATTTCAACAGATCGCGCCGGGTAAGTTTCATCATCCCTCGTTTCATCAAAGAATGGTCAACGGATTTAACGGATTCGCCGGATCGAATCTGCGCAATCTGCTGACAAAAAAGCGACTAAAATAAATTCCGCAAAACCACGACCACTAACGAAAGACCATCCACCACCAGGTAAAGTGCTGCCAGCACGGACACTCGCTCCACCAAATCCAGCCATAAACGCATTTTGTCGCCGCGCAGCAGCCGGAAGAAAATCAACAGGAGCGCGCCCAGCCCCAGCAGCCACGCCATAAACACAGGCAGCTCGGCAGACATGACACTCAACAAACTGGCATATTGCAACAACACGGCCACAACAGTACCCATCCAGATCGTATGATTGCGAAACCAACGATGCGGCAGCAGCCCCACCAGCGCAAAGACCAACGCAAAAAACAGCAGGCTCTCCGCCAGCGCAAAGGTCAGCGTGTAAGCAATCGCGGCCAGAATGTCCCCCATTCCCAGACGCAACAGCAGCGAAGGGATTTCCCGCAACAAGCTGAAGATTGCCCAGCCATGCACCACAAAGGCACACACTCCAAAAATCGGCAACCAATCTTTCCGGGCCGGGAAACGCTCTTTAAAGGTAGCCAAGACTCTTCAACCGCTCCTCGACGGTCTTCTGATCCTCGGTCTGTGCCGTTTGCGGGGGGCGCGGGACTTTCTGCGGCGGCGTCGCCCCAATCGTCAACGCGGGGATGTCCCGATACGAAGGATGCGGGTAGCCGCTCAAATCCTGATTGGTGAACAGAACGCCGGGCACTGCCCGGTAATCTATGCAGTGATCGGCGCCCCAGCGATCGTGATTACTCTCAATCGTCTCGTCCCCCCACTTGCCCAGGCCAGTCTCAGAGGACGCCCGATAGCCCGGCGCATACCCCACCACGAGATCGGGGCCACAGGTCGCTAACGGGCCTTCAAAGGCCTCGTCCTGGCGCCATGCGCCGCTGACGACCGGCTGTCCGTCAGGCCCGCGCCACTGTAAGAGCTGCTGCTTGAGCTGTTCCAGCAGTGGGCGGTACTGCTCTGGGGCGACAATGCCGTCGCGCTCGCGCCCAGCCAAGTTGACGTACAGGCTGTTTAATCCCAGCGCGTAGGCCCGACTCTGCGTCCAATCCACCGCGCCCGCTGCATCAAGCCGCATAATGCCCTGCGCTATCAGCCAGCGGTTTAGGTGTACCTTGTGGCGGAACTGCGAAATACCGTGATCGGATACGATCACCACCTTCGTACTTTCCTGCCCCAGCTTCTCCCCGATACGCCCCACCAGCGCGTCCAGCTTTTCGTACCATGCCCAAACCACCTGTTGATCGCTGCCCCAGAAGATGTGCTGAATGCGATCCAGTGTATCGAACACCGACGCCAGTACCCCCTCGCGGAAGTGCGCCAGGTGATGCAGAAGCACACGCTCGCGGGTTTCCACAATGGAATCGCACAGCGCCAGGAATTGCGCGTGATTGAAACAGCCGTCCTCCAACCCGGTCGTGTCCTGAGGCATCCCTAAGGTGAGAAACGGCCCGGCAGCCTGCCAGGTCTGCTTCACAAAACCCTGGGGCGACCCGTACCGCCACAGCGAGTGAAGCGGATGCAATTGCAACGGCATAAAGTACAGCCGCACCTCCGGCGTCAGTTGCGTGAGGATGACGCGAGTGATCGCGTGGACTTTGAGCAACGCGCCCATCGAGAAAGTCACCTCCAGGAGGGGACTCCACAATCCCACCATCAGCGTGTGGCGTTGCTTGCCGATCCACAGGTGCGCGGTCCGCTCATCCGCCGCCTCCAGTCGCACCGGGAGCGTGACCTGTTCCGTTCCGCCGCGTTTCTGCTTGACCGGTCCCCGCAGCGTCCCCTGATACACGCCCGCTCCAACCGTCTGTAAACATTCCACCGGCGTCTTGCGCGTCGCCGCGACCTGCGCCGGGTCTGAGACGAAAAATGTCCCCACCCCAAAGCGACCTTGAATGTCCGGCGTTCCCAAGCCCGGCAGTGAGCGCACCGGCAGTTCCGGGCGTGCCGGGAAAGTGGCCGGCCACCACAGCACCGTAGCCGGATAGCCCTGGCGGGTTGCCTCTTCAAAGAGAGTCGTGGCCGTGTGCGGCGGGATGAACTGCGTCCCCAGCGCGCTGCTCTTGGTTTGCAATAAAGAGACGTAGGGAAGATAGGTATTCGGGTCACGGTGGACAAAATCAAAAATGCCGTGATGTCCCGGATTTAGGCCGGTGGCGATGCTCGTCCACGACACCTCAGACTGCGGCGGGTTCGATATCTCCAATGGAGCATAGCCGCCGCGCTCGGCATACTGCGTCAGATGGGGCAACTTGCCCTGCGCGGAGAGCTGTTCAAAAATGGCAGGGGCAAGGGCATCCAATCCGATGATTAACGTGCGCATATCCCGCTACCTCTGGGATGGCAGTGTGCCGTCGCCCGCATCGTCCTTGTGCAGCAGTTGACGCACGTAACGCTTCAGGCGCGCAAACCCGGTGCGAATCTGGCGCGAAAAAATCAGGACGCCGCCGGACAACAAAGCGAACCCGGCAGCCAAAACCTGAAACAACATTCCCCCTGTGTTAGGATCAATATATGCCATACTGCACCTCCCCTCTGAAAATAACCACAGAGAACATAGCGGTCACAGAGGAAAAACCTTTGTGTTCTTCGTGTCCTTCGTGGTAAAAAATTTCATCCGCTCCGCGGCGAACCGCCGGTTAATGGGAGCAATTCCCCACATGGGAATTTCTCTCATTATATTCGCTCCGAGGCTTATGCAAAACGAGAGTTTCCAGAAGCCCGGTCATTACATATAAGTACATCTCTCACGCCCAAAATAGTACTTTTTTCCTATTGTCAAATTCTGACCAGAACGTATAATAAAGTTAGCATTTGGTAAGGAGACCCGCCCTCCCTGTCAAATGTGATTGGTTACCCTCCTTTCGCAGAACACGCCCCACAATTGGGGCGTGTTTCTGCTTTTAAAATGTACTCAAAGCGCCACCAACAAACGGCGGCAACTGTCGCAATAGGTCACCTCGTGCTGCTTGACCTTGCGTAACGTAGCCCGGAGCACCTCGACGCCACACCGGTCACACACCTCCCCATTAAGCCGCGCCACGGGGATGCCGCCGGTACGATCCTTCAGATAGAGATAGGTATCCAACACCTCTGGCGGAATTTGGGGCTTGAGACGTTGCATCTCACCCTGCAACCCCTGTAGTTGAGCGTTAAGCTGCGCGCGTTCGGATACAAGCACCTGAGCGGCTGTGTCCCCTGCTCCCTGCACCTGACGCAAAGTCTCCTGCGCGGCAGCAGCGGCTGCCACCGCATCCTCACAGGCCAGCATTGCCTCCAAAAGCTGGTCCTCCAATGTCGCCTTGTGGCGTTGCAGCGATTTCAGCTCCGTCTGCAAATCCTGTAATTCGCGGGCATTGGTGATGCGGCCGCCATACAGGGCGTTCTCGGTCTGTTCCAACTTAATTCGCACCCGCCCCGACTCAAATTCCAGGTCTTTCTGCGCCTTCTGCGCGGCAGCGGCGGCAGTGGATTTTTCTTCAGACGTACGCTGCGCTGCGACCAATTCAGTATCATTTTTTAACGCGGTCTCAATTTCTCCCAGCCGCCGCTGAATGTGCAGCAACTCCAGATCAACCTCTTGCAAACGGAAAATCGTCGCATACCAGGACATCCTTAACCTCCCCGAAAATAGTCTCAAAGGACTGAATGGATTCAACGTAAAAACGCCCGCCAACAGTCGAGAAATCCGTTCAATCTATAAAAAAACACAGGGCCGTTGCTGGCCCTGTGTCATCCTCACTCTCTATGTCAACCGGCGCGCGAACCGGTGACGCGCCACCAGGAAAATAGCGCCGGCCACAATGAAACCCAATGCGAAAACCTGCGCCGCGGCGATCGGTCCCATCATCCAGGCGTCCGGCCGTAAAAATTCAGTAAGAAACCGCACAACCGAATACCCGATCAGATACCCAATGAGCAAGTCTCCTTCCCGCAACCGTCCGCGATATTTGTCGGCCACCCCAATCAATATCAGACACACGATCAACGCGCCTAGCGATTCATAGAGGAAAGTGGGGTGAAACAACGTACTTTCAGGATATTGCATCATATCGTTGTACGGAACAATGCGATAAGGAAACGGAATCTGTAGACCCCACGGCAGCGTGGTGGGTGGGCCGTACAGTTCACGGTTGACGTAATTCCCCCAGCGGCCAATAGCCTGTCCAATTGCCATCCCCGGCGCGGCGTAGTCTAACCATTCCAGTGGGCGCAGATGGCGATACGCGCAGAAGATAATCACCCCTATCGCGCCGCCAATGATCGCGCCATAGATACCCAAGCCGCCTTGCCAGATATACAGCATTTCGATGGGATGCTCCTTGTAATAATTCCATCCCATCGCCCCGCCGGCCGGCTGTGAGAAAATGTGGTAAATGCGCGAGCCAATGATGGCTAAGAACACCACCAACAGCAACATGTCCCAGATAATTTCCGGGTCCTTGCCGGCGCGCTTCGCCAGATAAGCGCCGACATTTGCCCCTAAAATGATGCCAATGACAATCAGCAGTCCATACCAGTGTATGGACAACTTGTCCCCAATATGAAACAAAATCGGATTCACCGGTGGTACCATGTTTCCTCCTCTAAGAATATTAACTCTATGACTCATGCCCAGCCAAACCGCTGGCGGAGCGTGAATATAATCTCATTGAAATATCCTTCAAAATGCGGATAGCTGGCAGCAACCAATCCCCAACCAAATAGCGCCCCCGTCAAGGCGCGCATCAACGGGATAGTTTCAAAAGGATGGGAAATCCAAGCCGGGAAAGCCATCCACAAGGCGTAAGAAATCCACTGGATGCCGCCATCCAACGCCATCGGCAAGACACCAAACACAAAGTACTGCCACAAAGGCAGCGGGCGCACCGTCCGCTGCGAACGCAACACACCATATCCCAGGCCGAACAGCACAATGGCCCCATACATCGCGATGTCACGTTGACATAACGCCATCTTGTAGCCGGTGACGGCGTCGCCATTGAAATGCATGGTCTGCGCCATCCTGACTACAGAAGTCGGCTCTGTTAAAGGATAGGCCCCTCTTTCCCCAAACAAAAACCAGGAGCGGAAAGGATATTGGTGGCAGGAAACATCATAGAAAGCATAAAGCATGTTCCCCGCCCCGGTCCATCCCACTTTCAAACAAAGGGGAGCAAGAATAGCCCCGGCAAAATACAATCCAATCAGGAGGTTGAACACGGCCAACCAGTGACGCGCCAACGCATAGACGCCGCGATTGAGCCAGATCGCCCAGCGCCGCCCTCCACCAGAGCCGGATGACGGCTGCGCGCGCAACTGCATCCGCCGCTGCGCTTCAGCTAAAATAGCGTCGGCCGCCATTGGAGAGGCGGCATCGTTCAAAGACTCCGAGCCTGTCTGATCTTCCACAAATCCCTCCCGCCACATTATACCAGAGGAAAAAACAGCCGATTGAGCCATCCATAGATTCTGAGTATAAAAGCAGCTTGCAGAAAGGTCAAATCTTCATTCATTCCATCGTCCCGCCTTAACACCGCAACTTTCCCTCCAAAAAAGTGTTATCATCAACGAAAGAGAGACTTCATACTCTATACGGAGAGCACTCAATGACTTTCTTGAGAAAAACTTACATTCCGCTGGGACAAAAGATTTCACCCCATGAACAAAAACTCCTGGAAAAATCCCTACAAGAAACCCTGATGCTTACGGCTCCACCAGAAGATTTTGTATTCGAGTTGGAAGATGCCTTGCGGGCCGAGGCGCAACGTCAACAACGGCAGCAAACCCACCTCTGGCAAGGGTTGGGCATCGCGGGGCTGATCGGCGGGGGATTACTGTCCATCGTTGGCGGCGTGTGGGTCTGGCTGCGCTGGCAGGAACGCCAGAATGTCAAAACCCCTCTTATCCCCCTGATTTCGTAGCTGCAACCTTCCCTTCCCCCTCTACGTATGTTTAGGTAACGGTTGCGTCAGGCGACGCTCTCCTGACGCAATAACGCTATCTAACAATGAGAGGTTGTGCTATGTCAGAACATGAAAACCCAAAAACCTTTGACCCTATCTTACCTCGGCCCGCTTCTTCACGGGGAGAGCCGCGTTACCAACGGCATTCCCTATTCTGGCCGGTGGTGTTGATCGGCGTCGGCGTCATTTTGCTGCTCTCCAATCTGGGGATTTTCCCGGAGAATGGCTGGGCCATCCTGTGGCGCTTCTGGCCCTTGGCCCTCATCGCCCTGGGCGTGGACGTGATGATCGGGCGGCGCACGACAAGCGGCGCGATTGCCGGCGGCGTCCTGGTGCTGCTGCTTCTGGGGATGGCGTTGGGCGCCGTCTTCCTCGCGGAACAAGTCCCCTTTCTGATGGAACTGGGTCGCCCCGCCGAACTCCACACCGAACACATCGCCCATCCGCTGAACGAGGCGGAAAGCGCCAAAGTCTCCATCAACTGGCCCAGCAAGCCGGGCTATTTGCACGCCCTGGAAGATTCCGCCAACCTCATCGAAGGCGACATTGCCTACTACGGCGAACTGGTCTTCCGGGTCAATCAGGAAAACCGTCACACCGACGTCACCCTCGACAGCTTTACCCAGGGGGTGTCCTTCGGGATCAACTTCGACGACAAGGAATCCGAGTGGCGCGTCGGCCTCAACCCCAACGTCGCCCTGGATTTGTGGCTGGACTCCGGTTCCGGTAGTTGCAATTTCGACCTGACCGGCCTGGCCATGGAGCACCTGAATCTGGACTCCGGCTCCGGCAGCATCCACCTGACCCTGCCCGACGCCGGCAACTTCTCCGGCGATATTGACAGCGGCTCCGGTTCCGTCACGATCATCCTGCCCAAAAACGTGGGGTTGCGCGTAGACCTGGACGACGGCAGCGGCAGTTTCGACCCCGGCGGGCGCCTCGTGCTGGTCTCCGGCGAGAAAGATGACGACGGCGTGTGGGAAACGGAAAATTACGACAAGGCCGACTATCAGATCGAATTGGACATCAACCAGGGATCGGGCAGCATCCGCATCGAATAGTGAAACGTGAAACGTAAAACGTAATGACTTTACAGTAAAAGCCTTACGTTTCACGTTTCACGTTTTACGCACCTGATACAAAAAACGCCGGGATAAGTTTCCTGGCGTTTTTTGTTCCCCCTATTCTACGGTATACTTACCTCCAACCACATTTCACAAACGGAGGTAATGGATGAAACTCACTGAACCACCCGCCCATACGGCGGATACCGAAGAACGGGTTGAAGCGTTATTGCAGCAGATGACGCTGCGTGAAAAAGTCTCCCTGCTTTCCGGCAAGAACAACTGGGAAACCGTCCCCATTGAACGGCTCGGCATCCCCTCGCTGGTGATGACCGACGGCCCGCACGGCGTGCGCACCGACAAGTCCTCCTTTCGGATAGATAGCCCGGCCACCTCCTTCCCCACCGGCGTCTCGATGGCAGCGAGCTGGGACCCCGCGTTGATCGAGTGCGTCGGCGCGGCGCTGGCCGAAGAGACCCGCGCCCTCGGCTGCGACATCCTGCTCGGCCCGTGCGTCAACATCGTGCGCGTCCCGCTGGCCGGGCGCAACTTCGAGAGCTATTCCGAGGACCCCTACCTGGCCGGACGCATCGGCACAGCCTGGGTCAAAGGCTTGCAGAGCAAAGGTGTCGGCGCCTCGCTTAAGCACTACGCCTGCAACAACCAGGAAATCGAACGCAGCCGGGGTGACTCGGTCATAGATG
>JAKQHY010000115.1 GCA_029555965.1 Chloroflexota bacterium | reverse complement strand
GCCGACCGTCTTTTATCCCTGATGATGTTGTTACAAACACGCGGCAAGCTGTCTGCCCGCGAGCTGTCCGAAGAGCTGAATGTGACCGAGCGCACGATCTACCGCGACATGGAGGCGCTGGAAAGGGCCGGCGTCCCCATTTACGCCGAGCCGGGGCGCGATGGCGGCTATGGCCTGGTAGATCGCTACCGGACGAGCCTCACCGGGCTGTCGGAAGGGGAGGTGCGGGCGCTGTTCATGCTCAGCGTCCCCGCGCCGCTGGCCGAATTGGGCGTGACGCAGGAGTTGAAGGCGGCCCTGCTCAAGCTTACCGCCGCGCTGCCCGCGTCTCGGCGGGATGACGAGGCCCACGTCCGCGACCGCTTCTACCTGGACGCGGTGGGCTGGGAGCACGACGGCGGCCCGACGCCGCACCTGCGCGTCATCCATCAGGCCGTGTGGCAGGATCGGCGGCTCGCGCTGAAGTATCGTCCCATCTTTTCTGCCGAGGTCGAGCAAAGGGTAGACCCCTACGGCCTGGTGGTGAAGGCCGGGGAATGGTATCTGGTCTTCGCGCACAATGGCCGCGTCCGCGTCCGGCGGGTGGGGGAACTGCTGGATGTGCGTCTGACCGGCGAGACCTTCACGCGCCCGCCCGATTTCGCGCTGGAAGCGTTCTGGAAAGACTGGTGCGCCGAGCGCGCCGAACAGCAGACGCAGTTCTACGTGCGGGCGCGCATCGCGCCGGGCGCGCGGGAGTGGCTGGCGTTTTACCTGGGCAGCCGCAGCCGCGACGCGCTGGCCCACGCCGGTCCGCCGGACGCCGACGGCTGGTTCACCCTCGAGCTTACCTTCGATTCGCTGGAAATGGCCCGCGCGCGTCTGCTGCCCCTCGGCGGCGCGGTGGAAGTGCTGGAACCCGACGCGCTGCGGTTCAGCCTGGCGGATTTCGCCGCGCAAACCCTCAAGGTTTATGGAAAACCCGGCGCGACTTGACCAGTCGCCGCGCTATCGCGCCTCGTTCCCCCACCTCATCCTCACCAACTTCCTGGAATTTCGGACGTGTGGGCGTGCCCGGTCGGCGGCATTCGTCATTCGTCATTCGTCATTTGTCATTCGTCATTTGTCATTCACCAGTCCCTTTAAGTTGCGCTGTGGGTGAAGTCGGGTATACTATATGCAAATATCTGAATATAGTGTGGCGTAAGCCTCCGGCTTGCGCCCTGTTACAAGCCAGAGGCTTGTGTTACAGTTTGTTTTCACAGGAGGCGCAAATGACCCACAAGTTGACCATCCTCTTTCTCTGCACCGGCAATTCCTGCCGCAGCCAGATGGCCGAGGGCTGGGCGCGGCATTTGAAGGGCGACGTGCTGGACGTGTATTCCGCCGGCATCGAAACGCACGGCCTGAATCCCCACGCGGTCAAGGTGATGGCCGAAGCGGGCGTGGATATTTCCCACCACCGCAGCAAACTCGCCAGCGAGCTGTTGTCCATCCCCTTCGATTACGTCATCACCGTGTGCGGGCACGCGCAAGAGCACTGCCCCGTCTTTCCGGGCCGCGCCGTGGTGGTGCATCGCGGCTTTGACGATCCGCCCAAGCTGGCGGCCAATGCCAAAACTGAGGAAGAGGCGCTGTCCCACTACCGCCGCGTGCGGGATGAGATTCGGGCTTACGTCGAAACGCTGCCAGAGGCGCTGTTGAACGTTATCCCGTTGGCTTTTCAGCTTTAGCCGGGTGCATCAGGAGCGACGCGATGAAACCTCATGAGAATACCCAAACCGGGAGACGTTTTTTGCTGTCCATCGGCTTGACCTGCGCTGTGCTCATTGCCGAGGTCATCGGGGGCTATTGGACGGGGAGTTTGGCCCTACTCTCCGACGCGGCGCATGTCTTTATGGACGTTTTCGCCCTCGCTCTGAGCTACCTTGCCCTGCGGCTCTCGGCTTTGCCTGCCGATGACCGCCACACCTACGGGTTTCATCGCTTGGAAGTGCTGGCCGCGCTCATCAACGGCGTCACGCTCGGCGCCGTGGCTATCGAAATCTTCACCGAAGCCTGGGGGCGCTGGCAGACGCCGCAGCCCATTAAAAGTGTGGAAATGCTGATCATTGCTGTTGTGGGTCTGATCGCCAACCTGGCCGTGGCCTTCATCCTCGGCGGGCACGCACACCATCACGAGGAAGGCGAAGCCGCGCACGCGCCTGAAGACTTGAACGTCCGCAGCGCCCTGCTGCACGTGATCGGCGATGCGGCGGCCTCGGTCGGGGTCATCCTGGCAGCGGGCGTCCTCTGGCTCACCGGCTGGCAATGGGTGGATCCGCTGATGAGTGTGCTGATCGGCCTCATTGTCGTAGCGAGTTCCTGGCGCGTGCTCAAAAGCTCCTTGCACATTCTGGTGGAGGGTGTGCCGGAGGGCCTCTCTTTGGCGGAAATCGGCCAGAGTATGACGCGCGCCCCCGGGGTGCAGGACGTACACGATCTGCATGTCTGGAGCTTGTGTTCCGGTCATATTGCCCTGAGCGCGCACGTCATCATCGCCGATCAGTCGTTGGGCGCCAGCAGTGGCCTGATGATCGAACTCAAACGGCGTCTTTCTCAATTTGGCATCGAACACACCACTCTCCAGTTTGAGTGCGCTGCCTGCGGGCAGGGCGCGCATCCTTGCGTGGGAACGACTGCGTGAGCGGGTATCGGCAAATTTGGGTGGACGGCAACCCCGTTGGCTTGCGCGGTCTGGATGAAGTTTTCGCGGCCTTGCACACCGCCGGGCGCAGGCCAGGCGAGGCGGGTCTGGGGGTAGAGATTGTCGCGCAGGTGCGTCGTGAGAACTACATCCCCGGCAGCGCGCGGGAGCTATTCGCGGCGGCCTTCGAGCGCGAGTACGCGGCGTACCTGGCGCAAATGGAAAGCGGCGGCCCGGCGCGCTCGCGCGGTTACGGGACGTGGCGTGGCTATCCCCGCGAAGCCATCCCCTGGTTTCCCACCGTCAACGAAGATGCGTGCAACGGTTGCGGCGTCTGCCTCAAGCTGTGCAGCACGCACTGCCTGGCCCCCACGGAGAACGGCAAAGTCCGCGTGGGGGATCCGTTTGCCTGCGTGGTGGGTTGTAGCTCGTGCGCCAACATCTGCCGCCCCAAAGCCATCACTTTTCCGCCGCGTTCCATGTTGGAGGCGTATAGGCAGAAGTAAGGGGGGATGGGGGATTAGGGATTGGGGAGTGGGTGTTCCCGATTCACTGATTCATCGGTTCAGTTCACGATTCGTTAGGAGTGTGACCGAACCTACGGTACAACCCCGACAATGAAAATTTGGCATGGTTTAGGATAGATATACAAATTGCCCACAGGCCATCTTTGTGGCAGAATTGGTTTGCTGAAGACCAAAGCACAAAAGAGGTGACCTGTGGGCGCAAGAAGAGATGATATCACGAGTATGCAGCGAGTACAAATCGCGATCAAAGTTTTGAATACGGAGCGACCGCGCGGGACGATTACGGAGTTGGCCGAGGAATACGCGGTTACGCGACAGACGGTTTACAACATCGGTAGTGCCGGAGAACAGGTACTGCTGGATGGGCTGGCGCCAGGGCCGCACGGTCCGCAGCCACAGGAGAGCACGATTCAGGTGGATCGGAATCGTTTGGTACGCGGCGCGCTGGTGCTGGCCGGAGAAGGCGTGAGCCAAAGGGGCGTGCCGCGCTGTCTGGCGGAACTGTTGGATACCAAACTGTCGCCGAGTTGGGTCAATGGTGAATTGGCGAAGGCCGAAGCGGCGGCGACCACGGTCAACGCGAACTGGCACCCCGCAGGCGGGGAAACGCTGGCGGGAGATGAGATCTACGCTAATGGTTTGCCGAACTTGCTGGTAGTGGGTAACGACTCGTTGTCCATCTATGCCCTGACGCGGCAGCCGGATTGTGAGGGTGACACCTGGGGGTGTGTCTTGTTGGACGCCCCCCCAACGCCGCAATTTGCCAGTGACGCGGGCAAAGGCTTGGAAGCGGGGGCGCAGCGAGCCGAGATAGCGGTGCATCAACTGGACTGGGATCACCTGCTGCGGCCGCTGTGGGGGCAAGTGGCGCGCCTGGAACGCCAGGCCTACGCGGCGCTCCAGGCGGCCGAAGAGCGCGCAACCAAGTTTGACCAGGCTAATACGCCCAAACGGCTGGCGCACCACTTCGCGGTCTGGCAACGGCTGGAAGCTGAGGCGGAGGAAAAGATCGCGCGCCACGACGCTTTTCTGACCCTGGCCCAGCAGGTGGATGCGCAGTTTGCGTTGATTGACTTGGAGAACCGCCAAGTGCGCGACCCGGTGGCGGGCGCTGAAGCGCTGCGGCGCGCGGGCGAACAGTTGCAAGCCTGGGCGGGGCGCATCTATCAGAAGCTGCATACCAATCTCACCCATTGGGCGGCCGCGCTGTTCAGCTACCGGCCGCTCCTCGACACAGCACTCGCGCCCCTGAGAGACCGCTGGGGCGCCGCGGCGATTCAAGCGCTGGCTTGCGTGTGGCAGATCGAGGCCGATGAGCAACGCCACCCTTGGCCCGTGTGCGAACGGCAAGCGCGGCAGCGGCTGTGGGAAAAGAACCTGGACACGGCATTCTCTCTGCTGGGACCTGAACAGCTTTGGCTGGCTTGGGATGCTTTGAGTCAGACCTTGCAGCGTTCGTGGCGTGGTAGTATGTTGGCAGAGTGTGTCAATAGCCTGCTGCGTCCTGTCCTGAATGGTCGCAAGCACACCGATCAAGGGTGTCTCGAGTTGTTTCGCTTTCTGCATAACGTGCATCCCTTTGAGCGCGGCAAACGCGCAGGTCATAGCCCGGCTCAATTGGTCAGACTGGACGTACCTGATGACGTACTCACGCTACTGGGCCTGGCTCCGAAAGTAGCCCCGGAGCACCGAGAAGTGTCAATCTAACTCCTCGGGTTTCTGAACCATGCCGATCTTTGCCTTCATCTACTTTGGCGCGCAACGTTTCGAGAACATGGGCGTTGTGGCTGCTATTTTCGGGGGGATCGCTGTGAAACAACTGCTGCCCGCCAGGGCCATCGAGCAGTACAAAAAGCCGCTCTTCTTTGTCAGCAATATCTTTCTCGGCCCGTTTTTCTTCCTCAGCCTGGGCGGGAGGATGTCGTTTGACGCGCTCTTGACCTATCCGCCCCTGGCGTCACAGCCGCAACCTGTGGCGGTGCGGGTGGACGATGCGGCTTGACAATGGCGGCGTTGTTTGTATACTATATGCAGTGAACTGCATATAGCGTGGGGATGATGATGAATGAAATGGTAAATGCTTATACTGAGGCGGCGGCGGTTTTTCAACTGTTGGCGCACCCTTCCCGGTTACACATCCTGGACGAATTGCGGCGCGGCCCGGCGTGCGTGTGTCACCTGCAAGCCGTGCTGGAACGACCCCAGGCTTACATCTCGCAGCAGTTGCGCGTCTTGCGCGAGGCGGACGTGGTCGTGGACGAAAAGGACGGCCTCAACGTCTACTACCGGATTGTAGACGCACGTGTTCTGCGCCTGTTGGAACAAACCCTGGGGCCGGCGCAGCCCGCGCGGCGCGTGGCCGGCTGTCCTTGCCCGCATTGCGTCGAGCAGGAAGCCTGTTGTAGTTAAGGGATAGGCCTGACGGATTTTCTGAAATCGGTCAGGCCTATTTTATGGTTTCAAATATGCAGTTTCTTGCATATATTCGATTTTTCCATATCATAGAGGTGAAAAGGTGAACGTTTTACAGTACCTGGCTATGCTCTTACAAACCGGTCTGGGCAGCCTGGCGGCGTATCTGGCGGCGCATGTGCTGCTGTGCTTGCTGCCGGCGTTCTTCATTGCCGGCGCGTTGGCGGCGCTGATGCCCAAGGAGGCCATCACCAAATATCTGGGGCGCAACACACCCAAGTGGATTTCGTACCCGGCGTCCGCGCTCGGCGGTTTTGTGCTGGCGGTTTGCTCCTGCACCATCATGCCGCTCTTCGCCAGCATCTACAAAAAGGGCGCGGGGCTTGGCCCGGCGATCACATTTCTGTTCGTCGGCCCGGCAGTCAACATTCTGGCGATCTCGCTCACGGGCGTTGCGATTGGGATGGACATCGCGCTGGCGCGCATTGTGCTCTCTATCACCTTCGGCATCGGCATCGGGTTGTTGATGGCATGGCTCTTCCGCAAAGACGACGCGGATCACGATACGGCAACAAACAACGGCGCGTTTGGGGCGGAAGCCACCGTCCCGGCGCACGTGTGGGTCTTCTTCGCGCTCCTGCTCGGCACGCTCATCGCCGGGACTTTACAGGTGGGCCTGTTGACCAACAGCTATGCCACGTTCACGGTCGGGCAGGCGTGGGCGCCGGGCTTCCAGGGTTGGCTGGATAGCGTCGTGCCGCCGAATCCCGCGCTCGGCATCGAGGGCGTGAGCGTCCACGGGGTACTGCTCATCGGCCTGCTCGCGCTCATCGGCGTGACGGCCTGGAAGGGGCTGAATACGGTGGATGAGGGCTACAATCGCTGGACGTTCATCGCGCTGGGGCTGGTCACGCTCACCATCGTCGTCGCCTCGTTCAAGGTGACGGCTGTAGCGACCGGACTGACCATTGGCGTCACCGGCAAGCTGCTGGCTGAGATCGCGCTGCTGGCGGCGGTGTGGTGGATGGCGGCGCAGAAATTTGAGGCATACGAGATTCAGGAGTGGCTGTGGGAGATGTGGCGCTTCGTCAAGCAGATCATCCCACTGCTGCTGGTGGGCGTCTTCATCGCGGGGATGGCGCGGGCGATTATCCCCGCCTCGTGGATCACGACGTTGGCCGGGCAGAATACCGTGTGGGCGAACCTGGCCGGGGTGTTCTTCGGCGTCTTCATGTACTTCCCGACCCTGGTGGAAGTACCCATCGCGCAAACCTTCCTCTCGTTGGGGATGCAGCGCGGGCCGCTGTTGGCCTACCTGCTGGCCGACCCAGAGTTGAGTTTGCAATCCATTCTCATCACACAGAGCGTCATTGGCAAGAAGAAAACCTGGGTGTATGTGACGCTGGTGGCCGTGTTCAGCACGCTGGCGGGGTTGATGTTTGGGTGGGTGGTTGGATAGCCAATTACGAATTACGAATTACGAATTACGAATTACGAATTATAAATCAGGAGGTTTTTGCGATGGAGCTCAAAATTCTGGGCAAAGGCTGCCCCAAGTGCAAACGATTGGAAGAACTGGCCCGCGAGGCGGCCGCCGAGGTTGGCGTCGCGCCTATGTTTACCAAAGTCACGGAGTTGGATGACTTTATCGCTTACGGGGTGGCGATGACGCCCGCGCTGGTGATTGACGAAGACCTGAAATGTTCCGGGCGCATCCCGCAGAAAAGTGAGATCGCGGCCTGGATTCAGGCCGCTGAAAAATAAGGGGGGCGCGATGTTACAGATCAAGGTTTTCGGCACGATGCCGCCGTGCGCCAATTGCAAGCGCGCGGAGCAGCAGGCGCAGAAAGCGGCAGAGCAGTTTCCGGGGCAGGTGGAAGTCATCCATCTGGACGCGCTGGGGCCGGAGGCGGAAGCCTACGGCATCATCTCCACCCCCCTGGTTGTCGTCGGCGACGAAGTGGCCGGGCGCGGCAAAGTCATCCCGGCGGCGCAACTCGTCCCGATCATTCAGAAGCATCTGGGGTAGACGCGAAGAGGGGTAAGGGAGACAGGGTGACAAGGTGACAGGGTGATCCTATCTCCTATCTACTATTTCCTATCTCGCTGATCCGCTTTCTCGCTCATTCGCATATTTTCACAAGGAGGTTTTCTATGGTCAAATTGGAAGTTTTCAGTGGCGATCCACCGTGCCCGGGGTGCGTGGCATTGGTGGAACTGGCGCAGAAAGTCGCGCCTAAGTATGCTGGGGAATTGGAGTTGGTCATCTACAAAGGCGCCGAGGGGATGCAGAAGTTTGAGGAGTACCGACTTTTCTGTGTCCCGGCGGCGGTGGTGAACGGGACAATCCGCATCGAGGGGATGTGCCCCAGTGAGGCCACGCTCAACAACGCGCTGCGGGAGGGTGGACTATGTCTAAAATAAGGATTGAAGCCTTCGTCTCGATTCCGCCGTGTTCCGGCGGCGTCGCGGTGAAACGACTGCTCAAGCAGGTGGAAACCGAATACGGCGACCAGTTGGAGATTGTCTTCCACACCGGCCCCGGCGACCCGGCCTGGGAAGAATACGCCATCACCAATGCGCCGGCGCTCGTCATTGGCGATTTGGTGAAATTCGTGGGGCTGGCGCCCAGCCAAGAGAGTCTCGTCGGCGCGCTGCGCGAGGCCGGGTTGGAATAACCGCCGGCCGTTCGCCTCGTCCCATTGCCCCGATTCCACAGGATTGGGGCTTTTGTTTTGGCATAATTTCAAAGCCGGTTACAATATGCGTAATCTTTGTGTTTCGCCAAAATAGAAGGAAAGGAAAGGATTGTACTCATGAGTGAAAAACCATCTCCTCTTTACCGTGATCCGACGCAACCGATTGCTGCTCGCGTGGCCGACTTGATTGGGCGGATGACCCTGCCCGAAAAAGTTTCGCAGATGCTGCACGAGGCGCCTGCCATCGAACGGCTGGGCGTCCCGGCCTACAACTGGTGGAATGAATGTCTGCACGGCGTGGGCCGGGCGGGTATCGCCACGATGTTCCCTCAGGCCATCGGCATGGGCGCGACGTGGAACACCGACCTGATCTACCGCACCGCCGTCGCCATTTCCGACGAGGGCCGCGCCAAGCATCACGCTTCCCTCCAACCCAACGGCGACTGCGCGCAGTATTACGGCCTCACGTTCTGGACGCCGAATATCAACATCTTCCGCGATCCCCGTTGGGGGCGCGGGCAGGAGACTTACGGCGAGGATCCGCACCTTACGGCGCGGCTGGGCGTGGCGTTTGTCAAAGGGCTGCAAGGCGACGACCCCAAGTACCTCAAGACGGTGGCGACGCCCAAGCACTACGCCGTCCACAGCGGCCCGGAGAGCGAGCGGCACCACTTCGACGCCATCGCTTCCTGGCGCGACATGCGCGAGACGTATCTGCCGGCCTTCGAGGCGACGGTGCGCGAGGGGGAGGCGGCCTCGTTCATGGGCGCGTACAATCGCACCAACGGCGAGCCGTGCTGCGCCAGCCCGACGCTGCTGCAAAAAATCCTCTGCGACGAGTGGGGTTTTGATGGTTTCATCGTCTCGGACTGCGGCGCGATTGACGACATCTACATGCATCACTGCGTGACGCCGACCGCGGCGTCCGCGTCGGCGCTGGCGGTCAAGAATGGTTGCGATCTGAACTGCGGCTGCACCTATCACGCGTTGAATGACGCCGTGGCGCAGGGGTTGATTGACGAGGCGACGCTGGACCTTGCACTCACGCGGTTGTTTACGGCGCGCTTCCGCCTGGGGATGTTCGATCCGCCTGCGTTGGTGCCCTACGCGCAAATTCCGCCCGAAGTCAACGACTGCGCCGCGCACCGCGCGCTCGCGTTGGAGGTGGCGCGTGAATCGTTGGTGCTGCTCAAGAACGCGGACAGTTTCCTGCCGCTCGATAAGGGCAAGCTCAAGACTATCGCCGTCATCGGCCCGAACGCCGACGATGATCTGGTGCTGCTGGGCAACTACTTCGGCTGGCCGTCGCGCTCGGTGACGCCGCTGCAAGGTATCCGCGAGAAGGTCGGGGCCGGCGTGGAGGTGTTGTATGCGCGCGGCTGCGACGTGCGCGACGTGGACACCGCCGGTTTTGCCGAGGCGTTGGCCGCGGCCAAGCAGGCCGACGTGGTGATCGCCGTGATGGGCATTTCGCAGCTCGTCGAGGGCGAGGAGGGTCAGGAGGAGGGGGTGCGCGACGGGCGACGCAGCACCGGCGATCGCGAGGACTCGCTCGACCTGCCCGGTTCGCAGGATCACCTGTTGCAGACGCTGGCCGCGACCGGCAAACCCATCGTGGTCGTGCTGCTCAACGGGAGCGCGCTGGCGGTCAACTGGGCCGCCGAGCACGCGGTCGCTATTCTTGAGGCGTGGTATCCCGGCGAAGAAGGCGGGACGGCCATCGCCGACGCGCTCTTTGGCGACTACACCCCCGGCGGGCGTCTGCCGGTGACGTTCTACAAATCCATCGAACAACTGCCGCCCTTCCGCGAGTACGCGATGGCGGCGGGCCACACCTACCGCTTCTTCGATGGGCAACCGCTTTATCCCTTTGGCTACGGGCTGAGCTACACGACTTTCGCGTACCGCGACCTGTGCTTGAGCGCGGACGAGATCGCGGCGGGCGAGAGCATGACGGCGCGCGTGACGGTGCAGAACACCGGCGTGGTGGCCGGCGACGAGGTGGTACAGCTCTACGTGCGGGACGTGCGCGCCTCCGTGCCCACGCCCATTCGCCATCTGGAGGGCTTCGCGCGCGTTCACCTGGAGCCGGGCGCGGCGCAGACGGTGACGTTCACGCTGAATCCCCGACAGATGTCCATTGTGGATGACGCCGGGCAGTATGTGGTCGAGCCGGGCCGCTTTGAGGTGTGGGTTGGCGGCGGTCAGCCGGGGACCGGCGCACCGGGGGTGAGTGGGAGCTTTGCCGTAAGGTAAAAATAAAAGCCGGGTTTTCAAAACCCGGCTTTTTGTTAGATGGGCTGGTATATCCGCCTTGAATCCGGCGGAATCAGTTCAAGAGGGGCGCCGCCCAGCTTGATGACAGCGCTGTTCGCAGCTTCCAATATGCCGCCGAGCTGACTGACGCCTGGATGCCGATGGGTGAGGATTGCCAGTTTGGCGCGATAACTGATCAGGTAGGGCAATGCGCTGGCCGTTTGGGTGGATTGGCAAGTGGTGTCATCGGCAACGGCGATAAAGAGGAGTTCAATTTCTTGCAAGACATCGTTGGGAACGATTTTGCCGGCATCCAGGAGGGCTTTGGCTTCATAGACGCGCCGTTCTAATAAAACCAACTGCACCTCGCAGCGGCGCGATTCCGGGGTGAAGTTGAGCCAGACTGTTTCAGTCTGCCGCGCGATGGGATAGAGGGGTTCTCCCGGCACCGTGGCGCCGGAGGCAAAGACAACGCCGGAGTAGCCGCCCAGGAAGCCAAACACCAGTAAGAGGACAAAGGCGGGATAAAAAACAAACCAGGCCGGATGATGCTGGGGCACAGTGGGCGTGTGGGCCAGACCGTGGGCGCGGCGCCAGATTTGTTGGCGCGCTTGGGTGGATAGTTGAGGGCCTTTTCCGAACATCTCGGTCAGCGCCGACTCGATCTGACCGAGATTGCTGTGAGTGGGTCTGCGTGTGAGTTTCATTTTTCTCCTCGCTGTGTATGAAAGGCTTCCTGGCGTTCCATAATCTCGCGTAATTTTTGTAGGGCGCGGCGCAACTTGCTTTTGACTGCGTTAGCATTGCTGTGAATGACCAGCGCGATGGCTTGATTGTCCAAATCCCCGGCAAAACGCAGTGTGATGACTTCTGCCTCGGCCGGTGTCAGGTAACGCAACGCCTGCCGGAGTGGTTCGTAGTCAAAGGTCTCTTCCAACGTGTCGGTGCTTGGAATGTCGGGGCGATCGTCCGGTGCGGTAAGGTCGTCGTGATATTTCTCTCGCCGTTGCACTTTGCGCCAGTAATCGGTCAACCGCGCGCGCGCAATGCGAAACAACCAGGCCTGAAAGGGCACACCGCGCTCCTGGTAGCGGGCGATCGCCGTGAGCATTGCGGCAAAAACCTCCGCCGTCAGATCTTCCGCTGCCATCGTATCACCGGTACGGTAAAACATGAACTTGTAAATGGCGTTCACGTGTCGCTCATATAATGCACTGAGTGCGGCCATATCACCGCGTTGCGCCTGAGCGATGAGGGCTGGCTCATCGGGCTGTGGATGCATGGTTCTCCATCTGGTTCAGTGAGCCGCCTGAGATATGTGTGTAAGATTGGTCTTTGTACACCCTCATATTATATATCGCCTGGATAGGCCGTCCAGGTACGCACAAAATAGCGGGTGTTTCACAAAAGGGAAAAACTCGACGTACCCGAATCCATGTTAGAGGCGATCTAACACATAGAATTCACAACTGGCCCCCTTTAAAAATTAGAGTGAGACGTCAACATAAAGACTTTCCCTGACTTAAGTACAGGGCTATCGCATTTGACCGCGTCCAGCTACTGAATACGGCCTGAGGGCCGGGGATAAAAGGGATTTTTGTGGCGGGGCTTCGCCCCGCCACAAAAATCGTCCTTAAAAACGCCGCTTTAGCGGCAAAACAGACAGTCT
>JAKQHY010000110.1 GCA_029555965.1 Chloroflexota bacterium | reverse complement strand
ACAGAGCGATCGTCTGCGACACATCGCTTTGTTCGGTGGCCAGAACCACCGCATTGTGCGCGCCATCGAACGCTTTCGCAAAGGGTTTGACCAGCCGCTGCGCATCGAAGAGCTGGCTCACGAGCTTGGCATGAGCGTCTCCAGCTTCCATCACCACTTCAAAGCGGTGACGGCGATGACCCCTTTGCAGTTTCAGAAACAGTTGCAGCTTCAAGAGGCGCGCCGGCTGATGTTGGGTGAGGATCTCGACGCGGCAACGGCTGGCTTCCGCGTGGGCTACAACGACGCCGCACACTTCAACCGGGAGTACAAACGGCTCTTCGGCCTGCCACCGATCCGCGATGTTGAACGACTACGCGAAGCCGTCGGCGGAAGCATCGTCCACTGAGCCGGACAACAAAGGCCGGAGCGATTGAAAGATCACAACACAACAAGAAAGAAGTATTTATGAATTCAATGCACGGCATTCCCTTTAAACGCTGTGAAACTGTACGCGTCGGTTTGATCGGCGTAGGCAGTCGGGGACGTTCCTTGCTGCGCGAGATGGTCGCTTGCGACGGTGTACAAGTGGCTGCGGTGGCCGATGTTGGCGTAGAAGCCGTCGCCAAAACGGTTGCGCAACTTACGGCAGCCGGTCAACCGAGACCCGCCACCTTTACTGGCGTCGATAGCTGGCGTCACCTATTGAACGTAGAAGTCGATCTGGTGTTGGTGGCGACGCCCTGGACAACCCACACGCCCTACGCCGTGGCCGCCATGGAGGCCGGCAAACATGTGGCGGTGGAAGTGCCGGTCGCCACAACGCTAGAGGAATGTTGGCAACTGGTGGAGACCTCCGAACGGACGCGCCGCCACTGTGTCATGCTCGAAAATTGCTGTTATGACTACTGGGAAATGCTGGTCAGGCGCATGGTGGCCGCCGGCGTGTTGGGCGAAATTACGCATGCCGAGTGTGCCTATTTTCACGACTTGCGCAGCATGTTGCTTGAAGATCGCAGCGAAGGGCTGTGGCGACGCCAGGCGTACATTGAACGCAACGGCAATCTCTACCCGACCCACGGCTTAGGGCCGGTGGCGAAGATTTTAGACATTGGCGGCGGCGACCGTTTTGACTATCTGGTCTCCATGAGCAGCCGAGAAAAAGGGTTAAGCGCGTACCGTGATAGCATTGTACCGGCTGGTGATCCGAAGCGCAGTGAAATTTACCACTGCGGCGATATGAACAGCAGCCTCATCCGCACCCAACAGGGACGCACCATTCTCCTACAACATGATTCCTTTACCCCACGTCCCTATGAGCGCAATTTCCTCATCAGTGGCACCAAAGGGCTTTTTCGTGACTATCCGCCCCGGCTCTATGTAGATGGCCTGAGCGAACACGAGGCATGGCTACCTCTGGAAGAGTACAAAGCCCAATGGGAAGATCCCCTGTGGACCAACTTGGGCGAACTGGCGCGCAAGCGCGGCGGTCACGGCGGCATGGATTTTATCATGATCTACCGCCTGTTCCAGACCCTCCAACAGGGCTTGCCGCCGGATATCGATGTCTACGACGCCGCCGCCTGGAGCGCCCCGGGGCCGCTCTCGGAGATCTCGGTGGCCTGGGGGAATATCCCGG
>JAKQHY010000109.1 GCA_029555965.1 Chloroflexota bacterium | reverse complement strand
CTCTAGTTTCGCGTAAAACTCACAGCCAAATGGCGAATTTCTGATATAGTCCCCCGGATGGGAGACTTAACCTTAACACACGAACGCATTGATGATATTCCCCTGTTGGTCAAATTGGGGCAAAAGTTGCAGTTGGACACGGCCGTGGACACCCATCTGGGCACGCATGGATTGCACCAGGGGTTGAGCAACGGCCAACTGACCGTGGTGTGGCTGGCGTACATCCTGTCGGAAGGCGATCACCGCAAAGCCCATGTGGAAGATTGGGCGTGGCGGCATCGGCGGATCTTGGCGCGCCTGTTGGGGTGTCCCGTGCGGCGGGTGGATTTCACGGATGACCGGCTGGGGAACCTGTTGCAGCGCTTCAGCGTCACGGCCAAATGGCAGGCGTTGGAAGCGGCGGTGTGGCGCACGAGTGTCGCTGTGTACGCCCTGGAGACCGAACTGGTGCGAGTGGATAGTACCACCAGTTATGGCTATCACCAAGTGCAGCCCGAGGGGGTCATGCAGCATGGGTACAGCAAAGACCATCGGCCGGACCTGCCCCAACTGAAGTTGATGGCGGCGATGGCTGAACCGGGCGGGCACTGGGTGGGCACCGACCTGTATTCGGGCGAAGAGGCGGACGATGATCTGTACCTGCCGCTGATCGGGCGGGTACGCACCCTGGTAGGGCCGGGCAAGCTGTACTGTGGCGATGGCAAAATGGGCAGTTTGGCGACCCGGGCGAGTCTGGCGGCGGCGGGGGATTACTATCTGACGCGCCTGGGGCGCAATCTGGTCAGTGAGTCCCACTGGCAGGCGTGGGAAGCCCAGCGGGACGCCGCCGACAGTATGACCCTGCTCTGGGTAGAGGGACAGGTCGTTGGCTGGGGGTGTGAATGGGCGCACGCCTTGAGCGCCCCCGTGGCGGCAGTGCCGTTCACCTGGGAGGAGCGTCTGCAGTGGGTCTATGCGCCGGCGCGCGCGGCGCAGCAGCGCCAAGCGTTGGAGACCCGTTTGCAGCAAGCGGAGGCGGCTTTGTGGGCTTTGACTCCCGCACCGGGCCGGGGCAAGCGCCAAATCCGGGACGAAGCCGCCTTGCAGACACGCATCCACGCCCTGGAGACGCAGTATCAGGTGGCCGGTTTGCTGCACGTCCAGTGGGTGCGGGAAGAACAGCGCCAAACGCAGTACGTCGGGCGCGGGCGCGGGAATGCGACGCGGCCCACGCGGGCAGTGGTCCAAGCGCGGTACCAGATCATCGCTGTGGCGCGCGACCCGGACGCGGTGGCGGCGGTGCAGGCCGCCCTGGGCTGGGCGGTGCAAGTGACCAATGCCCCGGTGTCCCGGCTGACGTTGCCGGTCGCCACCCGGACCTATCGGGAAGGCTGGCACCTGGAACACACCTTCCACACCTTCAAAGCCGCCCCGATTGGGGTGAGTCCCTTGTTTGTGTGGCAGGATGACCAGATCCAGGGCTTGACGCGCCTGTTGACGCTGGCCCTGCGCCTGTTGACGCTGATCGAGACGCAAGTGGCACAGGGATTGGCCGCCGCGGGCACACCGTTGGCAGGGCTGTATGAGGGCCAACCGACCCGCACGACAGCGCATCCGACCGCCAAACGGTTGTTGCGCAGCCTGGGCCGGGCCGACATCACCTGGACGCTGGTGCAAATGACCAACCATAGCGAGACTTACCTGAGTCCCCGGCCGCCGTGGTTGGCTCAAGTCTTGGCCTACCTGCAACTACCGCTGGATTTGTATGACAGTTTGACTGATAATTCGTCTTTCTCATTTTAGATTCACGCGAAACTAGAGTCATGAAAAACAAAATCTGGGCTTTTGCGGAAATCCTGATCGTCTACGGCGTGATGCGCCTGCTGGGGCAGGCCATCCGCGCCACCGGCCTGATGGACGCCGAACTCCGGCTCCTCGGCTGGACGTACACCGGCGGGCTGATCCAGATGCTCGTCCCGCTGGCCGCCTTATGGCTGACCCGGCGGCGCTGGAGCGATTACGGCGTGACGCTGGCCGGCTGGCAGAACAACCTGGACATCGGGATCAAGGCGTATCTCGTGCGAATCATCCCGGTGGCGTTGGGATTGGGCGGCGCGGCGTTGGTCAAGCTCGATTACCGCACGTTGCCCGGCGGCGCGGTGGTGGCCCTGGCCGAACTGCTGGGCATCGCCGTGATGCTGTGGGTGCTGCGCCGTCACTCGGAGGAAAAGGCGTTAGCCGGGGCGCGCACCAACCTCATCGTGCTGGCCGCCCTGCTGCTCTTCCCGATCCTCGTCGGGTTGGCGATGCGCCGCCTGACCCTGATCATCGTCTCCACGGTGGTCTGGCAGTTTGTCTTTTCGGGGTTCGGCGAGGAAATCTTCCTGCGCGGCTACGTGCAGGGGCGGCTGAACCAGGCGTTTGGCCGCCCGTGGACGCTTTTCGGCATCCAGTGCGGGCCGGGGCTGATCATCGCGTCGCTGCTGTTTGGGCTGCTGCACGCCTTCAACACCTACGACCCGGCCCTCGGCGCGACTTCCCTCGCGTGGGGTTGGGCGCTGTTCGCCACGTGCGGCGGCCTCTTCTTCGGCCTGATCCGCGAGAAAACGGGCAGCCTGCTGGGATGCAGTATCGCCCACGGCCTGCCCGACGCCGTCGGCGAAGCGCTGGGGCGGCTCATGGGGTGGATGGTATGACTTGAAAACTGGAACGCCGGCAAAACGTTAGACTTGTTCCTGAATAAGCTGCAAAGAACTGTTGGACGCAGATAAACGCCGATGAACGCTGATTTTTAAAAAATTACCTGCGTGAATCTGCGAAAATCTGCGTCCTAAATTTCTCTTTCGTTATTGCGGAACGGCCCTATTATGTCTTGCGCAAGAAAGGGGCTTTTTCACCGCAGAGATCGCAGAGCACACATGATCATTACGAGGATGGTGTAAATTGACAGGAACAAGCAACGATCAGGGGTTCATGGAGGCCGTCGCGCACGGCGACGTCGCACAGGTACGCGCGTTGCTGAAAATGGGCGTCGCTGTCAATCAGCGGTATTGGGCCGATTACCCGCTGGAAGCGGCCATCCGCTCCGGCAATCTGGATGTGGTTCGGGCTTTTCTTGAATCCGGCGTGGATGTGAATTTCGAATACGGCGAACCGGAGCAACGTAACCGCGAGACGGCGCTGACCTTTGCCGTGCAGTGCAATCAACCGGCGCTTTGCCGGTTCTTACTGGCGCAGGGCGCGGACCCCAACTATGCGCAGGTGGATAAGGCGCGGAACGAGGATCAGACGCCCCTGGAAATCGCCATCCAGCACAACTGTCAGGAAGTTTTTGAAGTCTTGCTGCCGCACACTGACTTGAGCATCGGGCGGGGGCTGCATTACGACGGGCGGCACATCCACCTGGCGTGCCGGGTGGGTAACCCGGACATGACGCGTATGCTGCTCGAAAAAGGGGTGGACGTGAATCTGCGCGGCGGCGTGAACGAGATCACGCCCTTGCACGTCGCTGTCGCCGAAAACCACGCGGACATCGTCGCCTGCCTGCTGGAACGCGGCGCCGACGTCAATGCCCGCGACCGCCGGTTGAACGTGCCTCTGCATTCCGCCAAAAGCTGCGAAATTGCCCAAGCGCTCATCGCGCACGGCGCTGACGTGAATGCGCAGAATGATTTTGGTGAGACGCCCATTTTCGCGCAGCGCGACCCTCAAATCGTCGAACTGCTGCTGGAAAACGGCGCTCAGGTCAACATCCAATGCAACTCCGGCGAGACGCCGCTCCACAAGGCGCTCACGAGCGCGGCGTATCCCTATCTGTTCGATCCTTCAGGCGATAGCCGCGCATCCGACAAGGCGTTGCGCGTGAGCGGGGAGATCGTTGCGCGGCTGGTGGCTCACGGCGCGGATGTGAACGCTGCTGCGCGCAAAGGTGCGACGCCGCTGCACTACGCCTGCCGCGACGCGGCTGTGGAGACCGTCGCGCTGCTGGTGCAAAACGGAGCGGACGTCAATGCGCGGTCATCCGGTCTGTACGATGGCATCCCCTTGCACATCGCGGTTGAGGCGAGAAAGTACGCGGTCTGCGAGTTACTGGTCGAAAGCGGCGCCGACTTGAACGCTCAGAACAGTGATGGCGACACCCCGCTCCACCTGGCGGCGGCGGGTGGCTACAAGAACATCGCCCAACTGCTGCTGGCAGGTGGCGCCGATGTAACGGTGGCGGCTCACGACGCGCAAACGGCTTTGGACATTGCCAGAGAACGGCGCAAAACGCACATCATCAAACTACTGGGCGGAGCGCCGCTGCCCGGCCCCGCCCCGACCGACAAGATTCTCCCGGCGATTTCGCTGGACGAGTACAAACAACGCCTGGTCATCCCAGAGGGCTTGCTGGCTTACAAAGAGGCGCTGCTGGATTCCGTGCGGCCTTTCATTGACATCCTCCCCT
Organism: Chloroflexota bacterium; assembly: GCA_029555965.1. Taxonomy (GTDB): domain Bacteria; phylum Chloroflexota; class Anaerolineae; order B4-G1; family SLSP01; genus JAKQHY01. The sequence goes on along the minus strand of JAKQHY010000109.1, from coordinate 64,122 downwards.
ACCCTGACGACGCGACAGAGTTGTGGGAGAGCAAATTCGGCGGGCTGCCGTACCTGCCGCGCAACTGCCCGTATCCGCTGGACGGCGAGGGGAATCCGCTGTTCTTCCTGGCGCAGATCAACTTTGCCGAAACGCCCCCCCTGGCGGGCTTTCCGACCGGGGGAATCCTGGCGTTTTACATCTATGCCAATTATGTGTACAGCCTGACCGCCGACAACACGCGGCAGGAGCGGTTCAGAGTGCTGTATTTCGAGGATGTGACCCACGATGACGCCGCGCTGACCAGCGATTTTGACTTTTTACCCCTTTTCGCATACCCGCCGGTCGAGCGACCGCTGGGACTGCGTTTTCGGATGGACTACGCTCCGGTATCCAATGAAGATTACCGCTTTGAGCAGCACATCGGACAGCCCTTTTACACGCTGGACGCCGGGATGACGTTTGAGGAGCAGATGGCGTTCTTCAAAATGCGGCGATGCAAGCTGGGCGGTTACCCCGGCAGCACGCAAGACTGCCCCATTGATGCCGATAACCCCCAACAAGTTCTGCTGCTGCAAATCTCCTGCGGCGAGCACCTCACCTGGGGCGACGGCGGCCTCGCCAACTTTTTCATTTCGCCGGTGGATTGGCTGAAACGCGATTTCTCACGGGTTTTGTACAATTGGAACTGCGGTTGAGGTCGCAAATTTGACATGGAAGACTTGTTGGCGATCCCCTACTCCCTGGGGCCAGGCATGGCCGGCATCAGTCTGGCTTATCTGTTACGCCACCCGGAGGATTGGAGTGGGCCGGCCATCGTGCTGCCGCTCAGCTTGATCTTCACCGTGCTGGTACATTACGTGGGCTATATTAAACTTGAGTGTGAGTGGCACGCGCCGTTGCGCCAGGCGTCGCGGATCGCCCGATATAGCGGGTTGATCGTCGGGCTGGTGGTTTTCTTGATGGGATATTTTGGGTTTTGGAATTGACAAAAATCCTGTGGTTACTCTTGGGATTGCTGGTTTTGGTGGGATGCGGTACTCCTACGGAGACTGCACCCATCGAGCCGTTGCGGGTGAGTTGCACGCCCGCGACCGGCGACGACGGCGCAATCGTGGCGCGCGTCACCGTCGAGAACGTCTCGGTGGATACCCTGCACATCTTTGACAGCGAGCGCATGCCCTACGTGTTGGATCAAGACGGCGACCTGCTGATTCTCTATGGCGTCAACCCGCCCGATCCCAACATGGAGTACCTTTTCATCGAAATCCCCCTCACCCGCCCCTTGCCGCCGGGCGAGCAGGTGGAACTTGAGGTCAGCCTCACCCCGCCGCGCCTGGGCGATCACTACAGCCTGCCCCGCGAGCGCAACCCGGTCGTGACCCGGCAAGGCGCGGTCACGGTGCAGTGCGAGGTGGGCTGGGGGCGCACGCCCATTCTACCCAGAAAAAAGGAGCAGCACGTGCGCAATATCACCCAACTGATGGCATGGCAGCAGCTCAGCCGGGCCGAACCGATGGAAATCCAGTTTCCTTAAAATCACGCTTGAACAAATGAGGCCTGATAATGCGTCATCCCAATGGAACCCCTTGTCTGGAAGGCACGGCTTACGTGCCACAAGATTTTCGGCCCTGCTGCGACCTGTTCGCCGCGCACACCACAACCTGCGTCTACGACCTCCGCTACGAGTGGTGGCCCCGCTCCCGGCAGTGGGTGATCGCCCTCGCAAAAGCGGCGGGCGGCGGCGGAATTGTCATTCATTATTGTCCCCATTGCGGGGCCAGGCTGGTGGATACGGCATCTTAGTCTTGTCGCCCTGACCTCAAAAGAGTCAAATCTTGCCGGCAGCAGTTTCTGCCGGGCGGGTTTCGCGATCGGGGTAAAACGAGAGGAACAATCCGATGACCATGCCGGATAATTCACGGCAGAGGTTGGCCTGAATCGGGATAGAATAGGCAGGAGTTGGTGATGCACGCTAGACAGGCTCTCATTTTGATCATGCTGCCGTTCGTGGCAGCGCCCTCTCTCCTCGGTGGCTGGCTGCTGTTGCGGGACCTGCGCTTCAAGAGAAAAGCGCTGCGCCTGGGCCGGACCGTGGTCGGACACGCACCCTATCTGCACTGGGCGTCGCGGCTGGGAACGAGCTGGGAGCTGGTCGCTTCCTGTCGCGACGCCGGTGGCATGGCGCATAGCGTCCGCACCGGCATCCGAGCGCCCACGAAAAAGATGGCCGAAGCCTGGCTGGGAAGAGAGGTCGTTCTGCTGGTCTCACCAGACGATCCATTCAAGGTGATTTCGGCCGGCCAGTTGTACAGGAGCGGGATTGGATTTCTGCTGATGGGTCTGTTGTTCCTGACGGCTTTGGTCCTTGCGCTGGGCTAATGAGAAAATGCTGGGGATGGTTCAAACCGGGTGAGCCGCGCCCCAGTCCCCAATTTTTATTTTCAGGAGGTCAACCCATGGAAAAACTTGTCGTGCGCAGCAGTGAACCCAACAAACTGGAACGACTGACGGATCAGCCTCCAGGCTCGATCCACCTCATCGCTCAAGAATACGATCATTCCGGGCTGGAAGTCCTCACCGCCACCTTGCGCGAACACGGCGCAGCTCTGGACACACTGGAGATGTCGCTGGCCTTTCCCCAACACCCCTTCAAACACGACCTGCGCGACTTGGATTTTGCCGCCGTCTGCCCACATCTGGAGACCCTGAGCGTGGGCCGCTGCCGCCTCGATGCCAGCGTGTTGCTCCACCCAACGCTGCAAAAGGTGACACTGGAGAATTGCTGGCTCTACACACCGGATCCCTTGCACCTGGGGTGGCCGGACAGCCCGGCATCGCGGGTGACAACCCTCCACCTGAGCGAGGTCAACTGGGGCAACCCAGACGAGAGTCATCTCAGCCGGCTCGCGTTCGGCCCCGGCGCGGCATTGCAGAAATTCGTTTACTACGGGGACGAGGACAACATGGAAATCTATCCCGAGATCATCGCCTTTGACGGCTGCCCCGACCTGACTGATGTGGTGGTCCACGTCTGTGGCGGCTGGTTGCTCAAGCTCCAGGGCGACCTGCCCCGACTGGACACTTTGGCCGCTTCCAGCCAGCGTTACGGTACCCACCGGCTGGATTTCGACGGGATCGGCAATGGCAGTTCGGCCTACGCGCTGCGCCTGCGCGACGGGCAAGGGCCTTTGGCCGGGCAGCAGTTCCTCTTTCTCGGTGAATTCCGCTATCTGAACCTGAAAAAAGCGCGGCACATCATCACCCGGCTGGGCGGCGCGGTGGTCGAAACCGTCTCTCCGGCGCTGACCTATGCCGTGCTGGGCGAAGAAGAGTACGCTGCTTACGAAGCCGACACACCTTCTCCCCAGGTCGCCGCGATCGCGGCGCTGGCGGAACAGGGCGCAGCGGTCGAGATCGTGGACGATGATGAGCTGCGGGGGTGGATTATTGATGGCTGGTATTGATATGCCAACGATGGAGGACCTAATTGCCCGTTTCAGGCGCTGGGCTGCCGTCTGTTCATTAGACATCGCCTTCAACCCCGGCGCGAGCGAGGCCGACATCGCTGCCGCCGAAAATGCGCTGGGCCTGGCTTTCCCCGCCGACCTGCGCGAATACCTGCGGCTCGCCAACGGAGAAAAGTGGAATTCGGAGGGCTTGATCGGCGGCTGGCGCTTGCTGGAACTCAAGTTCATCGTCCAGGAGGCGCAGACGATGCGCGACCTGGCGGCGGAGGGAGCTTTTGACGACAACACGAACGACGAGACGCCGGCCATCAAGGGCTTGTGGTGGAATCCGCGTTGGCTTCCCGTCGTCGCCAGCGGCAACGGGCATTTCTTTTGCGTGGACCTCGACCCCAACCATGCGGGAACGGTGGGGCAAGTCATCCTCTTTTTGCACGACGACACGGCACGCTATCTCGTGGCGCACAGCCTGAAAGAATGGTTCGCCCGTCTCGCCGACGACATGGAGCGCGGGCTGTACGAGATCGTCGCCGACGAAGACGGCTACCGGCGCTTCAACAGCGAAGCGCTGCTGTGGTCGAGCCTGGAGGGGCGGACGCTTTATCGGCCATTGCCGGAGAACGGGTGATGCAAGACTTGTGACAGTGTGAGAAGGAAATCTATATGCACACATTTCACATTGACCTTTATCTGCGGCCCGAGCTGACCGATCTATGGCTCTTTATTCCGCCTTATCCGTCGCCTATTTCGTGGCCGATCAAATTCAGTCAGGATGAAATCCTGGCCTGCGAAGCCGGGATCATGTATCGCATTGACGAGGTTCTGTGGCTGGGGAATGAACTGATTACGTGGCCGCTCAAACTGCTGTGCTACGAGTTGGCAAACACGCTTGACGAGTACGCCGCCGGCGAACAAAAACAACTTGGCAGCTTTCCGTTCAGCGAATTTCGCAAGCCTTCGATAGAACGGACAGCCGATGGGCGCATTGCCCTGTCGCATTACAGCACCCGTGGCAATGAATCCACGGATTATTACGAGTGGGTCGCCGGATTCGTCGGCACCTATTATCGAGACTTTGAGGTCGAATGGCCTTTGTGGCGCAATGCGGTCAATGCGACGCTGGACAGTCTGTCGCACGTCTTTGGGACAAGCTCACCGGCGGATATTTTGCCGGAGGATGCCGGCTTTGCACAGTGGCTCACCGATCGGTATAAGAGCCTGAGCGCGCGCGTAGGGGATGCACAACATGGACACACGTTTTGTACACCTTGAGGTCAATCAAAAATGGCTAACGATCACACCATAGACGTGCAACAGGCCCGGTCTTTTCTGACCGGCCATCTGGGTATCGAACCTGCGCAGGTCGTCCAGATAGGAGAAGGCGCCTGGTCGCGATGTTTTGGCTTTTCGTGTGACGGTCAGGCGCTTGTGATTCGTTTTGGCCCATACGTTGATGATTTTCAAAAGGATCAGCTGGCTCATGCCTACGCCACGCCAGATTTGCCCATTCCCCAGGTTCTCGAGATCGGGCCGGCATTGGATGGCTATTACGCCATTTCGCAGCGCGTCTACGGTCTGCCGCTGGAGGAGGTGAGCGCGGAGCAGTGGATGGCGCTGCTCCCCGCCGTCGTGGCGGCGCTGGAAGCGCTGCGCACGGCTGACTTGACCGCCACGGTGGGGTTTGGGGGATGGGGCGCGGATGGGAATGCGGGCCATTCTGGTTGGGCCAGCCGGCTCTTGTCGGTAGACCAGGACACGCCGGATCAACGCAGTCACGGGTGGCGTGAACGGCTGGCGCGGTCGTCCCACGGCGCGGCGACGTTTGCGTGGGGATTCGATTTGCTGAAAAAGATCGTGGACGATGCGGTTCCGCGCTGTTTGCTGCACTGCGACCTGATGAATCGCAATGTGCTGGTGGACGGAGCGCGAATCACCGGCGTGCTCGATTGGGGCTGCTCGGTATACGGCGACCACCTGTACGATCTGGCGTGGTTCGAGTTCTGGGCGCCCTGGCATCCCCAGTTGAATGTCGCATCCTTGAGATCGGCGCTCGAGCAGCGCTGGCTGGAAAAGGGCTACGCCCCGGAAAACAAGGACGCCCGGCTTTTGGCCAGCTATCTGCACATCGGGCTTGAGCGCCTGGCGTATCATGCGTACCTGGAAAATTGGGAGACTTTGGCCGCCATCGCTGACCGCATGCGGGCTTTGGCCGGCGGGTAGCCTGCCTGCCGGGCGCGCCGGAGCGGGTAATGACACTCACCTTGTCGAGTGGTTGGTGAGAGAAAGAACGGAGCCTCCTAAATGAGCGACCCTGGTGGTGACGCAGATTTGGAATGTGGAACAGCGCGCGCCCTTGAAGTGCGCTGCGAGAACCTGGAAACCGTGTATATCCACCCCGACGACGGCAACGGGATTCGCGTGGATGATGGCCACCAGACCTTTGAATATCTGTACCGGGAACACAACGCGACCTATGTCCCGGTGGAAACGCTCGATCTGGCCGCGATTCGCAAGCTGTTCGACGAACTCCAGGTTGAGCTGGTCGAGGCTCCGCCCGGCGGTCATCCGGGCATTGCCTGCCGGCTACGTCCGGGGCAGTCCATCGCAGACGCAGTGGATCGCGTCGCACGCGCCATTGATGGCGTTTTTTACATCGCGCTTCGCCCCGACCTTAAGTGAAAAAGGAACCCAATGGCATATCAGAATGAATATCAATTCATTTTCCGAACTGCCGTACCACTGGAATCTGCCAGGTTGGCGCTGAGTCGCATATTGGGCATAGAGGTATCCCACATCCGCGAATACGCCGCAATAAGTATGGACGACAGCGAGGCGACGTTATACTATGAGTATGAAGTTCAGGCAGAAGGATACGAACTTTACCTGACCATCCACATGATAACCCGCTACTGGGGAAAATATCTGTACAAGAATTCAATCCTGGACCTGGGCGCGGCCCTTGCCAAAGCCTTGTCATCCGAGCTGATAATCGCCGCCTACGATCCCTATCCGCCGGGGTCCAATACAAGCGACTGGCTCCTGGTTACACCTGATGGCGCGTTTTATCGCGTGCAGGAAAAGTATCCGGACGAAGATGTGTTCGACATCGGCCCTATTCCACCAGCGCCCTTGTCCGCAAAAGAGATCATGGCGCTAAAAAGAACTTCCTGATAATGGGAAAACGCCCTGCCGCCGGACAGCGCCCTCACCTCGGAAGCCAGGCTGTGGCAATACGCCGAGGACGAAACGTGGTGCTATGTGGTGGATTCGGGCAGCGGCGAATTTCTCGATGCGTCTGCGCTCGACACGCTGCACGATTACCCGGCTATTTTTCCGGTTCATCACCGTCGCCTGCCGGCAGGTTGAGGAGGCTTTATGTTACCTGAAGAAGGCGGCTCCTGGATTCTTGTAGACGTACATTCACCCGGTCGTCAAAATTGTATTCTCGATGCCGGCTCGATCGAGTTGGCCTCCCAAACCTATGGTGGAAATTTGCTCGATGATTTAAGACGCGATGGTTTTACGCCGCTATCAGATCAAGAAGGAAATTGGGGCGGACTGATTCTGGAGGATGATGTAACGCCTTATACAGTCCCCTCACCTTTTATGTTTATAGCCAGATTTATTTCAGAGGGCACCATTCTTGCATTCGATAACGGTTGTATGCCGACCGTTGAATGGCATATCCGATCAGGGTCCGTGCAGGTGATTGATACCTTTGACAACAACTAGCCCAAGTCAACAACATGATACAGCGTGCTACCGGCTGCGCTATTTCTTCGATGCCGGGTCGGGGGTGTGCCTGTGGAGCGGCAACGACGCGGCCCGCGCCGCTTACGGCATTGCGATCACACCGGAACAACTGCCGCTGCCACCTGAAACACGCCAGGAGGTGGAACGGCTGGTGGCGTGGTACGATACCTCGCTCAATTGGGACAATCCCGCCGGGCCAACGCCATGGACGCTGGAAGAATGTGCGCGCTTCAACTGGGCCGCGCGGGCGCTGCTGCAACAACTGCGCGCGGAGTTGGGCCTGGCCTACGAAGTAGCCGATGAATTCGGCGCATCTAAATGGGGCTAACGCGCGCCCTTGCGGCGCGGCAGTCGCGGGCGAAGCTAGTGATATTCACATGTGGTCAAGCTATGGTATACTTTCTCTGTCCAGCTCACGGGGAATGGGCCGGATGCCGGTGAAAAGGGGGCTTCTAACGCTTCACCGGGATCGATCAATAAATTAAAAACAAGGAGAGGAACATGATTAGCCGACAAGGAAAACGTAACAGCAATGAGGTGCGGGTGACATTCGCGCTGCCCGCCGACACCCCCAACGCCGAGGCCACAGTCGTGGGAGAATTCAACCACTGGGACAAAACCGCCCATCCGCTGAAGAAACGCAGCAATGGGACCTACAGTGTGGCAATCGAGTTGACCAAAGGCCAGCGATATGCCTTCCGCTACTACAATGCCGCCCAGAACGTCTGGTTCAACGACCCAGAAGCCGACGCTTACGAAGGGGATAACGGGATTATCATCGTATAGCGCGCCAAATACGACAACCGCAGTCCGCAACAGCGGAACAAGTTGCCTTCTGAACTCCCAAACTTGGCAGGGCCAGAGTGAGATAGCGTGTTTAGCGCGCTGGCGGACATTCCCCCCTCTCAAGTTTGGGAGTTTTCTTACATAATTTCCCCCACACGCCCTATCCGGTTGACCATCTTCAGGGAAACCTGTCACCAAACTCCCGACTGATGGCGGCAGGTGGCGCAACTTACACCCAGCCTTAGAATCTATCCGAAAATTCGTTTTGGCCCACGATTTGCGCCTAAAGGCGCGGTTTGAAGGGTATTTTTTCGTGGGCGGGCTACGCCCGCCCACGAAAAAATACCTTCCTGAAAGCGGATTTAGCCGCAAGACCCGGCGCAGCGGCCCAACGCCGCTATAATTTTCGGATAGGTTCTTAGTTAGAACACCTGACGCAAATCAGCCATTGCCCGCGCGATCTGCTGCTTGCGGCGCAGGCTGGACCACCCCACACTCCCCACCCCGCAGACAGACGCGCCCTTGGCGTCGCACAACGCCCGCATCTGCGCGAGCGTTTGCTCGCGGCCCCACTTGGCCTGGAAAAAACCCGTCACCAACAAGGCGACCTTTTTGCCCTCCAATGAAGCAACCTGCTCCAAAAAGACGCGCATCGGCGGCGCCGGCGTCCCGCCGCGCACCGGGCAGGCGAACACCAGGGCGTCGTAAGCACCAACCTCAGGTATGGTGTTGAGTTCGGCGGTCGTATCGCCCATTTGCAGTGGCGCGACCGTCTCCAGTTGCGTCAACGTCACAGCGTGGCCGTCCGCCGACAACGTCTCCTGCAACTGCGCGGCCACACTCAGAGTGTGTCCGCTCTGGGAATAAACAATGATACTAATGTTCATTAGATCTCCACTCCTGGAAAATGGCCTCGACGGATTGACCGGATTAAACGGAAAGATGTCCGTTAAATTCCGTTGAGAAGTTTTTTTTCATCCAACCATGATTATGGCGGAGCGGCGGTGGTTGTCAAGGAAGTAAGCGTTGACGAGTTCTTCTTTTCGAGTTATTATCCCAACTGAATGGACAATCCAGCTTCAAGGCCCAAGGCTCTTTGAAGCCCCAAATGAAAAAGGAGAACCCAAGATGGCCTTCACGTACCCCCCTGCTGAACGCACCTCCCACGTTGACGTGCTACACGGCGTCGCCGTGCCCGATCCCTACCGCTGGCTAGAAGATCTGGATTCCGAGCAGACCCGCCAGTGGGTTGAAGCCGAAAACCAGCTCACTTTCGCGTACCTGGAGCAACTCCCAGCCCGCGAGAAAATCCGCCAACGGCTGACCCAACTGTGGGACTACGACAAGTTCGGCACGCCGTACAAGCACGGTGGGCGCTACTTCTTCACCCAGCAGACGGGGTTACAAAATCAGGCCGTACTTTACTGGATGGAGGCTCTGGACGCCGAACCGCAGGCCTTGCTCGATCCCAATGGACTTTCGGAGGACGGCACGGTGGCGCTGACCAACTGGGCCATCAGCGATGACGGGCGGCTGCTGGCCTACGCGCTGTCAGCGTCCGGCTCGGACTGGCTGACCTGGCGCGTGCGCGAGGTGGACACCGGGCGCGACCGCGCGGATTTAGTCGAATGGAGCAAATTCTCCGGCGCGGCGTGGACCAAGGATAACGCCGGTTTTTTCTACGGCCGCTACGACGCGCCCAAAGAAGGCGAAGCCTTCAAAAGCGCCAATTACTTCCACAAGCTTTACTACCACCGCCTGGGCACGCCGCAGGCCGATGACGCGCTGGTCTACGAACGGCCCGATCAGAAAGAGTGGGGATTTGGCGGCGATGTGACCGAGGATGGCCGCTACCTCATCATCACCGTCTGGCTGGGAACCAACCGCGAAAACGGCGTCTTTTACCGGGATTTGCAGGACGCGACCGCGCCGGTGATCGAGTTGCTGAACACCTTCGACGCCGCGTACGGCTTTTTGGGCAACGATGGCCCGCTCTTCTATTTTCGGACCGATCTCGACGCGCCCAAGGAGCGCGTCATCGCCATTGACATCCGCCAACCGGAACGCACGGCCTGGCGCGAAATCGTGCCCGAATCGGACGACGCGCTGCAAAGTGTAACGCTGGTGCAGGACTGGTTTGTCGCCATCACCATGCACGACGCGCACAGCGAGATGCGTGTGTTGGACAAAGAAGGACGGCTTGTCCGCGAGATCGCGCTGCCGGGACTCGGTCAGGTGGCGGGATGCAGCGGGCGGCGCGCGGACGACGAGATTTTCTACCCGTTCACCAGTTTCACCACACCGGGAACGATTTACCGCGCCACGCTCTCCGGCGGCGAAAGCGCCGTCTTCCGCTGCCCCCAAGTCGGCTTCGACCCGACGGATTACGTCACCGAACAGGTCTTCTACGCCAGCAAGGACGGCACGCGCGTGCCGATGTTCATCACGCATCGCAGAGACGTGAAGCCCAGCTCCGACACGCCGACTTTCCTGTACGGCTATGGCGGGTTCAACATCCCCATGCTGCCCGCTTTCTCGGCGACCCTTCTGGTGTGGATGGAGTTGGGCGGCGTCTATGCCCAGGCCAACCTGCGCGGCGGCGGCGAATACGGCAAGGTGTGGCACGATGACGGGCGGCTGATCAACAAGCAAAACGTCTTCGACGATTTCATCGCGGCGGCGGAGTGGTTGATCGCCAACGGCTATACCAGCACGCCCAGATTAGCCATCGGCGGCGGGAGCAACGGCGGGCTGCTCGTGGGCGCGTGCCTCACCCAACGGCCGGATCTGTACGGCGCGTGCCTGCCCGCAGTCGGCGTGCTCGACATGCTGCGCTTCCATCAATGGACCATCGGTTGGGCGTGGACTTCAGACTACGGTTCGCCGGACGACGCGACCGATTTCCAGGCTTTGCTGGCCTATTCGCCCTATCACAACGTCAAGGTCGGCGTACACTACCCGCCGACGCTGATTACCACCGCCGACCACGACGACCGCGTTTTTCCGGCGCACAGCTTCAAATTCGCGGCGGCGCTCCAACACGCCCAGGCCGGCGACGCGCCGGTGCTGATTCGCATCGAGACCAAGGCCGGACACGGCATGGGCAAGCCCACCGCCAAGATCATCGAAGAGGCAGCGGATCGTTGGGCGTTTGTCGTCGCCCATTGTGACGTGAAGATGGACACTGCGTCGCTGTCTTTGACGCCGGCAAAGTGAGCGCGCGACGATGTCAACGCACAACGGCCTGCGGCGCGCACCAGGGTATTGGAGAAAAGAATGACAGAAACGGTTAAAGGTATTTTCAAAAGCACGGCGCGCGGCGCCGGCGTGCTGCTCGAAACAGCGCGGCAGCAGGTCGTGGCGCGCGTCCCGGCCCGGCTGGTCGGCGAGTATGGCCTGGTTCCGGGCGCGCTTATCGCCGGCGACCTGGATGCGGCGGGGCAAACGCTGACCTCTGTAACCACGATCTGCGGCCTGACGCCGGCGGCTTTCCGGCAGCGCACGCCCTTTGAGCAACTGCAAGCCATAGACCCCCACGAGCGCTTTGACTTCGGCGCCAGCCCGGTGATAAGCCTGCGTCTCATTGACCTGCTGGCGCCCATCGGCAAGGGCGCGCGCGGGTTGATCGTGGCGCCGGCCAAGGCGGGTAAGACGCTGCTGCTGGAACAGATCGCGCAGGGCATCCGCACCGTGTCCCCGGAGGCGCGGATTCTCGTGCTTCTCATTGACGAGCGCCCGGAGGAAGTCACTCACTTCCGCCGCACCGCCCAGGCTGAGGTCTACGCCAGTTCCAGCGACCAAAGCCCGGCAGAGCATGTCGCCCTGGCGGAGTTGATGCTGGCCCACATCCGCGTTGAGCTGGAATGTGGCCACGATGTGGTGGTGCTGGTGGACAGCCTCACGCGGCTGGTGCGCGCCGTCAATCGCCGGGGAGCCGGCACCGGCGGCGGGCGCACGCTCTCCGGCGGCCTCGACGCGGGCGCGCTGGAACTGCCGCGGCGGTTCTTCGGGCTGGCGCGCGCCGTCGAGGGCGGCGGATCGGTCACGCTCCTGGCGACGCTGCTGGTGGATACCGGCTCGCGGATGGATCAGGTGATCTACGAGGAATTCAAAAGCACGGGGAACTGTGAAATCGTCCTCAGCCGGGAACTGGCCGAGGAAGGGCTATTTCCGGCGCTGGATGTGCGGGCCAGCGGCACGCGCAAGGAGCAGCGCCTCTATACACCGGAGGACGCGCGGCGCATCGCCAAAGTGCGCCGGGCGCTGGCAGAACGCTCGCCCCGCCGGGCGCTCCGCCAACTCGGAGACCTGTTGGCGCAGTACCCCACCAACCGCGACTTCCTCGCAGTGATCAATCTTTAGGCGCGGCCACCGGACGCCCGTTCCATTCCACGCAGAACAGGCCCGCCGGATACGCTTCCGCCACGATGCACGTGGTGTAGTCGAGTCCGTACTGCGCAATCAGCGCCGCGTCCACGTTCTTCAGCACGAGCGGCAGCATCATCCAGTACAGGCCGCCGTGCGCCACGCACACCACTTCCGCGTCGCTCTCCCCATACTGCCTGACCAGCCCCTCGATGAACGGCTCAAACCGCGCCCGGATGTCGTAGAAGCTCTCGCCGCCCTCAAGCCGCTGCTCCCACCGGTGATGGAGGACCCAGGCGTCGAACAGGGTTTGCCACCCCTGCCAGGCGGCCTCGTCCGAGCGCCCCTCGAACATGCCGCAGTCGTATTCCCGCAAGGCGTCGGTGATTTCGTACTCCACGTCCAGCCGGTGGGCCAGGAGGATGCCGGTTTCGATGGCGCGCAGCACCGGGCTGGCGTAGACGCGGGCGATGGGGCGGCCTTTCAGCCGCCGGGCCAGCGCCTCAGCCTGTTCCCGGCCCTGGCGGGTCAGCCCGTGCCGCAGCCCCCGGTTGGAGATTTCGTGCAGCAGATTTGCCTGGCTCTCGCCGTGGCGGGTAAAGTAGATGCGCATGGGTCTGTAGATGGCTTTCGCCGGTGGACGCTGTCCACCGGCGAAAGCCATTCCTCCATCGGATGTCTATTTGTAGACGCCGTATTCTCTGGTGAATTCGACCATCGCCTTGACGTTTTCCGGTTTGGCTTCGTCGAAGAAGGCGCCGTTGCTCATGATGAAGCCGCCGCCTTTGCCGACCGTGTCAATCAGCATTTTAGCGTAATCTCGCACGTCCTGCGGGGTGCCCAATTTCAGCATGGAGGAGGACACGTTGCCGATGAGACAGGCGTTCTGCCCCAACGTTTGCTTGACCTTCACCATGTCGCTCTGATCCACCATCCACGCTGTCGTGGCCCGTGGCACGTCCTGGATCACGTCCAGGCGCGATTCCCAGTGTCCTTCCAGCGCGGGGAAGGGGATGCAGCCGTTCTCGATCAGGCCGAGCATCACCTGTTTGAGGGTGGGCCAGTAGAATTTCTTGAACTGCTCGTCGGACAGGAAGCCGTCGGCGCCCTTGTGCAGCGGTATGAAGATCAGGGGATTGCCGGTCTGCTGCGCCGCGCTCACCCCCATCGCAATCATGATGGGCGTCAGGTGTTCCAGGGCCGCAATCAGCTTGTCGGGCCGGCGGTAGATGTCCAGCATGATCCCCTTGGTGCCGCGCAGGGTGTCGCCGATGACGTCAAACGGCGCTTTGGTGAACCCGCCGATGATGTTGGGGAAGCCCATGGCGGTCAATGCGCCATCGCTGGCGCCCATCGCCATGACCCATCTCAGGGCTTCGGCCCCGGCCTCAAACAACTTCTGGAAGCTGGCCTGCACGGGAGGCAGCGCGAAGGGAACGAAGTTGAAGGCCAACCCGTACATCTCCAGGATGCTGGTAAACGGCGCGAGCATCTTAAAGCCCTCGAAGGCGCCGCCGATACGTGGCAGGTAGAAATTCCTGAAATAGAACGACGGATCGCTGATCAGCAGATCGTACTCGTCTGCCTTCATATATTCCGCCTCGTTGCACTGGTAGCAATGCTCCGGCGCGACGCCGTGGCCCGGCCAGGAATACAGTTTGTAGTCGAGCAGTTCGTAGAATTTGCCCGGCCCCGGCGCCGACGCGCCGATGTGCATATCCGGCCGGTACTCCAGGACGAATTTTTTGAAGGCCGTGGTGCATTTTTCATAATCGTACATGGCCTCCTCGACGGTCATCCCGGCATTCAGATAGGGAAACATGCTCGGCAGCACCGTGACCGGCACCCGATCCGGTTCCCGCAACTGGATGGCATCTTTGATCCGGGTGATGCTGGCCTGGTAGTTGGCCTTGGCCTCCGCGCTCTGGAATTGGAGGTCGTTCCCCGCCGGGTCTTTCGGTGAAAGCAATCTTTGAAACGCTGCTTCCAGCTTTTCCTCTGCCGATAGTGGAGCCTTTTGCTTGTCCATCGTTACCCCCCTACCCAACTTTTGGCTAATTTGACGGCCGCCATCGCATCCTTGCCGTAGGCGTCCGCGCCGGTGTATTCCCTGACGGCGTCGTCAATCTGCCCGCCGCCGATCATAATCTTCACCTGATCGCGCAGGCCGGCTTTCTCGATGGCCGCGACGGTCGCCTTCATCTCGTCGAAGGCCAGCGTCAGGAACCCGCTCAGGCCGACCACCTGCGGCTGGAACTCCCGGACGGCTTCGACGAACTTCGGCGCGGGCACGTCCACGCCCAGGTCGCGCACCTCGAAGCCGCTGACCTTGAGCATGAAGCCAACGATGTCCTTGCCGATGTCGTGGATGTCCCCCTTGACCGTGCCGATGAGCACCTTGCCGAGGCTTTTCTCCGCCGCAGTCTCGGCCAGGGAGGGTTTGAGCACCTCCATGATCTGGTTCAACATCTCCCCGGCCAGCACCAGTTCGGGCAAAAAGTACACGCTCTCCTCGTAGCGCTGGCCGATGATGTCCATGGCCGTCTTGACATCGTTGAGAATTGCCAACGGCGGCGCGCCGCTCCCTGCCAACTCTTCGACCAATGCGAGGGCTTCGTCTTCCCTCATATCGGCGATGGCGTCAATCAATTGTTGCGACATAACGAACCTCCTTTAGGTGAATGAAATATTTACTTCTGTACGGGATTTTACCGCCGAGAACGCTGAGGGCGCAGAGATTTCTTTAACAATTTCCTCCGCGTTCTCCGCGTCCTTTGCGGTGAAAAAAAATCTAAGGCTTGTCGAAAGCCCCGGCGCGGTAGGCGCGGGTGTACGTCAGACAATAGCGGTCGCGGCCCAACACCAGTTCGGCGGCCAGCAGTGTGGCCTTGAGTTCGCGATCCAGGGGATCGAGAATCGCGCAATCCAGGCCCGCCGCCAGCGCCAGCGTCAGAAAAGCGCGGTTGATGTAGGAACGGGCCGGCAGGCCGAACGAGATGTTGCTCAAGCCCGACACAAAATGAACGTCCGGGTATTCGGCGCGCACCGCCCGGACGGTGTCGCAGAAGAGCATCGCGCTCTGGACGTCGGTGCTGAGGGTCAGGGTCAGCGCGTCCACGTACACGCGCGCGTCGGGGACGCCGGCGGCGCGGGTGGCTTCCAGCACGCGGCGGGCCACCGCCAGGCGCGCCTCGCTGCTTTCGGGGATGCCCTTGTCGTCCATCGCCAGCGCGATGACCGAGCAGCCGTGTTCGACAACGAAGGGCAGCACGTTCTCCAAGCGCTGCGGCTCGCCGCTGATCGAGTTGATCATCGGCGTCTGGTTGACGACCTTGAGCGCCGCCGCTAACGCCTGCGGATTGGCGCTGTCGAGGCACAGCGGCACGTCCGCCACAGCCTGCACCGTCTCCACCAACCACACCAGATCGTCCGGCTCTCGATCGGGCGGCGTCCCCGCGTTCACATCGAGCCACGTCGAACCGGCCTCCGCCTGGCGGCGGGCCAGCCTTTGGATGAAGTCCACGTCCCGGTCGGCAATCGCCTGCTTCACCTGCTTGCGCGTCCCATTGATTTTTTCACCAATTATCTGCATACATTGCTCCTTTCTGTAATTATGAATTGGACTCTGGCGAATTTTAGGTATATGCTGTTAACATCTGAAACTGACGGCACTGCAAACAATCTTGGCAATAAGCATATCCAAGCACCGGTGGTCTATTGATCGCTACGGACATTGTCCGTGATAGGGATGTTAAAAGCATAGCTCCAGGGATGATTTATCCCTCGACTCAAAGTCGGTTTTGCCAGTTAAGGAGCGAACATACTCCTTTGAGATTGTTTCTTTGCCAAAACGTTTCATAAATACACCAAATCAACCAGAAAACGCATCATTGTTTCTGGGTAGGTTTGTGTTGCTAAAAGACGGCGTAAAGAGCCGGATATTTTTTGTCAAAGGCCATTTATTTCGCCGGGAATCAGCATTTTCGCCAATGTCCAGTTATGAAGTAAGAAGTAAGGAGTAAGGAGTAAAGGGAAGATGTCCCTTACTCCCTACTCCCTACTCCCTACTCCCCAAGCCCATTCCCAGCGCGAAGCGCCGCTTGAATTGGGGGTAGGTGGTCAATTCCAAATAGCGGGTTTGCGCGGCGATGGCCTGGGCGCGCTCCCGCATCCGGCGCGATACCAGCGCGTATCGGGCGCCCACCAGGGCCGCGTTGCCCACCTGCCGGTAGCGCGCGTGAGGCAGCGGGGGCAGCAGCCCGATAGCCAGCGCGTTCTGCACGTTCAGAAACGCCCCAAACGCCCCCGCGATGACCACCTCGCGCACATCCTCCGGCGAAGTCCCCGTGGCCTCGAGCAGACTCTCCACCCCGGCGCAGATGGCGCCTTTGGCTAACTGAAACTCATTGATGTCTTTTTGCGTGATCACCACATCGCTCCGACTTCCGCCCTGGGCGGCGGACGCCAGCACGAACTCTGGCCCATGAGGCTCGCTTCGCACCCGTGGATGATCGCGCTCGAA
Source organism: Chloroflexota bacterium (assembly GCA_029555965.1). Classification (GTDB taxonomy): domain Bacteria; phylum Chloroflexota; class Anaerolineae; order B4-G1; family SLSP01; genus JAKQHY01. The sequence goes on along the minus strand of JAKQHY010000109.1, from coordinate 47,250 downwards.
CCGCCCGCGCGCGTTGAGCAGCCCCCACCGGCGCAACTCGGCCACGGCGTCAATCATGCCGGAGCCGCACAGCCCGATGGCGGGCGCGTCGTCCACGGTCTTCAACTGCGCGCCGGTTTCGGTCAGCGCCACCGCTTCGATGGCGCCGGACGCGGCCCGCATCCCGTGGCCGATGTGCGCGCCCTCAAACGCCGGGCCGGAGGCGCACGACGTTGAGGTTAGCGCGCCCTGGTCGGGTCGGGCGAGCACAATTTCGGTGTTCGTCCCCACGTCAATCCCCAACGTCACGTGCGCCATCTCATCCAGCCCACCGGCCAGGAGCATCGCCACGTGATCCGCGCCCACGAACCCGCCGATGCCGGGCAGTACGTGGACGTAGGCGCCCGGCGCGGCGGCCAGCCCCAGGTCGGCGGCCCGCACGTCCAGCGCCCGGTGCGTCGCGGCCACGTAGGGCGCGGACGCCAACTGGCTCACCGGCAGCGCAAGCAGCAGATGCGTCATCGCTGTGTTGCCCACCAGGCAAATCTCCGCCACCTGCGTCCGATTGACCTCTGCCTGTGCGGTCAGGTCGCCCAACAGGGCGTCTAGCGTCTCTCGCGCCAGCGCCGCCAGTGTGTGCGCGCCTGCGGGGCCGCGCAGGGCGTAGGTCAGGCGGCTGATGACGTCCTCGCCGTAGCCGATTTGCGGATTCAATGCTCCCGCTGCGGCCAACTCGGTTCCGTCCGTCAGATCAACAAGGCTGGCCGCGATTTTAGTGGTGCCCAGGTCCACAGCCACGCCCACTGGCCCCGCTCCCGGCGGCGCGACGCCCACGATTTCGGCGTCCCGCAGGTAGGCGGTCAAGCGCCAGTCGTGCGTGCGTGCGGTTTCAGTGATTTGGCGGACGACGGGCAGGCTCGCGCCGGTTCCCTGGGGCAGCGCCGCTGTGAGCCGTTCCAGGTCGGCGCGGGGATCGTGCAGGGTGGGCGGCGGCGCTTCTAACGGGTAAGCCCAGATCGGCGGATCAGGCGTCAGACCGGCCGATTCGCCCGTCACCTGCAAACGTTGGCCGGTGACAAGGGACGCTGGGGGGACATGCACTTTGACCCGGCTTTGAACGCGCGCGCTGCACGCCAACCGGTAGCCGCTTTGCAACTCCGACTCGGTCAGGAGCGCCTTTTCGCCCTCATCGGCGGGGGATACATGACCCGCGAGCATGATCACCCGGCACCGGCCGCAGCTGTGCATCCCGCCGCACGTCGCGGTCAGCGCGATGCCCGCCCGCCGCGCCGCTTCCAGGAGCGTAGTGTCCGGCGTCACATCCACCCGTTTGCCGATGGGTTCAAAATCCACTTGATAGGTTGGCGGTATGGTCGCCGGTCGCGTCATGAGCCGTTCTCCGAAGGAAAAGATAGCGTCAGTAGATGAAAAAATCTGTCCGTAGTCCCCGCTGAGACTTGATTATATAGCGCCCCGCTTGATGGGTCAACCTTCATGGTTTTGGTGTTAGGGCTTCATCCGTCTCGGTGAGCGCGCCTCACGGGGTGATTTTTCGGCTAGAGCTGCCGATAAAAAGAGCGTTTTGCGGTGACGGGCGGGAGTCCATCACCGCAAAACGTCTAAAACCAACGACTTTAGCCGTCCGCGCTATTCTCCGTTGCGCAGCACGAGCGGCAGGTAGACTCCGTGGGGGGAGCGCAGATAGGCGTTCACGTTCGACACCTCGGACGACGCGTTGACGGTCACGGTAAGCGCGGCGGTGAAGTCCGCCGCCTGGTCGTACCACTGCGCCACATACCCATTCCTGGAGAAGTAGACTTTGTACAGATCGTTCGGCAGGCCGTCTATCTGATAAAACCCCCAGTCGTTGCTGTAGTCGTAATCCACGTAGCCCTGGGCGGCGACATAGTGCGCGGCGACGTACACATCGTTCAACGGGCGCCCCGTCGCCTGGCTGTAGGTCCAGCCGCTGATGGATCCGCCGCGTTCCAAGGCGGCATCTATGTTGGGGATCGCGCCGGCGGACGGCACCGTGACCGAAATTCTGTCACCAGTGGTGTGGGCATCCATGTACCATTCAGGCCAGTACATAGCCCACGGCCCCACGCTGAAATAAATCCAGTAGTCGCCGGCGGGCAGACCAGGGGTGCGGTACGCACCATCCCTGCCGACATAGACTCCGGTGATGAACGCGCCCGTGGTAGAACTGTACACGTAGACATAAGCGCCCGCCAACGGCGCGCCGGTGTCGGCGGCAGTGACGACGCCGGTGACGACGCCGCCCGTCCCTAGCGCCGCATGCGCGTTCACCGTAGCCCCCAACGTCACGGTGACGATGGCGGCGGCATTTTCAAGCAGGACGTCGTCATACCACTCGCAGACAAAGGGCGGGGGCGAGGTGAACTGCACTTTGTAGCCGCCATCCGGCAAGCCTTCCAGGCGATAGGTTCCGTCTACCCCGGTGTAGGTCTCTTTGGAAGTCCAACTGCCGACCACCCGCCGGGCATAGACGTGGACGCCGGGGATGCCGGCGCCAGTGGCCGTGTCGGTAACGACGCCGTGGATCGCGCCGCCGCGCGGGAGCGCCTGGTTGATATTCGTGACTGTCACGCCGGCGGTTACGGTGATGAGATCGGCGGCGGATAGGCCGGACTTGTCGGAATAGTATCTCGAAACGTAGGGCGCAGGTGGAGAACCGAAGTAGACCCGATAGACGGCCGGCGGCAGATAGTCCAGCACGTAAGCGCCGGAAGCATAGACCGACCGCACGTTTGCACCGCTGGCGTTGTAGGCGTACACCCACACGTTCACCGGCAGGCCGGTGTCGGCGGCAGTGACGGCGCCGGTGATGGCGCCCCAGGCGTAAGGCGCCAACTGCGCGTCCGCCGTCACCGTGACGCCGGACGTGACCGTGAGGGGGGTTGCCGTGGACCGGTTGCCCCGGTCGTTGTACCACTCGGTGGTGTAGCCGGGCGGCGCGGAGAATTTGATCTGGTATTCGCCGGTAGGTAGTCCGGGGCGGGTGGCGTAATAGCCGGCGGCATCTGTCCGATCCGAGGCGACCGAGCTGTCACTTCCAACCGGGTACACGTAGACCCACACGTCCGCGAGCGGAGCGCCGCCTGTCCCGCTGACGGTCCCACTGATAACCCCACCGTTGCTCAAGTCGGCATTCACGTCCGTCACGTCGTCGCTCAGCAGGGTGACGACTCCCGCTCCGCGGTAGCTTTCCGAATCGCTGTACCATTCACCGGCGTGTATGCCGTCCGGTTCAAAGTATATCCGATAAGCATCGGGATCGAGCGGGCCGAGGCGATACGTTCCGTCGTTGCGGGTATAGGCATTGGCCGACGCATACGAATCGGCGCCGCGATAGGCTTTAACGTACACATCTTCCAGAGGGGCAGGGCCGGCGACGAATCCGGTGATGAGCGGCCCGGTGTGCAGGGTCGCGTCCACGCCGGTGGTGGTCAACGGCGCAGACACCGTCACCGGGGTGAAGGTCTCCCACCACCGGAACCCATCGTAATCCTCGCTGTGGTACGGCTGGGGAGGGCTGAATCTGACTCGGTAGACGCCGGTGTAGAGCGCAGTCGTCGTGTAGTAACCGCCGGCGTCCGTGCTGGCCGAGCCGTCTGGGCTGCTGGCATCCTGGCGCGCGACCGACACCGATACGCCCGCGATGCCCACGCCGGAGGCAGCGTCGGTCACACGGCCTGTGATGCGCCCGCCGTGGGCGAGCGCCGCATCCACAGTGGAGGTCAGCCCTGCCGTCACCGTCACCAGATCAGCGTCGGACAAAGACGGCTTATCTGCATAATACTCGCTGAGATAGTTGCCGCCGTTGTCGTAGAAATAGAGCTTGTATAGGCCGTCCGCCAGCCCGCCGAGGCGGTAGACGCCGTTAGCGTCGGTGTCGGCGGCGGCGACGTAGTTGCCGGTGGCCGCTTCGTAGACGTTGACGGCAATGGCTTCCAACGGCGCGCCGCTGCCCTCTTCGGTGATGGTGCCGCTGAGAGTCCCCGCGCGCGTCAGGGCCGCGTTCGCAGTGGTCGTCATACCGCCTGTCACCATCACCAGGTCCGCGTGGCTCAGGCTGGACTGATTGTCGTAATATTCGGTCAGATAGACGCCGCTGCTGTCTCTGAAGCGTAGTTTGTAAGCGCCGTTTGCCAGCCCGCCGAGGCGGTAGACGCCGGCGGCGTCGGTGGCGACACTGGCAATAGAGGTGTTGGTGGCCGCGTCGTAGGCTCTGACCTGGATGCCCGCCAACGGCGCGCCGCTGCCCTCTTCGGTGACGGCGCCGCTGAGGACTCCCCCCGCCGTCAGGGCGGCATTTGCCGTTGTCGTCAGTCCGGCCGTCACGGCAATCGGATCGGCGGTCGCCAGGGAGGATTTGTCATCGTAGTATTCGCCCATGTAGGCGCTGTTAGGATCGCGGAAGTAGAGTTTGTAGCCGCCGGCGGCCAGTCCGCTGATGCGATAGATGCCATCCGCGTCGGTGTTGGCGTCTTTGACGTAAGCGTCGGTGGCGGCATCGTAGACGTTGACGTCTATGTTATCCAGAGGCAGGCCGCTCCCTGCCTCTGTAACCGTGCCGCTGAGTATCCCGCCTTGTGCCAGTGCGGCGTTCGCGGTGACTGTCATGCCGGGTGTCGCTGCAATCGGGTCAGCAATGTCAAAGTTGGGCTTGTCATCATAGTACTCGCTTACGTAGACGCCATTATAGTCGTAGAAGTAAAGTTTGTAACTACCGGGCGCCAGTCCGCTGATGCAATAGACGCCGGCGGCGTCAGTGGCGTCATCCCGGATGTAGTCGCCGGTGGCCGCGTCGTAGGCGGTAACGGTGACACTGTGCAGGCCGGCGCCGTGGCTCTCGTCCGTGACCGTGCCGCTGATAACCGCGCCGGGCGCCAACGCGGCGTTCACGGTGGCCGTCACGCCGGCCGTCAGTACGATGGGGTCCGCGCTGGCGAGGTCGGGCTTGTCGTCATAGTACTCGGCAATGTAGACGCCGCTGGGGTCATAAAAATAGAGCTTGTAGCTGCCGTCCGCCAGTCCGCCGATGCGATAGACGCCGGCGGCGTCAGTGGCGTCATCCCGGATGTAGTTGCCGGTGGCCGCGTCGTAGGCGGTGACGGTGACGCTGTTCAGGCCGGCGCCGTGGCTCTCGTCCGTGACCGTGCCGCTGATGACCGCGCCAGGGGTCAGCACGGCGTTCACGGTGGTCGTCACGCCGGTCGTCAGCGCGATGGGGTCCGCGCTGGCGAGGTCGGGTTTGTCATCGTAGTACTCGTTCAGGTAAACGCCGCTGGGGTCATAAAAATAGAGCTTGTAGCTGCCGGCCGCCAGTCCGCCGATGCGGTAGATGCCGGCGGCGGTGGTGGTATCCTCCCGGACGTAGTAGTCGGTGGCCGCGTCATAGGCGACGACGGTGACGCTGTTCAGGCCGGCGCCGTGATTCTCGTCCGTGACCGTGCCGCTGATGACCGCACCAGGCGTCAACGCGGCGTTCACGGTGGTCGTCACGCCGGCCGTCACCATCACAGGATCCGCGCCGGCGAGGTTGGGTTTGTCATCGTAGTACTCGGCGATGTAGATGCCGCCGTTGTCGTAGAAATAGAGCTTGTAGCCGCCGGACGCCAGTCCGCCGATGCGGTAGATGCCGGCGGCGTCGGTGGCGCCTTGCCCAGCGTAATTGTTGGTGGTGGCGTCGTAGGCGATAATGTTGATGGCGTCCAAGCCTGTGCCGTGGCCAGCGTCCGTGACCGTGCCGCTGATGACCGCGCCAGGCGTCAGCACAGCGTCCACCGTGGTGGTCACACCGACCGTCAGCACGATGGTGTCCGCGCTGGCGAGGTCGGGTTTGTCGTCGTAATATTCGTCCAGGTAGACGCCGGCATAATCCTGGAACCGCAATTTGTAGACGCCGCCGACCAGTCCACCGATGCGGTAAACGCCAAGGACGTCGGTATAATCGCCGGCGATGGAGTCGCCGGTGATCGCGTCGTAGGCACTGACCCGAATGTGCGTCAAGGGAACGCCGCTGCCCTCCGCTGTGACCGTGCCGGTGAGGACCGCGCCTGTTGTCAGTTGCGCGTTGACGGTGGTCGTCACGCCGCCGGTGAGGGAGATGGGGTCGGCGGCGTCCCAATTGGGCTTATCCTGATGCCATTCGACCAGATATTGGCCGGTGGAATCGTAGAACCGCAGTTTGTAGGCGATGGGGGCCAGGCCTGTCAGGCGATAGACGCCATTGGCATCGGTGCTGGCGCCGTTGGCGTATGCGTCCTCGTCGGCGAAATAAGCGTCGATCTGGATGTTGCTCAAGGGGCCGCCGTCGGTGACGAGGCCGGTGATCACCGCCGCCTGCGTCAACACGGCATCTATGCCGGTGAGGTTGGCGGTGGTCAGGGTGACGAGCGTTGCCTGGCCGGGGAGATAGACATTGGAGTAATACTCGGTGGCGCACATCCCTCCGTAATCCGCAAATTGCACCCGGTACGATCCTGCGGGCAATCCGGGGGTGGCGGTATACACGCCATCGGCGCCGGTGCTGCCGTAGGCGTAGTAATAACCCCCGGGGTCTTCGACGTAGGCCGTGACGCCCAGCAACGGATTGCCGGTTATCTCGTCGGTCACTTGCCCGCCGATCTGCATCCCGACGGCCAGGCCCGCGTTGATGTTGGGGGTAACGGTGTCGTCGGCGACCGCGACTGGAGTGTGACTGTTAGGTGAGTTGTAGGGCACGTTATCGTAATATTCATTCATGTGGTAATCCGGCGGCAAAAAGATGACCTGGTAGTTGCCGGCCGGCACGCTGATGGAATAGACGCCGCCGGCGTCTGTGCTGGCGCATCGGTAAACGTGGGGCGCTTCCCGGTAAGCACAGATTTGCACTCCGGCAATCGGCGCCGCGGTGTCGTCGCCGGTGACGACGCCGGTGATGGCGCCGTCGGCGGTGATGGCGCCGGGGCGCCGGGGGGGAGGCGGCTCGTCGAGGGGGCGCGCGTCCACTGCGGGGTGCAAAAGCAAGAGCAAAACAGCCAGGAACAACCCACTCACGGTTGCCCCTATGATATGGCGAATTTTAGTGTTCATCGGTCCCTCCTTAAATTGATTCTCGATTGAAAAGGTGCCTGGGCGCCCGCCGCGCCCATAAACAACAAGAACTCACGTCGGCCCTCGTGGCCTTTGTTGCGGACGAGAACTGCCGCAAAGCCACACGGGGTAGAGTGAGCTTTCTTTGAAACAGCAGTATACACTACTCATACAAACGAACCAACTCGACAGCAGGGCTTTCTAGGCGGGCATGCTCCACCGGGGTAATTTTGCGGCCAAAGCCGCCGGGAAAAAGGCTGTTTTGCGGCGACGGGCGGTAGCCCACAGTGCAGACAGCCGGGGGGACGTCCTTGGGGGAAATGCGCGGCAAAGCCGCATATAACGACCGCGCAGAAGATCAGCATCGCCGCCGGTCATCAGACCGGCGGCGATGCTGGCTGAAAAATGATTTGACCTTTTCAGGCCAGTTGTTCGCCGCCCGCAAAAACCTGCTCCACTTTCAGGGCGGCGGCGGCGTGACCCGGCAGTTTGGCCGGGTTCCATTGTTTCATTTCGTCAAACACCGGCCCTGCCGTGTGATATTCAATACGGCCTTTCACCTGGTAGGCTTTGCCTTCCTTGGTGATGAACAACAGCGCGGCCTGACTGCCCGCCAGGATGTTCGCGCGGGTCTTGTTGAAGAAGTTGTCGGCCACCACCAGCGTATCCGCCCCAACAAGGCGGACACAAGTGGCATAGATCGCGTTGGGGACGCTGGCGGCGTCCACCGTGGCCAACACAGCGGGGCCTTCCCGTTGCTCCCAGGCCTGAGTGACGATTTCGGGTAATGCAGTCATGAGGATTCTCCTTGAATTAAATTTTCATTCGACTGTCTGTCGAATTTTCAGCATTTTTTCAGGGTTCGGGCTGCGGCGCACGGCCAGCGGCGCGTAAGGCGGACCATGTTGGCGAAGCCAAAGGGGCGATCACCCAGAACAATGCCGTCATCACCACCGCCGAGGTGAGACACCAGGCGCACGTCGCGCCAATGACGAACGGTTCCAAGAAAGTCAGATAGATGGAGAAAGCAATGCCGAACCAGGCCATCCCCACCAGCGCCAGCTTTGCGAGGTTGGCCCACGGATCAGGCATATAACGCGCCACACCCCACGCTGCGCCGATTCCCACGTAGCCCATCAGACCCAGCACGGCGATGGGCAGGAAGCCCAACAGCAGGGCGAACTCGCTCTGCTGCACGGCATTGCAATCCCCGACCGGCCCGCAGACGGCGGCGACCTGCTGCGTTTCCACGTAGGCCAGATAGCCCGCGACAATCACCCCCAGCACGACCAGCGGCGGGATGGCCCACGTCCAGCGGCGCAGGGCGGCCTCGCCGGGCGCGCGGGTCAGCGCGATCCCCTGGTAGAGGACGCTGACAATCATCCCCACCAATACCGCGATGGAGATGCCGTTGCCGAGTGGATCGCGGGCAAAGCGCGCGCGCCAACCGCCATCATCGGTAACGATGCCGGGAATAGTAGGGGCCGCCGTCGCGGTAGGCACGACCGCGGTGGCAGCGGGCGCAGTCTCAACGACTGCGGCAGACAACGGCGTGGGCGACGGCGTGGGCGGTTCTGACGTGGGAGCGCTCGCGGCCAGCGCCTCGGCCAGGCCGGGGATGGCGGGCCAATCCAGTCCGCCCTGCGCCAGATACGTCTCGATCAGTCCTGGCAGTTGGTCGGGGATTTCGCCGGAACCGACCAGAACGCTATCCCCAATAATCAACGTGGGCACCCCTAGCCGCTCATCCGGGATGGCAAACTGCGTGATGGCGGCTTGATACAATGCCTGCCCGCCTTCTTCGGCGACATTGACGCCGACAATCATGAATTGGTCGCCATATTTTTCCAACAGCGGCGGCAAGACCTCGCTGACAATGTAATGGCAGTGACCGCACGATGGCGAGTAAAACATGACGGCCCGGACGACCGCCGCATCGGCCGCCGCCGGCAAAGCCAGTAGGCCGCTCAGCAAACATAGGCTTAACAGTACATAGCAAAATCGTGTCTTCATCCACAGCCTCTGAAATAGAATGTAGGGTGAATGTACCATGTAGTGGCAAAACACCGCGCGGGTAATTCGTTTTTATTATAGCCAACTATTGGCAAATTACCAATAGAAAACCTATCCGAGACAGGGCTTTATCATTCTCGTCGCCCCACGCTTACCGGGCAGATTTTGCGGCTGAAGCCGCCGGTAAAAAGGCGGTTTTGTGGTGACGGGCGCTGGCCCGTCACCACAAAACCCCTTTAAGAATCACGGCTTTAGCCATCTCCTGTATCGCGGCGCACCATCCGGCGGGAGAATGATAAGACCCTGCTATCCGAGAACTCATTCTAGCCCGCGAGGCGCACTCAGAGGGGGTGTTTGAAAGATGTCGTTTCGCTGGCGGGCAATACCCGCCAGCGAAACAACACGGATTGGAAGGTAAGCCCCCTTACTGCCGCATCACCAACGGCAAGTAGAGCTGCCGTATAGGAATCTCGTCATCCGCCGGCGATACCCACGTATCCACGCGGATGCACTGCGGTTCGCCGATAAGCTGGCTGCCGGCCGCCGGGTTCAGGCGCACGATGCTGGAGTAGAAGCCGGGCTGCAATCCGCTGGTATCCACTTCCAACCGGACGCCATCCCCCGCGAACGGCGGGAGCAGATGAAAGATCATGGGGGCGATCCACGCGCTGTCGCTGCTAGGAACCAACATCAGAGTCCCGCCGCCAGTGTTTTGATAAAAGAGGTTCATGGTGTGTTGTTCGGTCGCGCCTTTTTTGCTGCGGATGACGATCCGATGATTGATTTCCAGGCGCGGCTGTGTGACCTGCGCCGGGAAACTGCGACTGTCCAGCGGATCGGTGCCGGCCTGCTGCTCTTCCTGGTCGCTGAAGCCGTCGCCGTCGCCATCCTGCTGCCAGGGCGACGTTTGCGCCTGGTATTCTTGCAGGTTCGTTACCCCGTCGTTGTCCTCGTCGCCGCCCGGCAGGATGGCGGGTTTGAAGAGAGATGTGTTAGCCATTTCCCAATCGTCCGGCATCCCGTCGCCGTCGCCGTCCACGCCATTCGTGACCACGAATTGGACGCCCGCGCTGTTCCCGCTGCGCCAGCCTTCGCTGTTGGCCGCGCTCACAGTGACACTGTACGTCGCGCCAGTGGTCAGATTTAAGGTGAGGGCGGCGCCTGTGGTTTCGGTGTACGCGACGACCACACTGGGCGACAGGCGCGTGTAGACGAGGCGATAGCTGGCCGGCGTCGGGCCCGCGCCTGGCGACCACGACAGGGTGGCGGTGCTGGTGCAGCGTCTGTAGATGGTGCAGGACGACGTGATGGTTCCCAGCGTCGGGCCGACCGGCGCGGAGGGAACCTGGGACATCGCGTCGCCGGTGGGCTGAGCGGTGATGATGGGTGAAGCTACGCTGACGTTGTTGTTGACGTCAATGGCGCTGACCATGACGCCATACGCATTGAGTAGTCCTGGATCTTCATTGCTCAGTCCGCCCAGCCGCACCGTAGGGGAAACGGTCGCCGACACGCGCATTTCGTTGTAATCCACCCAATGCCACTGGATAGGCATCCCCCACCGTTGCCCCACCCCCCAGCGCACCAGGTATCCCACCACATCTTTCTCCGGCGAGGGGTTCCAGCGCGCCAGGATTGCACTATCCACGCCTTTCAACGTCAGGCTGACGGGCGCGGCCGGCGCGATGGTATCGGTGATAACGACCATGCCTGGCGGGCTTGGATTGACCGTCTGCGTGAACGAGGCAAACGTGCTGAGTCCGGGGAAGCGTTGTGTATCGAACGCGCGCTCACTCGGCAACTCGTCCCGCGTCTGGCAAGAGTCTTTGGGATAACTGGGCCTGGTCGGGATGTCGTTGACGCCATCATCTACAATGGCGCGGATGCCGTAGTAGCCGTTGACCAGCCCGGATGTATCCCAATGGTAGAAGCCGGTGTTGAACGGCAGGTTTTTGACGATGGGCACATCTTTGACCCGTGTGTCGGCGTCCCAGTAAGTAGAAATGTTGTCAACCCAATAGTATTGGGTGTAATTCAGGCTGATCGTGGCGCTGGGGGATGTGCCGGGCGGAACGGTCCAGGTAAGGGTGTAGACGCCGGTGGCATTGTCTCCGAAGGCGCTGGGCGTCAGGAAGTGGCCGGGATTGGCGGCTTCGCCCGGCGCGCCTTTGTTCGCCAGGTAGACGAATTTGTAGTGCTCCTGCCCGGTCAGGTTGCTGAGGACGGCGCGCCACACGCCAGGGGTCGGCTGCTTGAGTTTTACCCCGATCAGACGGTTGTAGGTCGTCTCGCTGATTGCCACCGTGTACATCGCGCCGGTGGCGGCGTCCACTCCGTTCGGGTCAAGGATGGTGACTTGCGGCGCGCCAGCCTGCCAGCCAAGCGCAAAGAGCAGACTCTCCGCGTCTGCGCTGACGTTGAAGGTCTCGGTGGCGACGCCGTTGACGGCCAGGGCTGCCTGTTGCACCTTCACCCCCGCCGCGGAAGCGCGCATGGCTGTTGCGCCGCCGTACTGATCGATCAGCACGTGGTCGTCGTTGCCCAGGATGAAGTCGAAGCCGTCGTCGAAGCCGTAGTACAGCCCTATATCGTAGCCGACAATGGTGAACTTGCCTTTGACGCCCCACTCGTAGCCGGTGCAACTGCTGTTCGTGCAGAACTGGCCGAACGCCACCTCGATGCCGAAGTCAATGTCCCACGGGGGGATGTCAATGAACCACCAACTGAATGCCGCGCCTTCTTCGATAGAGATGGTCGCGGCAATTTGTGCGGCGATGTGCCGCTCGTCGTTGTCGGGCAGCCAGGGATAGCGATGCTGCCAGCCCTGCCCCTCCCACATGTGCGCCCGCGCCATACCGGTCAGCCAGTCCGAGTAGCTCACGTTCATCTCAAAGCCGAGGTCGAGCGGGGTCCAGGCAACCCACAGCTTGCCAGAGGCGTTCAGCACGCCCAGGATTTTGCCCGCGCCGGAGAACTCGAAGTAGCCGCGTGTGTCAATCAGGACCGAACCGCTGCCCTTCATCAGGCCGCCGTCGCCGCCTTGCGCCGCCTGGAAGTCCAGCGTGAACTTGATCTGGGTGTAGTTGGGGGACAGGTCCACCTGCCCCGTCATCCCGGTGACAAAGAGGCCGCTGCTCCCGATGGGGAGGCCCACCGGTGAATGGAACTGGAAACTCACGCTGCGCAGCTTGGTCTGGCACAGCTTGAACGAGGCGGCGATGACGCCATCGGGATTGCTGCCGTCGCCGATGTTGGGCATGGTCATGCGCGTCTCGCCGCGAATGACCATGACCGCCGGCTCGCCCGGCGCACATGGTTCCATTTCCACGGTGACGCCCGCGCCGAAGGTGTCGAAGCTGTATTGCCCACCGACATCCTGCGTCGCCATCGGCATATTGGGATGATCCACGCTGTACACCTGCAAATTGCCCACCGTGCTCATCACCACCATCCCCGGTTGGCCGGAGATGTGGACGTCCGGCATCTGCCATTGGCGCCTGGGGTTGAGCCGGTCGGCAGGTGTGTCGTCGAGCGCGCGCAAGTCCACGCATCCTACCCCATTGCCGATGCAGAGCTGCGCCGGGTCGCTGGGGATCTTTTGTCCCATCCCCAGGAGCACCGCCTGCACCGGCTTGCTGGCCCCGCCCAGGTTGTCCGGCTGCGTGATCGTCGCCGCGCTGGCGCGCACCAGCTCGAAGGTGCGCGCCTGATCCTTGCCGCCGGCAGGCGTCGTGTCCATGCTGAAGGTCTCGCCCAGGTCGAGGATCAACGTACCGGCTACGTCTGGCGGATCGTCCGCGCCCACCTGCGTCACCGTGCTTTGCAGCGCCGGCCATCCCCGGTAATCGGTCGAGTAAGACACCGTGAAGTGGAGGTCGTTGCCCGTCCGCCGCAGCAGTGTGACCGAATTCCACACCAGCCCCGTAATGGGGTAAACGTTGGGGGCTGCTCCGCCGCTGGTGTCGGCGACATCCTCCGTGCGCCACGGGTTAAAGGTGCTGGCGCTTTGCGCGGTGGTTGGCTCAATCCACGATTCGTCGTACATTTCCTGGCTTTCCATGGCGGTGTTGGCGTACACGCTGAAGTAGTTGTTGTCAATGGGGTTCGTGGGGACGGCCAGCGTGCCGCAGTTGACCAACATCACTTCACTGTCAGCGTCAATCGTGAACGCGCTGGCGTCGTAGGTAATCTTGCCGCCGACCACGGCCACCGTCGGGGCTACCTCGTTCATGGCGCCGATCAACGGCGCGGGGCCGTCATTGTTTTGTCCACTGGTCCAGCCGTTCTCGCTCCACAACTGCATTCCCATGACATTGGCGACGCGCCCGGAAGGTGGGAAGGCGGTTGTGGGACACTTGATTTCCTGGCAAACGCCGCTGCGCGTGGGGAACGTGTCGCCGGAGCAGGCCGTGACGCGCACGCGATAGGTGAACTTAAGGTGGGCGACCTGGGGTGAGCAGAATTCGCCGCCGCCCAGGCACGTATAGATCGTCATTTGTGGCCCCAGATAGGTCAGCGCCAGCGCGTAGGGCACGTACCCGGCGGTGAAGGTGCCGCTGGTCAACCGCACACTGCCGTCGGGAATGGCCGTATCCGTCGGATTGACGTTGCTCTTCATCGGCCTGAAGCTGCCGCTCGCGCCCCGGTACGCCGCCCCGGAGAGGTACAACTGCCCCGCAAAGCCGCGCGCATAGTCGTAGGTGCCTGGAATGGGATGCCTCCCGCTATCCTGGTGATTGTGAGCCAGAATGTCAATGTCCACGCGGGCATGGCTCCCGGAGGGTAAGTTGATATTCCACAGGGCCAGCGGGTCGTGGGTATCGAAGCCTGCGCCATTCCAGGTGTAGGTGATCACGGTACTGCTGTTGATAGGCACGGTGAGGTCGGCCTTTTCGCCGATCACCTGTATATCGTAGCCGTTGGGCGGGGCGCTGGTGGTGTTGGGTGGGACGCGCAGCCGGTATTGCTGACCCGCCGCGCCGCGCCCATTCAGGAGAATGTAGCTCAAGCCACTGGCCTGGGGCGGATCCATCGTCTGCGCCGTATCCGCCGTGTCGTAGAGGTCCATCAATACGCTGCCGCCCAGGTCTTGACCGTACAGATCGTTATAATTGGTCGGCGGGTTCGGCCCGAAGGTGCCGTCGAGTCCGCGCGCCACCGCCGCCTGCCAGTGACTCGGCAGGGCTTGCAGCCGGTATTCGTGATCCACATGGAAGTAGGGATCGTTGCTGAGGGGATTGCTCAGGCCGCCAGCAATGCCGGTGATCAATTGCCCTTCGTTCAGGGTAGGCCCTGAATAGATCACCACCAGCCGGATACCGCCGCGCGGTGGGGGGGTGTACTCGCCGGTTTCCCTGGTGTAAAAAGCCTCGACGTCGCGCAGGTCGTCTTTGGTGAATTGGTCGGCGACGTAGAATCCGCCGCAATCCGGGCGCGACCAATCGTTGCAAAACTCGGTCGTCTGGCGCAGGATGACGCCGTAATTGGTGCCGCCTGGGTTCAGTGCCGTCGGCGCCCACGACTGCGCCAGGGCGGTCACGTCCCACGTCACCGAGTCAAAGCTCTCCAGGTTGCCCCGGCTGTAGGAGAGGGTCGAGTCGCCAATGGGGGAGAGCGCGGTGGCCTCGTATTGCGGCTCCACGGAGCCGCTGCTGATCCAGGTATCGTTGCTCAAGGCGTAAGCCGCCGCCCCCACGGTCAAATAGTTGCGTGTGGCGTAGTTGATGTCGGTTGGCGCCAGCACCAGGTAAGCGTTGTTGATGACCGTGTTGGGCGGCATCATCGGCAGGGCGAACTTGACCATGATGCGCACCACCCCGTCGAGAAACTGCCCCAATTCGGGCGTGGTCACATTGTCGTTACCCCAAAAGCTCCCATCGTTGTGATACCGGGCGCGCCGGACAACCGTACCGGTGCGCACCTGGAACACCGGATCAAGCACGACAGGGTACTGGCGGTCGGCGGCAGCGAGCCACTCGCTGGGGATGCGCGCCGCGAGTTCGACCGTGCTGGCGTCGGTCCCGGCGGCCAGGGTGTAGCGGCCCTCGACGCGCGCGGCGGGGTTGCCTTCCTCATAAGCCGAAGGCGGTTGCAGCCAGAGCGTCTCGCCCTGCGCGTTCACGAAGGCCAGCTCGTCGCGGGTTTCCAGCGGCAGCTCCGCCGGATCGAGCGGCCGGCCGTTGATCTGAAGCTGCGTGCCGGGGAAGAGGTGCAGGGTCACGCGCAAGTCCACAAAACCCGACCGGCTTCCGAAGCCTGTCAGGGCTTTGTCTATTTTCAAGCTGTACGCCGCCTGCCCGTAGGCACTTTCCCACCGATCTTGCAGCGCGGTGTCGCTCCAACTGCCGGCATAAGTCACAGTGCGCGCGTCCGCGCTGAGTGTGCCGGTGAGCGCGTCCGCGTCGGGCAGCGGCGTCGCCAGGGACGTGACCTGCCCGGCGGCGTTCACAACTTCTAATGCGCGCGGTTCCCATCCCACGCCGGATTGATTTATCGTGAGGTTAGCCTTGCTGCTGCGCGGCGACAGGCCGGTGTTGATGGCGTTGGTCGTGTTGACCCAGCCATTTGCGACGGCAGTAAAGGCGGGGTCAATGCGCCGCCACGCGCCCTCTTCATCCTGATAGTGCATCGGACGACTGCCCTGCACCAGCGCGTAGTGGCCGTCGCCCATATCGAAGGTGGCGCTGTCCACGGTGCGCTTCTCCGTCAGCTCCAATTTGCCGACAGCGGCTAGAGGCAGTCCCACAGCCAACGGCGGTTCGGGAGCGACCGGCTCGAACGGGAATGGGGAGGACGTGGTTACAGCAGAGGGGATTGTCTGAACCGTTCCCGCGACCGTCACGCCATTTTGAAGAAATCCTGCTGAAGAAGGTATAGAACGATTTGGGCTGGGCGCAAGCGGCGCGTCCCCCACCAAAAACGCCAGCGCCAGGAGTCCCTGGCCCGCTGCCCGCAGGCAGCGGCGAAGTAAAACCAATGAACCCGCCATACGAACCTCCTTAAGGTACAACTTGAATAGAGCGCCCGGCGCCCCGCCCCAAGTATGGCCCTAGTCGCAACAATACGACACACAGAGAGTTCATAGAGACGTCCCCCTTAACGCCAGACCCGTCGAAGCCCGGACACATCAACAGGACAGGTCTTCATTAAGTGGGGAAATCGTAGAGGACAAAAACCCTGGCTAACTCCGCCGCAAGGAACTTGCATGTCAGCCCGGATTTTGGGAGATGGTAAGCGTGGTAATATAAGCGAGCGTCCGCATCAGCCACACAGATGCGGACAGACGGCGATGCTTCGCCAGCAAGGTAATCAATGTGAGATGATAAAGTTGAGGGGAGTAGCGGCGCTGGAAAGCCAGCAGGATGATCCTGATACAACCCGGCATATTGCATACAGAGATTCATACACTCCAACCAGATGGCTGCGGATGCATTACCACAACCCATTGTTAGAAGCAGATCACAAGTATCAGTATAGGGAACTTGTAGATTTAGTCAATGGGGGAAAGCCATGCAGGGTCTGGGCCAATGCGACGCCCGGTCAATAAGCATGCCCGAAGCTCGACGCCCACATTGACAGACACTCCGGTTTGACTATAAAGTGATTAACAACACCCCCCTCAACCGGTTCCTGCGGGCAGCCGGCAGGGGAAACCACAACCATTTAGCGAGGAGGTACAGAATGTATAAAATCGGAATCGTGCTGTGTTTGGTCGCGGTAGGATTATTAGGGTGGGTTGCGCCCACGTATGCCCAGGAGCCCGAGCCGCATCTCGGCTACGGGATGATGCTTGGTTATCCCGCCGATCCCGCGCACATGAACGCGGTGAGCGACGCGGGGTTCGACTGGTTCAAGTATTTTGCCCGCTGGGATGATGTTGATCCCGACCGCGATGGCGTCTACCAGTGGGATACCGTGCAATGGCGGCTGGATGAGGCATGCCGTAACCAACTCAACCTGGTGTTCCGCGTCGAGCGCGCCGCCAACAACTGGCGCCCTGTCCAGGACGATGAGATGGCGGGGTGGCAGGCGTTCTTCCAGGCAATGGCGGAGTATGTGGGCCAGCAGCGCGCGGCCTGCGGCTACCGCTACCGGGTCGCTTTTGAGGTATGGAACGAGCCAAATCTTGATTTTCAGTGGACCGGCCAATCCCTGGACGCCGCGCGTTACACAGAGATGGTCAAGCGGGCATACCTCGGCGCAAAAACCGGCGATCCCGACACGATCATTGTCGCCGGCAGCCTCGCGCCTACCGGCGGGGATGGCGTCCACTCGCTCAACGACGCGACTTACCTTGAGGCCATGTACACGGCGGGCTTGCAGGGTCACTTCGATGCTATCAGCATCCACAACTACGGCTTTGGCGGCCCGCCGGAGGACAAAGAGTACGGGTGGGGCATCACCAATTTCCGGCGCGCGGAGGATATCTACGCGGTGATGGTCGCGCACGGCGATAGCCACAAGCCGATCTGGGCGACAGAGTTCGGCTGGCTGTTGGATTCCGACGAAGAGGGGGTGGAATGCGACCCGGATTGGGGAAATTGGGGGTTCGCATGGCAGCAGGTCAGCGCCATCTCCCAGAGCACCTATCTCACCCGCGCCTTTGCCTATGCCGACACCCACTGGCCCTGGATGCAGGTGATGGTCGTCTCCAACCTGGATTTTGCGACCTTGCCGAGCGCGTGGATGGCAACGTGCGATCCACTCCGGTGGTTTTCGGTGCTGAAGCCCGATGGCAGCCCCCGCGCGGCGTATACAGGGCTGAAAGAAATGCCCAAACGCCCCCACTCGTGGGCCGCGCAATCCATGCGCGTGACGCCCGATGCTTTCGAGTGGACCGTCCGGCTGCGCGAACGGGCACGCTTCACCGAGACGGTTACGGTGGAGAACACCGGCGAACGGCCTTTCACGTGGACGCTTAGCACAACAACGCAAGGACTGCCCTTCACCGTCACTGCAAGTGATGGGGCCGCCGGGGAGAGCTTCCAAATCGTGGTGGACGCGCGCGACCTGCTGACCGGAACCTACACCGGCGTCGTGACCGTGACAGCGGCGGCGGATCTCATGCCCCACAATCCGATCACAATCCCGCTGACCCTCAACGTCATCGGCCTCTGGGGAATGGCGGTGCGGCCCACCGCCCTGGGGTGGATGCAGGGGGTCTCGGACACTCACCCGGCGGCCGCGACGGTGGTGGTGGAAAATACCGGCGATTATCCGTTCAATTGGAGCATCGTCACAGCCACTCAAGGTCTCCCGTTCAGCGTCGCCCCCACCACCAGCGTGTGGGGCGAGACCGCCTCACTGTATCTGAGTACCTTCAGGGTAAGGGTTGATCCGCGCGGCCTCCCCGTCGGCGATTACACCGGCGTCATCACTCTGACCACGGATACGCCGATGCCGCAAAGCCCGTTCGTTGTGCCGCTCCACATGCGGATCGTTGCGCAACTCTATCCCGTGTACCTGCCGCTGGTGTTGCGCGCCGCGCCCCGAACGGCGGGTAGATGAAAAATCATCGCAGAGACCAGGGATTGGGGATTAGGGATTGGGCTGCCCCAATCCCTAATAATCACCAATCACTATTTTCAGAGGAATTCCTCATTAACGGCTGGCCGTTCACCAGCGGTTGGATGAAAATCTCACGCAAAGACGCCAAGCCCGCCAAGTTTCTGTTTTTACTTTGCATCTTTGCGCCTTTGCGTGAAACAGTCTTGTATTTTCAGAGGAATTCATCATTAACCGGCGGTTCACCAGCGGTTGGATGAAAATTTTCACCGCAAAGACGCAGAGGACGCAGAGATTTTGCTATTCGCTATTCGCTATTCGCTATTTTCAAGGGAGGACAATATGCAACCACGCGTTGTGATCGTGACCGGAGCAAGCACCGGCATCGGAGCCGCTACAGCGGAACTTTTTGGTCGCAAAGGATGGGCGGTTGTGCTGGCGGCGCGTTCTCAGGATAAGCTGCAAAAGCTGGCGGCGGACATGACCGCCGCCGGGAGCAAGGCGCTGGCGGTCCCCACCGATGTCACCGTCAAAAGTGACATCGAGGCCCTGGTGCAGAAAACGTTGGCGGAGTTTGGCCGGATTGACGTGCTGATCAACAATGCCGGCGTCGGTATCTCCGGCACGTTGGAGACGGTGGATTTGGAGAAACTGGAATACGTCTTTGCCTTGAACGTCTTTGCGCCATTGGCGTTATTGCAGGCGGTGGCGCCAACCATGAAAGCGCAGCACGACGGGGTAATTGTCAACGTTTCTTCCATCGTCGAATCCACGCCGATCATTTATACGGCCGGCTACGGCGCGAGCAAGGCCGCGTTGTCGTATCTCTCGCAGTCGGCCGCCATCGAACTCGCAGCCTACGGCATTGACGTGATCAAAGTGGTGCCGGGCAACACGGAGTCCGACTTTGAAAGCAACAAACTGGCGGCGGGACAGTTCGTCTCCAAGGACGCGCTGCTGGCCAAGACCGGCGCCTTCAAGCCGGTCAAAGCTGAAGTGGCGGCGCAAAGCATCTGGGACGCCGTGATGAAGCGCCGCTTGGTGACTTATGTGACGGCGCAGGATCGCTTTTTGTGTATGGCGGCGCACTTGAGTCCGGTGATAAGCGTCAATCTATCGAAGCTGGCGATCCGACGGTACGTGCCGCTGGAAGGCGCGCCGGCGCAGGCGACGATTGGACAAGACCTGGCGAAATTCGGTGCGCTCCTTGCGGGACTGGGCGCGCTGTTGAGTGTGGGATTGGGTTGGTTGATAACTCGCCGTCGCGGCAATCAAAACCGCCGCGGGCAATAATAGGGTAATGGAGGCATTATGGCAAAGCTACAGGTGGGTTCGCATTGGGAATCGGAATTGACGATATCCACAGACCCCGTCAGCGGGGCGACCGTGCGGCAGTATACGCATTACAAGGGGCACAGCAACCACTTCTATTTTACTTACCCCTCCTGGTATGACCACGGTCGCAAAATTGTCTTCTACTCCGACCGGGAGAACCGCACGAATCTCTTCGGGGTGGATTTGGAAAGCGGGGACATCACACAGCTCACCGACCTCAACCCTGCGCTGGGCGAACCCGGCGGCTTGAGCAAGAACCCGGTGCGCGAGGAGCTATACTTCACGCAGCAGGGCGTGCTGACGGCGCTGGATTTGGCGACGTTGGAGACGCGCCCACTCTACACGCGACCGGTGGGCTACGTGGGCGGCAGCGCCAACGCGACGGCGGACGGCAAGTACCTCTGCGCGGGCTACACCCAAGACCTCTCCGACCGTTTTATGGTGGATTTGGGGCACGGCTACGTCGGCTTCCGCGAAACGTGGGAGGCGCACCCGCACTCGTTCATCATCAAAATCCCGATTGACGGCGGCGAGCCGGAAGTGGTCTTTGAGGAGGACTACTGGCTCGGTCACTTCAACGCCTCGCCCAGGCTGCCCAACATCGTCACGTTCTGCCACGAAGGGCCGTGGCATCTGGTGGAGAATCGTATCTGGGGACTGGACCTGAACACCGGCAAAGTATGGCAAATCCGCCCCAACGCGCCGGATGAGGCGATTGGGCACGAATATTGGATGAGCGACGGCGAGCACATCGGCTACCACGGCAAGACGCCCGCCGGCCCGGTCTACGGCGCGATCCGCTACGACAACACCGACCAGGTGGAGGCGCCGTTTGAGGGGCATTGCTGGCACTTCCACAGCTACATGCTCGACCTGGTGGTCGGCGATGGCGACGCCAAAGACCCGTATCTGCTGCTATGGCGCTTCAAAAACGGACAGTTCGAGGGGCCGAAAGTGTTGGCGTGGCATCGCGGCTCGTTCCACACGCAGCGCGTCCACGTCCACCCCTGCTTCAACGCGACGGGCACGCAGGTGGTCTACACCGCCGACCCGCAAGGCTACGGACAGGTCTTTGTGGTGGACGTGCCGGCGTTTGAATCGTTGCCGGATCGTGGGAGTGTATAGAAGGTAGGGGTATGGTCAGAGGCCGGCCCCAGCAGACTCTGGCCGGTCTCCGATCACCCCAGTCTTAAGATTCCTTCACACCCATTGCGACAGCAGCGCGATCGCGCGTTGGATGTCGGCGATCTGCTGTGGGCCGCTAATTTCGCGCTCAATCGTCAACGCGCCGGTGTAGCCGAGCGACTTTAGCTTGGGGATCAGCACGGGGAAGTTGACGCGCCCCTCCCCCAGCGGCTTCTCGACGCCCAACTGCCGCCCATTGGTGGGATACTCGCCGTCTTTGGCGTGGATGCCGCGCACGTACTGCCCGAACACGTCCAGCGCGTCCACCGGGTTGGCCTTGCCGTACATCAGCAAGTTGGCCGGATCGAGGTTGATGCCCAGGTTGTCGTACCCCAATTCCTGGATGACGCTCAGCAGCACCACCGGCGTCTCCTGTCCGGTCTCGAACCAGAAGCCCAGGCCGCGCTCGCCGCAGTATTCCACCACCTCGCGCAGCGCGTCCAGCGTGCCAGAATAGAGCGGATCCGTCATATTCTCCGGGATGAAACCGACGTGCGTGGTGATGCTCGGCGCGCCCACCCGCGCGGCGAAATCTGCGCCTTCCTTGAGCGTCGCCACCCGTTCCGCCCGAAATTCCGGCGGCACCAGGCCGATGGAGACCGGGCCTTTCACAAAATCCCAGACGTGCGGTCCCGGCACGCCCGTCCAGATCGTCGTCACCTCCACCTGCTTCTGCTCCGCCGCCGCGATCAACCGGTCGGCCACCTCCAGCGTGAACCATTCCCGATGCCAGCAGACCACCTGGCACGTCGGCAATCCAAACTCGTGAACCCGTTTGAGTTCTTCTTCCGGCCCATGTTCCAACGGGGCCATGACCCCCAATTTCAACGTTGTCATCGTTTGCTCCTTTGTGTTCAGTTAAAAATAGCAGATGATTTAAAAACGTTGGAACGTTGAAACGTTCCAACGTTCAAACATCTATTTCCAGAGAAGGCAGGGCTGTCAAACCCCCCGCAATTCCTCCTCTACCAACGCCACGGATTCCCGCACGGATTCCGGCAGGCACTCCACCGGCGGCGTCGCCGTCTCGACGCAGTGCAGGAAGTAGGCGATTTCGTTCAGGTAGGCGTCGCCCGGCGCGAAGTCGGCGGGATGACTGGCCACTTTGCCGGGATCGTCGAAGACGGTCAGCTTGCCCTCGTCATAGCAGAGCAGCGCGCGATCGAACCACGCCTCGAAGCCGGCATGGAACGGAATTTGCCCCACACTCCACCCGGCGTGCATGTGAATCTGCGGGCCGTCGGTGTACTCGAAGATGGCGTGCAGCACGTCGTGGGTCAGCGCCTTCTCCGATTTGCGCGCCGTGGCGTAGAAGCGGTCGGGGCGGCCGAACACGGCGTTGAC
This sequence comes from Chloroflexota bacterium, assembly GCA_029555965.1. Lineage (GTDB taxonomy): Bacteria > Chloroflexota > Anaerolineae > B4-G1 > SLSP01 > JAKQHY01. The sequence goes on along the minus strand of JAKQHY010000109.1, from coordinate 24,789 downwards.
GTAGTCCACGTCGTGGATGTGCAAGTCCATCGTCATGCCGCCACTGCACGCCGGGTCGGCGAACCAGTTGCGCGCCGCCCAGCCCGGATGTCCGCCCATCCGCCACATGTTCAGCGAGAGCAGCCGCCCGTAAATCTGCTCCTGGATGCAGCGTTTGAGGTACAGATACTCCGGCCAGAAACGCAGGCAATGCGCGATCATCAAGTACCGCCCTGCCGCCTCCGAGGCCGCGATCATTTGGTCAGCGTCCGCAGAGGTGAGCGCCATCGGCTTCTCGCACAGGACGTGACGTCCCGCTTCCAGCGCCTTGATGGCGTAGGGCGCGTGCAAGTCCGTCGGCAGGCAGATGTCCACCACGTCCACATCTGCCTGCGCGATGAGGTCGGCGGCCTCGCCGTAGCGCGCCACCTGCGCGAAGTCCAACGGCGTTCCCTCCGCAGCCAGGTTGATCTGCACGGTTTCTTTGGCTTCCAGACGTTCCGGCACCAGGTCCGCCAGGGCGACCACCCGCGCGTTTGCCAACTGCCGATACCGGCGGGCATGGTGCCAGCCCATGCCGCCCATTCCCAAAATACCGATTTTTAGCATAGTGACCTCCAGTGAGTTAAGAGTTGCAAGTTAGGAGTTGCGAGTTGCGAGTTAGGAATTGCGAATTACGAATTGCGAATTACGAATTGCGAATTGCGAATTGCGAATTGCGAATTGCGAATTTTTCTCTCACTCCAACTGTATCCAGGATTGATTCAGCAGCTCGAAGCGGCGTTGGAGTTCGGCGACGGTTTCTGGCGCGAGGGGGAGCTGGGTGGTCACTTGCGCGATGTTGGCGGCGAGGTGCGCGGGGTTGCGCGTGCCGACGATCAACACGTCCGCCGCCTCGTGCGCGAAGCCGAAGCCCAGCGCCAGCACGATGCGGTCCGCCGGCGCGCCCGGCAGCGGGCCAAGCGCCGCCATCTGCTGCGCGCGGGCGAAGTAGGCGGCGGCGTAGTCGCTGGGCGCCTTGGCGGCGCCCCACGCGCCGTTGGCGATGGGCCGCTTGCAGATGACGCCCATCCCCTGCGCCTGCGCCGGGCCGAACAAGTACAGCCGCGCGTTTTGATCCACCAGGTTGAAGCTGGTTTGCAGCGTGTCGAACAGGCCGCTCTGCACAGCCCACAACGCAGCTTCGTTGTCGCCGCTGTAGCCGATGAAGCGCGTCTTGCCGGCCTGCTGCGCCGCTTGCAGCGCGTGGATCACGTCGCCGCGCTCCAGCACGTCCACATCGCAGGAATGTAACTGCACCAGGTCCACGTAGTCGGTGCGCATCCGCACGAGGCTGCGATCAATGCTGTCGCGCACGGTCTGCGCCGTCCACGATTCGCCCGCGTAGCCGCCCGTGACGTGGCCGGCCTTCGTCGCCAGCACGAACTCGGCGCGGCGGTGGGCAATCGTCCGCCCGATCAGCTCCTCGCTGATGTCGTAGCACGCCGCCGTGTCCAGGAACGTGATGCCGTTGTCCAGCGCGGTGTTGAGCACCGTCGCCGCATGGTTCACTTCTTCCAACGTCAACTCAAAGCCGATTTCGGCCAGCCCGATGCCCAGGCGGCTGACTTCAAGGCCGGTTCTCCCTAACGCGCGCGTCTCCATTTATTCCTCCACAATAGCTCTTGATATAAAATAAAATTGTATTATTGCGAGTCTCATATGAACATCACTGATTATTTTAGCTCGAAAAACGATTTCTGTGAAAACGGAGATTTGCGGTGGCGAGCGCCATCCACCATGGGAAAATGCCCCCAGAAAACAACGGTAGCGTTCAATTCAAGCAGGAATGTCGCACAACAGTAGAGCAATAAGACCTTGGATAACAGGAGTTACGCGGTTTACCATATTTTTGACAGGATTAACAGGATTTTCAGGATTAGGAAGCCCTATAGACGCTTTTTTATCCTGTTAATCCTGTAAATCCTGTCTAAAGAAAACAACCGCGTAACTACTGGGATAAAATGTTTGACAGAAAGCATTTTTATGTTATGATGCGTAGCTGGTTATGCCCACATCAACATAGCATTGAGTTAGACAAGGGGGGTTGCTATCAGTAAGCAAAGATATCGCATCAATGAGAAAATTCGCGTGCGCGAAGTGCGTGTCATTGACGCCGAAGGAGTCAATCACGGGGTCTTGGCCATCGAAGAAGCTCTGCGGCTGGCAAGGCAGGCTGGGTTAGACCTGGTTGAGGTAGCTCCGAACTCTGAGCCGCCGGTCACACGAATTCTGGATTTTGGCAAATTCCAATACGAGCAAGCCAAAAAAGAACGGGAAGCCCGCAAGGCGCAAAAGCAAATCGAGATCAAAGAAATTCAACTACGTCCGAAAACCAACGATCATCACACTTTGTTCAAAGTCAAAAGCGCCCGTGGCTGGCTCGAAGAAGGTAACAAAGTTAAAGTGCGAATTCGCTTCCGGGGGCGGGAGATCACGTATCCAGAGGTTGCCATGAAGCAACTTCAAGATATTGCTGATGAGCTTGCTGATGTAGCGGTTGTGGAACAGGCGCCTCTGTTGGATGGCCGAACTATGTTGATGGTGTTGGCGCCTAAAAAGAAAAAGTAGCTGTAGGAGGAATTACTGTGCCAAAGTTGAAGACGCATAAGTCCACGTCCAAGCGCTTTCGTTTGTCCCAAGGTGGTAAGGGCAAGTTGATGCGCACCAAAATGGGCAAGAGCCACTTCCGACGCCGCAGGTCGCGCCGGGTGCGAGCGCTGTTCGACGAAATGCTTGTTGTCGAACACAAGGGCACCATCCGCCGGGTAAAGCGCCTGGCGCCCTATCTGAAACAAAAGTCATAGAAGGATTGAGGTGAGATTGTGAGAGTTAAAACGGGTATCGTAACACGCCGTCGCCATAAGAAAATCATCAGTCAGACCAAAGGGTATTATGGGACGCGCCGCAAGTTGTTCCGGCGAGCGAATGAAGCCTGGATGAAGGCCATGCGTTACGCCTATCGCGACCGCCGCGCGCGGAAACGCGATATGCGCCGGCTGTGGATCATCCGCATCAACGCCGCTGCCCGGCCCCATGGCGTCTCCTACAGCCGTTTGATTCACGCGCTGAAGCAGGCCAATATTCAGATTGACCGGAAAATGTTGGCCAATCTGGCCGTGAATGACTCGCGCGCCTTTGGCAAATTGGTCGAAACTGCGCTCCAGGCGTGAGTGTTTTCTGAGTGCAACGCAACGGGCGAGACTGTACGAACAGTCTCGCCCGTTTGTTTGTCGAAAGAAGGTGGTTGATTAAATGCAGAATCTTTAGCGTGACTGCGCGCAACGGAATCCCCAGGTAGGATCGCTTTGAGTTGGATCCCCGGAGAAACGATAACTGCCACGCACATTGTAGGAGGGACTGCTCCAAGAGCCGCCGCGCAGCACCCGCAAAGTGCCGCTTGCCGGGCCGGTGGGATTTTGCGAGGCCGCAGTCGCATAAGCCTCTGCGTGATACCAGTCCCCCACCCACTCCCAGGCATTGCCGGCCAGATTGCGCGCCCCGCACCAGCTCGCCCCGGCCACGTAGCTCTCCACAGGCGCCCCCTCAGCATATCCATCATCCTGGTCAGGCGCCGACCACATTTCAGAGCAATGCATGTCGCAAAAATTGACGCGAACTGGATCGAAGGTGTTGCCCCAGGTATAAATCCGGGTTTCCACACCGCGATAGGCATATTCCCATTCAGCTTCGGTCGGCAGGCGGGCGCCGGCCCAGGCGCAGTAGGCAGTCGCGTCCTCCCATGAAACACCCACCGCCGGATAATTCGGACCGGTTGCCGACGCCGCCAGCGCCCGACATGCCCCGGTGGACACACACTGCGCGTACTGCGCCTCACTCACTTCCGTACGATCCAACCAGAATCCGGCAAGCGTCACCGAATGAACCGGCTGCTCGTCGGGATCGCCGTCCGCGGCGCCCATCAAGAACATGCCGGGGGGAACGTATACGAGGGTCATACCATCGGTAGGGCGCGTCCAGGTTTGTCCGACTTTCGCATTGTGCGGCAGCGTCGCCGGAAAAGCGAGCCTCCGCCAGCTCCAGAATAAGGCCACCAGCGCCAATGACGCGCCGACGATACCCAGACCGCGCCACCAACGCGTGCGTCGCCGGGCGGACGCCGATTGCACGCCCAGCGCCTGCTGCGCCGCCGCGAGGCGCGACTGCACGTCACGGTAATGGCGATCAAGCGTCTGAATCTCGCCGGCCAGCCCCAGCACCTCGCGCCACCGGTGCTCGCGGGCGGCAACATCTAACTGTCCATACAGAGCCGTCAACTGCGTGTCACGCTCTTGCACGTTGACCTGCGTATCTGCCGCCACCCGCAGTTGTGCGACAAAGGCCCCCGCCGTCGGAAATCGCTCACCAGGGTTCTTCGCCAGCATTTTAAGCAGGGTATCGGCGACTTCATCGGGCAAATCAGGACGAAATTCTTGGGGGGGGGGCACCGGCTTGTGTTCGTGAGCGTTGAGTGTGGCCGGGGTATTGCCGGGGAACGGCACGCGCCCCGTCAACATGCGGTACGCCAGCACTCCCAACGAATAACGATCTGCGGCCGAGCCAACATCGCGCCGCAACTCCAAATTTGCCTGTTCCGGGGCCATATACTCCGGGGAACCGACCAACATCCCCTGAGAAGTCAACGCGGAGCTGCCCGCCAACGCCTTTACCAACCCAAAGTCCAACAGCGTCACCTGTAAGCGACCGCCAGACTCATCCAGGAGTACATTTGCCGGTTTGATGTCCCGGTGAATGACACCTTGCCGGTGAGCGTAATCCAATGCGGAGGCAATCGGTTCCAGAATACTGACGGTCCGTTCCAGAGAAAGGGTTATCTCCGATTTCAACACGTCATTTAAAGTGCGCCCCGCCAGGTATTCCATAGCGATATACAGGTACTGCTCCCATTCTCCCGATTCATAAACCGTCACGATATTCGGATGGTGCAGGCGTGACATTTCAAAGCCTTCGCGGCGGAAGCGGCGGACGAAGGCCGCATCGGTCTGCCAGTAGGTGTGCATAACCTTGAGGGCGACAATGCGCCCGGTAGCCGAATCATGCGCCTTATAGACCGCCGCAAAGCCACCATAGCCAATTTCGGCGAGGATTTCGTACTTGCCGATGCGTTCGGGAAATGACATAACGCTGTCTCAAAAATTCCAGATAGGTGGGACGTGAAAGGCGATCCGAGTTCACTTCCCCCTAGTCGTGGCGGGCAAAAATCCGCCCCAAGAAGGTAGCCACAACGCCCAAAATGACACCCAGGACGACCGCGGCGCGCAGATCAAAGAGGATGGTGGTATCTTCCCCTTCGATTTTTTCAGCAGCGACCAGGAAAACTAGCGTGTCGGTCATCTTAACGTTCTCCGCCACCACTGCTACCGCGGCCCCATCCGTCAGGGTGATGTTTGTGCCCATCGCCAGCGCGATCCCGCCTTGCTTCACATCCACAAATTGCGCTTCGACTTGTCCAATACCGCCTTGCTCGACAAAAACCTGATCAGCTTTGACGTTTTCTGCCCCTCCTTGCTCGATGGAAACGGTCTGCGCGGTCACATCATGCGCGGCTTGAGTTACTTCCGGCTGCTCCGGCATCTCTTCAGTGGCGGTTTGCGGGTTCAATGTTTCGTTCATTTGTCTCTCTCCTTGTATAAAATAACCACAGAGACACAGAGGACACGGAGAAAATTCCATAAAATCGCTAAGTCTCCGTGTCTCCGTGGCGAAAACTTTCATTAGTGGGGCTGTCCCCAGGGTCAGTAACCCTTTTTACAAAATTGGGAATACTCTATGGGTAGTGTAGCACAAAACCCAACTTTGGAAAAACTATCCTGTCCATGGCCATCGCGCATCACGCCTGACCCACCCAAAGGATTTACGTCATGCAATCTATAGCTATCCATCACTATTCCCTGGCTTGGAACGCGGCTATGATGGAGAACAATGAGGTTTTGATGGGACCAAACCCATTACACCTCTCCTCCTTTCCTTGGCTGCTGACCCCCCGGATTCCCCCTCACCGGGGGGTCAGGCCATGAAGGGCTATTTTCATCAAATCCCCCATAGAATGTCTTTAAAACAACCACCGCCGCGAGCATCCCACCCGGCAAAGAAATGACCACGTCCAACGCAAAACCATTGTCCAGTCGCCTGGGTATGATATAATGACAGCTACAGAATGGATAAAACTGGCATAGTGGGCCGGCCAGACTGACCGGCGGGATTTTCAATGGCCCACCACAACACGTCACGTTCTAATTATCAACTCAGGAGACCTGGATGGCGAAAGGCTTTCTTAAACGAATCTTCGGCGACCCCAACCAACGCATCATCGCGCGCCTGCAAAAAATAGTCCAGCAAATTAATGCGTTGGAACCTGAATTCCACGCCCTTTCAGATGAGGAATTAGGCGCTAAGACCGCCGAATTTCGCCGGCGACTGGCTGACGAAACATTGGATGATCTGCTGCCAGAAGCGTTCGCGGCAGTGCGGGAGGCCGCACAACGGACGATTGGTATTCGTCATTACGACGTGCAGCTTATCGGCGGGATGATTCTGCATCAGGGCGAAGTTGTCGAGATGCGCACCGGTGAAGGCAAGACGCTGGTCGCCACGCTGCCATTGTATCTCAACGCCCTGGAAGGAAGGGGCGTCCACCTGGTAACGCCCAACGATTACCTGGCGAAAGTTGGCGTGCAATGGATGGGGCCGATCTACCATCTACTAGGCATCAGTGTCAGCGTCATCCAATCCGGCGCCGGTGAGCCGGATAAGGCTTCATTCCTTTACGATCCGACGTATTCCTCCGAAGATGACCGCTTGCAGCATTTGCGCCCCATTAAACGCCGCGAAGCCTATCGGGCGGACATCACCTACGGCACAAACAATGAATTTGGTTTTGACTACCTGCGCGACAATCTTGTGTTGGATCTGGAGAAATGCGCACAGAGCGAGCTGAACTTCGCCATCGTGGACGAAGTGGACAGCATCCTGATTGACGAAGCCCGCACGCCATTGATTATTTCCGGGCCTTCCGACGAACCCTCCGAATTGTACACCCGCTTCGCGCGACTGGCGCCGAGCCTGCACGCCGAAACCGATTACGAGGTAGATGTCCGCACTCAGGTGGCGGTCCTCACCGATGAGGGCGCCGCCAAAGTCGAGCGATTGCTCAACATCCCGGAAGGGGAGAGCCTCTACGACACGCAACACGCTCACATGCTGCCCTACCTCGACAACGCTATTCGCGCCAGGGAATTTTACGAACGCGACAAGGAATACGTTGTCCAGGAAGGCGAGATCATCATTGTGGATGAATTCACCGGGCGGCTGATGTTCGGGCGGCGTTACTCCGAGGGACTGCACCAGGCCATCGAGGCCAAAGAGGGCGTCCCCGTGCAGCGCGAATCTATGACGCACGCCACCATCACTTTCCAGAACTTCTTCCGCATGTACGACAAGTTGGCCGGCATGACCGGGACGGCAGCCACTGAGGAAGAAGAGTTGCGCAAGATCTACAACCTCAGCGTCGTCATCCTGCCGACCAACGTGGAATATCGCGCCGAGTTTGGCGACCTGGCCGAAAAGCTTTTGCCCATTGAACAATCCGGCGTCGCCTTCGCCGGCGTGTCCAGCGCCGAAGTTCCCTACAAAGTTACGATCTACGAGGAGCCGGGGCAGGCCCGCTTTTATCGCCGGTTGGACACGCCCGATCAAATTTACAAGACCGAGGAAGCTAAATTCAACGCTGTGCTGCGCGAAATTGAGGCGGCGCACAAGGCCGGACGTCCGGTGCTGGTCGGCACAACTGCGATTGAAACGTCTGAGCGCTTATCCACTATGTTGCGCCGCCGCCACATTCCCCACAATGTGCTGAACGCCAAGTACCACGAGCAGGAAGCCGTTATCATTGCGCAGGCCGGGCAACCGGGCAGCGTCACCATCGCGACCAACATGGCCGGGCGTGGGGTGGACATTCTGCTGGGCGGCAATCCGGAAGGGATGGCGCGCGACGAATTGCGCAAGAAGAACGTGGATTTGACCACCATTCGCGCCGCCGATTGGGACGAAGCCCTCAAGATCGCCCGCGCGGGCGGCGACCCGACAGAGAAATACCCGGAACAGTGGGCAGCCACCCTACGGGACAAGGTGCGCCAGTGTCAGGCGGATCGGGAGCGTATCTACCAATTGGGCGGTTTGCATGTCATCGGCACCGAACGCCACGAGGCGCGGCGGATTGATAATCAGTTGCGCGGGCGCGCCGGGCGGCAGGGCGACCCTGGGTCCAGTCGCTTCTATATTTCCCTGGAAGACGAGTTGATGCGGCGCTTTGGCGGCGACCGGCTGAAGCCGTGGATGGAGCGCGCCGGCTACGATGACGCCCCCCTGGAATTTAACGTGCTCGCCAAAGCCATCGAGTCAGTCCAGCAACGGGTGGAAGGGTATAACTTTGACGTGCGCAAGCATGTGTTGGAATACGACAACGTGGTCAACAAACAACGCGAGGTCATCTACGCTGAACGAGGCAAGCTGCTCAGCCGCGCCGATCTACACGATGACCTTTTCGATATGGTAAAAACTGAGGTTCAGCAAATTGTAACGGCGCACACATCCGGCAAAGAGTCCGAGTGGGAATTGGAGGCGTTGCTCGTGGAATTGTACCGCCTCTTCCCGGTGCTCCGCTCCTTCACGCTGACCGACCTCCAGGGACTGCAACCGGAGGAGATGGTCGAGCAGATTGTCGCCAGGGGTGATAAATTCTACTGGGACATCAACCTGCGGATCGGCGAGGAGTTCTATCACACCCTGCGGCAAAATGAGGAAGTGTTGGCGCAGTTGGCCGAGCGCGAGGATCCCTTCTGGCAGACGTTCATCGCGCGCCTGGATACAGAAATGGGGCGCAGCGCACTGGCGGAATGGTGGGAACTGCCGCTACGCCGGCTGCCGGATGACCTGGAAGCCCAGGTCAAAGCCATTTTCTTAACCGTGGTGCGACTTTACCGGGATCGGCAATTGATGTTGCGTCAACTTGATACCCACTGGATGCACCATCTGACCGACCTGGATATGCTGCGCGAGGGTATCGGGCTGCGCGCGGTGGGACAACAAAACCCCTTGGTCGCTTACCAACGCGAGGCTTTTGAGACTTATCAGCAAATGCTAGGGGCAATCCAGAGTGAAGTTGTGCGCACTATGTTCTTGACGCCGCCGCCGCCGCGCCCCACGGCTACACGCCAACAACCAACGCCGCTGCTCACCGCCCGGCGACCGATCCTGCACACCTCTGGCGGAAATGTGCAAGCCGAACCGGCTAAACCGCAGCCGCATCGCGGTGGGCAAAAACTGGGGCGGAACGACCCTTGCTGGTGTGGTTCGGGGCGTAAGTACAAAGACTGTCATCTCAAAGCCGATCAAAAAGCTGGCTTGACGCACTATGTAAAGGATACTGCCGGTCCCGCCCATTAGCAAACTTTGCGCGGAACTCACGTCATTTATGACCAGTCGAGAAGAACGATGAAAATGCATACCTTGAATACCCGCGTACCCCAGGATTTGGATCCAGATCTGTTGGATTTCTTGACCACTTATGTGGATTCTTTCATCAAGTGGGAATTGCTGCTATTCTTTCACCAGAACCCCAACACTTTTGACACCGCCGAGGGGATCGCCCGTTATCTTGGTCGGGATAAAGAAGATGTGCAAGACGCTTTGTCCTTTCTCAAAGCCCACGGACTGCTGGACGAAGTCGTGGTCGGCAATATGCTGGCCTATGTCTTGAAACCCAACGCCGAGCTACAGGACAAAGTACAGAAATTCACCGAAGCTACAAACGATCGTGAATTTCGCCGCAAAGCAGTCTATCACCTGATACGGAAGTAAGGACGCCACCGATGTCATACGATACCAGGATACAAACAGGCATCACCGGATTTGACACCATGTTGGGCGGCGGGTATCTCCCCAATACCACAAATCTGATTGAGGGGCCGCCTGGTTGCGGCAAAAGCACTCTGGGGATGCAATTCATCTATCACGGCGCCCAACAGGGCGAACCGGGCATCATTCTCACCTTTGAGGCGTTGCCGGAAACCTACTACCAGATGGCCGCCGCCTTCGGGTGGGATTTTCGTCGTTTAGAACAAGAGGGATTGCTCAAGGTCATCATCACCAGCCCCGAGGTTACCCAAATAGACCTGGAACACGCGAATGGCGTCCTGGAACACACCATCGCCCAGATGGACGCCAAACGAATTTTGATTGACAGTGTCACCCACTATGAGTCCGCGATGGCCCATTCCCCCAATGCGGCGCCTAAGAGCAAGGTGAGTCTGATGGCGCGGGGAACCCCGGCGCCCGGTGCTTCGGAAAAGTTCGTGGAACGTGACCGCCTCTATAGCTTCCTGAACGCGCTGAAACGTCAAGGAATGACCACCCTGTTGACCCGTGAGACGACCTTCTTATTTGGAGACGAGGAAGGCTTCTCCGGCGGGGCCGGTATTCATTTTATTGTGGATTCATACACGATGCTGCGCTATGTCGAAATCATGAGCGCGGTCCGGCGCGCGATCATTGTGCTGAAAATGCGCGGGAGCGCCCACGACAGCGCCATCCGACAGTTCGAGATTGATGCACGCGGCCTGGTGGTGATGGCGCCCTTTGAGGGACAGGAGGGTCTGATGAGCGGGACCCCTAAGCGAATGGCGGCATCCTTCATCAAGGCTTTTGTGAGGAAATGAATTATGCAGCCAATTACTAACCTAATTTTTAGTATTGCAATTTGGGTCGGGATAGTCTTATTGCAGATTATTGTCATGAGCATTGCGCGCTTCTTCGAGCATACCTCTGGTCAAAGGACCTACTATCAACTCTATCTCATCCCCATCAGTTTGACAGGCATCAGCGCGCTGCGCTACTTGTGGCGCGTGTTTCTAGTAGCGGACCGTTGGCCGGATTTCGTGGGCGACCCGCTGGCCAACAGCCTGATGTTCATCAGCGGATTATGGCTTATTGGATTAAGCAACGCCTTGCATGAAAAGATGATGGGAGGAAAAACGAATGAACGCCGCTGAAGTTCTGACCTCACACCTCGGCGCCGGCCTATTCCTGGCGATGCTCTACTTGAACTGGCTGTTGCGTGTCCTGAGCCGGCGGATGGGAGAGGTCACCCGTATGCCGCCCCATTACAAATGGTTTGACGTAGGGATGCTGCTCATTCTGACCGCGACGTTGAGTTACCTGCTGATGTGCAGTGTCGCACTTGTTTCTCCTCCCGTTATAAAACTCACCCCCGCGCTCCTCTTGACATTATTTTACCTCCCGCTGACCCTGGGCGTGAGCTTGAACCTGAGCGTTGCGGCGATTTACTGGGGTTGGTTGCTGCGGGAACGTTAATCGCAGACCGCGCTTTGGAACTTTTCCCATAGAAATCACCCAAGTCATGACCCCACGCCAAGAAAACAGCCTGGACACAGCGCCGCAAACGCGGAAAGAATGGGCGCAGGCTCTCCCCAAGATTGACCTGCACCGCCATCTGGAAGGCTCCCTGCGTCTGGCAACATTGCTCGAAATTGCACAGGAGCACGGCCTTGATCTTCCTTCCCACGATATGGAAGGCCTGCGCCCCTACGTTCAGATGACCGACGGGCCTCACCGCCTGGACACCTTTTTACAAAAATTCCAAATCCTGCGCCGCTTCTATACCTCCAAAGAAGCCGTAAAACGCATTGCCCAAGAGGCCGTCTTGGACGCTGCCGCCGATAACATCCGTTACCTGGAGTTGCGCTTCAACCCGGTGGCGCTCTCGCGCGTCCATCACTTTCGGCTGCACGATGTTGTGGATTGGGTCATTGAAGCGGTGACGCAGGCGCAAGAGACCAGCAACACGCGCACCTGCCTCATTTTCCAGATCGGACGCAATGAACAGCTTCGTACTGCGGAAGAGATTACCGACCTCGCCCTGGCACATTTGGGCTTGTTGGTGCGGGGCATTGACCTGGCCGGCGACGAAGCCATGCATCCGGCCGGCCGCTTTGAGCCGATTTTCCGTCGCGCCAAACAAGCCGGACTCAACATCACGGTTCATGCGGGCGAAGCGATCAACGCCGACAGCGACAACAGCATCCGCACCGCCGTATTGAATTTGGGCGCGCAGCGCATTGGACATGGCGTCCGGGCCATTGAAAATTCCGACACCATACAGATGTTGCGCGAGCGCCACATCACCCTTGAGGTTTGCCCCACCAGCAATTTGCACACCGGTATCGTGCGCGGCTTGAGCCAACATCCCCTGTACGATTTGTTCAAATTGGGAATGTACGTCACCCTGAACACGGATGATCCCAGTATCAGCGCAACAACGTTGAGCCAGGAATACGTCGTGGCGACGGATGAGATTGGACTGGCGCCGCATTTCATTTACCGGATGCTGCGCCATTCAGTCGAGGCCGCTTTCATCCCAGAAGCAGAGCGGGACACCCTGCGCCACGCCTTCCGCGAATGGCTCGCAGCATTTGAGGGCGCAATAGCAACCTTTGATGCCGCGTACCTGCCTCCCCCCATCCCCTAATAAACGCGGCCGACACGATGTGTCGGCCGCGATGCCTGAAATCAGCCGCCATCACTAGCCGAGTTTGGCCGCCAATGCCGCATGGGTATAGGGCTTCACGATCACGTCGCGGACGCCAAACCGCATCAGTTCCATGGTCTGTTCCACTCGCAAGTTGGAGGATACCACCAAGGTGCGGTCGGCCATGCCAGCCTTAGCAATTTTCGCCAATACCTTCGTGCAGCTTCCCCCAGAGAGCGTATAGTCCACCAGGATCAAGTCGAAATCACTGAGGGGCGCCTCCCCATCCGGCGCCCGGCTGACAGAGTTGCCGGCATTGGTGAGCAGCTCCTCAACGAAGCGGCTCCACACATCGTCGTCATCCACTAACAATAGGGAGCGCCCCGCCGGCAGTTCCGCCGGCTTCTGCGTCCCCAAATCCGCAGGAATGAAGAGCGTGAATTCGGCGCCGCCTTCTGGACGATTGGCCGCCACGATTTTACCATCAATCTGCTTCATGATTTGCAGGCAGGCCGAAAGCCCCAGGCCCGCGTGTTTGGCGCCTTTTGTGGTGTAAAACGCCGCCCACATCTTATCCATCTCACTGGCGGAGATGCCCGGCCCGACATCGGCTACCCGCACACTCACGTAAAGGGCGCCCTTTTCCTCAGCCGGCGCCAACGTCACCTGAATGTGGGGAGCCGGCGCCTTCTGCATCGCCTCCACGGCATTTTGCAACACGTAGGTCAGCGCGCGATTCAACTGGGTGGTGTCGGCGATGGCTAGTGGCAAGTTGGGAGCGATTTTGTAGCTGACCAACTCCGCCGGCAGCGCCATCTGGGTCACCACGTCCCTAACCACATCCTCAATCATAGCGGGCGCCGGCATATACTCGCGCGCCGGGCCAATGAGATGCTCCTTGACCGCAAAGATCAGCTTCGCGCTGTCATCAATGAGCGTCAGGTCCTCCAACAGGGACTCTATCACCTCCGGCGCCACATCCGACAAATCACTCAGATCATCGCGCAATCGCTGCACACTGACCGTGATGGGCAGCGCTTTGTTGCCAATCCAGTGGATCGCTTCTGTGGTCGCCGTCGCCACCGCCTCATACGTCTTGGTGCGCACCAATTCCGCGTGGGCAATTTCCAACTCGTGGAGCAAATGCGCGTTGTGCAGAGCAATCGCCAGTTGATCGGCCATGGCCTGCAAAGAACTGATATCCTCGTGACTGAACGCGGCCTCTTCCACGCTCTGCACCGTCACCGCGCCGATGACGCGCGCATGATTTTCACCCTCGGCCACGACCAACGGCAACGCCATCTCCGAACGGGTCAGCGGCAGATGTGGGTTCTTGAAGTGTACGGCCTCTTCGCCAACGTCCAGCGCGATACGCGCCTTGCGCTCGGCGATGGCGGTGCCGATCATCGAAAGCCCACCCACCTGGAGTTTATGCCCCAACGCCACCATATTCGCGCCGGCCTCACCGTGCCCGGCGCGTAGGACGGCCCACTCACTGGTTTCATCCAATAGGAACACACCGGCATAGTAAAAATCATAGGCGCTGCAAATGATGTCCACTGTCTTGTGCAGCAGGGTGTCCAAATCGAGAATAGAAGCCACCCCCGCGCCTACCTCCGCGGCCGCCTCCAACAAGCGCGCGCGGCGTGAAGCCTGTTTGAGCAACCGGGCGTTCTGGGAATACAGCCGCGCGTTATGGATTGCGATCGCCAACTGATCGGCCATAGCTTGCAGCGCAGTAATGTCGTCCCGCGTGAAGGCAGCCTCTTCCACACTCTGCACCGTCAGCGCCCCGATCACTGTATCCCCAACGGCCAACGGCAACGCCATCTCTGAGCGCGTTAGCGGCAGGTGGGGGTTTTTGAAGTGGACCGGCTCTTCGCCTACGTCCAGGGCAATGAGCGCCTGGTTACGCCCAGTGGCCGCGCCGATCATCGAAAGGCCCCCCACCTTGAGTTTGTGACCTTCGCCCACCATCGCCGCCCCGGCCGCGCCCCGCCCGGAATGTAATACAGCCCACTCGCCGGTCTCATCCAATAGAAAGACGCCGGCATAATAAAACCCAAACTCTTCACAGATGATGTCCACTGTCTTCTGCAACAACTCCTCAGGATCCAAAATCGAAATGATGTTGCGACTGACCTGAGCGCCGGCCTGAAGCAGCGCCGCTCGCCGTTCCGATAAATTCTGCTTCTCCATTCCCATACTCCTTCGAAAATAGTCTGATAGTCGTTAGTCAGATAGTCTTATAGTCAAAAACGCTCGGTTCTGCGCCGCTGCATTGAATTTTTTGACCTTGTCGCTGAACCCGGTTCATGACGACTCCTTAGGTTGCGCCGGCGCGTGACGCTAAGCCGCTTCCGTGCCCAGGATTTCGTTGACCAATTCCAGCAGGCCGGCCTCACGCCCTTTGACAAAGTAAGCACGCGCGCCGCGCGCCACGGCATCTTTGGCGCGCTCAACTTCATCAAAGGCGGTCAACACCACCACCGGGAGAGTGGGCTGCAATTTTACCAATTCGCTCAACAACTCCAGGCCGGCGTTGGCCGCCGGAACACCCTCAAAGTTGGGCATGTTCAGGTCTAACAAGGCCAGATCAAACGGCTCCTCGGCCAGTTCCTCTTTGAACAGTTCCAGCGCGCTAGCGGTGTCCTCTGCCGTCACGACGTAAAATCCGGCCCGTGTCAGGGTCTTTTCCATACTGCGTCGTACCATACGCTCATCATCAACCAATAAAATCTTTATCTCTTCATCCATAGCCCTTTACCACCTTTCTTAACGTAATGAAATAGAGTAACTGCCAACCTGGACATCACCGCGTAGAGGCGAGATAAAGCGGCTTTTTCGCCGCCAAGAGCAGCTCGGCGATGAAAAACCACCCCTAACCAGATTTCAGATCACATTCTACTCATAGATCGGCCCGGCCACGCAGTTACAAAATAAGTGTATACGTCCATGGTCATTCTTTGTAAATCGGAAGATAAACGCTAAACGTAGTACCCTCACCGACCATGCTATCCAGAGTAAGCTTCCCCCCTAATTGTGTAATAATTTTATTGCAGGCCGGCAATCCCAACCCTGTTCCCCCGCGATTTCCCTTGGTTGTATAGAAGGGGACCCATATTTTGTCAATGATTTCTGAGGGAATTCCCTCGCCATTGTCGGTAATATCCACGACCACAAAACGGGGATCGTCCGCGCGCCGACCCCAAATAAATAACTTTTTATCTTCAACCTTGTCCATCGCCTCCATTGCGTTCTTAAGCAAGTTGTTGAAGACATTCTCCAATTGCCGGATATCGGCCTTTGCCTGCGCCATGTTTTCAGAAAACAGATAGCGCGCCACACCTTCGGGGATACCCATAGACTTAACAATGGTCCTGAGAAATTGTTCTAGATTCACCGCCTCCAGATGCTTCTCACGCGCCGGGCCGATCAGGTCTTCTTTAATATTCAAAATCGAGCGGGAACTTTGTCGCGCAATCTCTAAATCCTCAAAAATGGATTCCGCTGAGAGTGCGCGGCTGAGTTGGCGTAGAGAACGCTGCTCCAACTGGGCGCGCAATTCCACCACGTCCAACGCGAAGTTTGTTTCGGAGGCATATTCCTCAATATATTCCACCGCCGCACGCAACATTTGCGAGAATTTATGTTCCTGCAATTCGGGGGGCGCCAGCTTCAATACCCCATCCATCATCAAGAAATATCTCGTCACATCCTCTGCCACACGCCCCGCGCTGGCCGGAATAGGAGCCGCTTTATTGCCTACCCAGTGAATCGCCTCACCGGTAGCCGTAGCGATAGCCTCGAAAGTCTTGGTGCGCACCAACTCAGAGTGCGCCGATTCCAGGTCTTTAAGCAAGCGAGCATTGGCGATAGCAATCGCCAACTGATCCACCATGGACTGCAATATCGTGATGTCCTCAGGGGTGAAAGCCGCCTCCGCCGCGCTTTGCACCGTTACCGCGCCGATCACACGGTCGCCAACCCCTAACGGCAGCGCCATCTCCGAACGGGTCAGCGGCAAGTGCGGGTTCTTGAAATGGACCGGCTCCTCCCCCACATCCAGTGCGATGAGCGCCTTGCGGCTCGCAATCGCCGTCCCGATCATTGAGAGTCCCCCCACCTTGAGCTTGTGCCCGGCAGCAATCATCAACCGACCGGCGTCGCCGCGCCCCGCCCGCAACACGGCCCATTGCTCCAACTCACCGTCCGGCCCTTTGCGCTCTAGCGTCGGGTCCACCAGAAACACACCGGCATAATAAAAGCCATAGGCGTCGCAGAGAATATCCACCGTCTCTTTCAACAGAGTATCCGTGTCAAGAATGGATGTCACCCGCCGCCCGACTTCCGCGGCGGCCTCGAGCAGGCGCGTGCGCCGCTCCGCGTTAGCCAGCAACCGGGTGTTCTCTAAATAAGTGGTCGCATTACGGATGGCGACAGCCAACTGATCCGCCATCGTTTGTAATGCCTTCACGTCATCCTGAGAAAAGGCGTTTTCCTCAACACTCTGCACCGTCAGCGCGCCGATGATTTCATTGCCAAGGATCAGGGGCAAAGCCATTTCGGAACGGGTCAGCGGCAAATGGGGGTTTTTGAAATGCACAGGAGCCACACCCACATCCCGCGCGCTGATAGCCTTGCGCCGACTGGTCGCCGCCCCGACCATCGAAAGTCCACCGATCTTCAGGCGATGGTCGGCAGCCACCATCGCGGCGCCGGCCTCCCCCAACCCGGCGCGCAATACCAACCAGTCTGTGCCAGGCTCCACCAGGAACACTCCTACATAATAGAACCCAAACTCTTCCCCGATGATTTTTACAGTGGCCTGTAGCAGCTCGTCCAAATCCAGAATAGAGGTAATGCTCTGCGCGACCTTGGCGCCGGCCGCCAACAAGATGGCCCGGCGCTGGGTCTCTTTGAGAAGCTGTGCGTGCTGCTCGTTCAGATCGGCGTTGCTCTTGAGAGCCTCGGTCAGCTCCCGCACCTTCTGTTCCAGCCGTGCGACGAGAGTTTGTTGATAGGCGTCCCGGTAGCTATCATCCAGCAATTCTTCTCGCTGACCGCCAAGAAAATTGGCTACCTGTTCTTCAAAAGTATCTGGATCAATCGGTTTGGGGATATAGCCGTCGCAGCCGGAAGCCAGCACGCGCTCGTGGACATGGTCAGACATATCGGCGCTCAAGGCCACAATGGGGACATCGGGCATCAAGGCTTTAAGGCGGGTGGCAACTTCATAACCCGTGAATTGCGGTAGATTCAAATCTACCAGAATCAAGGCTGGCTCGACCTGCAAGGCCTCATCAATCCCGGTCAGCCCGTCACTCGCTTCAAAAACCTCATAGTGAGCCGAAAGCAGGCGTTGTACTAACCGGCGAGACGAAGGCGTATCATCTATTGAGAGAACTTTGGGCTTTGTTTTGACCTGCTCCATGCCAACCCCGATCATAATAATCCAGCTCTTGAAGAATTATAACGTGTTATTAGAATTGAATCAAGCCGAGCGCGAGCTTGCCAGGGCTTTATCATTCTCGGCAGGTACAACCTGTCGAAGAGATTTTGCGGCTGAAGCCGCTGGTAAGAAGGCGGTTTTGCGGTGACGGGCTACCGCCCGTCACCGCAAAACCCCTTTAAGAATCACGGCTTTAGCCGTCTCCTATGGCGCAGCGCATCATCCGGCTGGAGAATGATAAGGCCCTGCGAGCTTGCCGTGCGATTTGGTATTGTTCGCAGAAAGTGATAAACTAACAGACATGGCAACTCTGCCGCGTTCACAAAAACGTTTTTTGGTTAATCGCCGTCAAGTCTACTAAAAATTGTCGGTCAGTGTTGCCAACTAGAAAAGTTATACTAAAATATAAACATGAACGGCATTGAATAGCCCATAAGCTGTCTTAGTTTGAGGGTTGGAATATTTCTTAACCTTGCCTTGACAATGTAATATTCCTGTGATACCCTGTCTATGAATGGCCCCAGGAACTATCACTCTTCCTGGTTCAACAAATTCCTATCGGAGGGCGCGAAGTATGGCAAACAGGTCACGAAATGAACGGATGGTGGAGCGACTGCGCGAACTACAGGTTAGCAGCCCCGATGTCGAAGCATCCGCCATTATCAGTGTAGATGGCCTTCCCATCGCCACATCCCTGCCACAAGGCGTTGAAGAGGACCGCGTCTCGGCGATGTCTGCCGCGATGTTGTCCCTGGGTGAGCGCATTGCGGGGGAGTTAGGGCGAGGCGTACTTGACGAAGTCTATGTCAAGGGCGAGAAAGGCTACGTTATCCTCCGCGCTGTGGGTGAGGAAGCGGTGCTCACTGTCCTGGCCCGGCAACAGGCTAAATTAGGGCTACTTTTCCTCGACATGCGTCGGGCAGCAGAAGAACTATCAACGATTCTCTAGCAACGTAAGGAGGTTTGCAGTGGCGAATACCCCTGAACCCAGTGGTTTCTACTATCCCAACCGATTTGGTCTCATCCTCTTTGACGCCCTCGAAGAAATTATGGGGCGCAATGGCCTGAACGCCATCCTCAACATGGCGGGCCTTTCCATGTTCATTGACAATCCACCGCCGGATATTATGGACAAAGGGTTTGATTTTGCCTATATCTCGGCATTGAACCGCGCCCTGGAGGAAATGTACGGACCGCGCGGAGGCCGTGGTTTGCAGTTACGCCTGGGGCGCGTGCTCTTTGCGCAAGGTCTGGCGAACTTTGGCGCGTTGGTGGGCGCCAGCGACCTGGCCTTCAAGGTGCTGCCGCTACAGGCAAAACTCAAGGCAGGGCTACCGGCGGTTGCCAAAGTTTTTGACTCGTTGAGTGATCAGACCTCTTACGTCAAAGACCCCGGCGGCGACCACTTCCACTACATTATTGATCGCTGCTCCATGTGCTGGGGACGCAAGGTGGAACGGCCCGGCGGCTTCATCGCGGCAGGCATCATCGAAGAGGCGCTACGCTGGTTGAGCGGCGGACGCACTTTCCGGGTGGATCAACTGACTTGCATCGGCATGAGCCACGAGAACTGCACTTTCGCAGTCTACAAAGAGCCGATTGGCTAATCTAGTAAAAGGAGACTGTGGCGTGAAGTCAGGAGAGGATACGCCGCGTCACATTCTTGTCGTTGAAGACGATCCCAATACGGCCGAAATGCTGTCGGCGTATTTTACTTCCCTGGGATACACCGTTGATCATGCAGCCTGGGGCGAGGATGCGGTGGCTATGGCGACCAAAACCCAGCCCGATTTGGTGGTGCTCGACATCCATCTGCCCGACATTGACGGGTATGAAGTATGCGAACGACTACGCAGTCAACGCCGCACCGAAAACACCCCCATCATCTTTTTGACGGAGCGCCGGGAACGGATGGATCGCCTGCAAGGATTGGAGTTGGGCGCAGTAGACTACATTACAAAACCTTTTGATGTGCAGGAATTGCGAATTCGGGTGCGCAACATCCTCCAACGTAACATCCGTGAAACCTTCTTGCATCCGGTGACAGGACTGCCCACCTCGGTGCTGGTAACAGAACAGATGGAACGGGTAGCGCACGATACTAAACTGGCCTTAATTCGTATTATTTTGAACGGAATGCGCGATTTCGGCGCCTCTTACGGGTTTGTCACCCATGATGATGTACTGCGCGCTGTCGCCCTCATCCTGCAAAATACCGCCGTCGAATTCCTGGATACCGATCCATTCGTAGGGCAATTGAACAATTACCAGTTCGTCGTAGTGGCGACAGCCGATAAGGAAGGTCAAACGGCCCTGCACCGGTTGGATAAACGCCTGAATGAAGCCATCTCCTTCTTCTATCCGCACCGCGACTGGGAAAGCGGAAAGCACAGCAGCGGCGCGCCGTTGCCCAAACTCAGCTTCGACATTGCCGTGCTATCCTCCGAACAAGTGCCAGAACTTGAACAAATGGAAATGCCCATGGCCGGCGCTGAAAAGCAGTAATCGGCACACTACAACCAGGCAGGGCTTGGAGCTTTGCAGCTCCAAGCCCTGTTTGTATTTTATGCCCATAGAGAACCGCTGACTAACCTTGGAGAGGATGATGATACGCCGATTCAAATATGACGCCCTCTGGGGCGCGCTCTTGTTATTGCTGCCACTGTTGCTTTTCGCCCCGGTGACGCTGGGCCACCAGACCCTCCTTCCGGGCGATGCACTCTATCTGTTTGAACCCTATCGCTCCCTGCGCGACACAGCCCCCACCCCCCAAAATCCCCTCCTGTCCGATCTGGTGCTGGAAAACTACCCCTGGAAACGCTTCCTGGTCAACAGCGTCCAGGCGCGCGAACTGCCGCTGTGGGATCCCTACCTGTTCGGCGGGCACCCTTTCCTGGCGAACGGCCAACACTCCGCGCTGTACCCGCTGACGTGGCTCTCGCTCCTGCTGCCCCTCCCCCGCGCATTTGGCGTCTTTATGACGCTGCAATTGGGACTGGCGGGCATTTCGATGTACCTCCTGGGGCGCACGCTCCATGCAAATCACCTGGGCGCCTTCCTGGCCGGCATCGTCTTCCAGTTGAGCGGCTTCCTCGTCATCTCCGCCGTCCACCCGATGATCGTCGCCGCCGCCTCGTGGCTACCGCTGCTCCTGGCGCTCGTGGACTTGACGGTGCGCCGCGCGCCGTTTTTCGGAACGCAGCGCGCGATGCTGCCCTGGGCGCTGCTCGGCGCCATCGCCCTGGGGCTGGAAATCCTGGCCGGGCACGCGGAAATCACCTACTTCACGCTGCTGGTGATGGGGATGTTCGCGGCGTGGCGGCTGGCGCACACCGCGCTCACGCAGCCGCGCGCGACCTGGCGCAGCGATGTGCTCAGCCCGGCCATCGGCTTGCTCCTCATGGTCGGCCTGGGGCTGACATTGGGTGCGGTGCAACTGCTCCCGCTCTACGAAGTGGTGCAGACCAGCTTCCGCCAGGGCGCGGTGACACTGAGCGACGTGCTCGGCTGGGCCTACCCCACGCGGCGGCTCATCACCTTCCTCGTCCCCAACTTCTTCGGCAACCCCACCCACCGCGCGCTGCACGACGTGTTCACCGGCGCGACTCTCCCAACGCCGACCGGCGCATTCGACTGGGGCATCAAGAACTACGTTGAAGGCGCGGCCTATCTGGGCATCCTGCCGCTATTCCTAGCTGCCATCGCCATCCTCAGACCGCCGAAAACGCGAATCAGCGAATCAGCGGATCGGCGAATCAGCGAGAAAGCGGAAAAGCGAGTAAACGGCTCAGCCCTCAGTCCTCAGTCCTCAGTCCTCAGCACTCAGCACTCAGCACTCAGCACTTCCTACAAAATCAAACAATGGCTTTCGCACCCCTACGTCCCCTTCTTCACCTTCCTCTCCCTGTTCTCACTCGGCTGCATCTTCGGCACGCCGATGTACGCGCTGGTCTACGCGCTACCCTTCCTGAACCAATCGCACTCGCCGTTCCGCTGGGTCTTCCCGTTGACGGTGGCGCTGGCCGCGCTGGCCGCGCTGGGCGCGACGACTGTGACGAACTATCGGCGCACGCACGGGCCGGAAGGGGAGAGGGGGAGAGAGGGAGAGGGGGAGACGCAAATTACGAATGACGAATTACGAATGACGAAGCACATTCCCCGCTGGCTAATGGTCAACACGTCTCCCAACGCCGTCAGCTTCGTCGCGGTGGCGGCGCTGTGGATGGGGTTGCTGCTGCTGGCCGGGTTGTGGCTCTCGCGGCTGCTGTTCGGGCCGATTGAGCCGCTGGTGGCGCGCGTGTTCCTGGCGCTGGCGCGAGCGCCGGAGACGTTCCCCGACCATCGCGCCTTCTATTCGTACCTCTTCCCCTGGATTCAGACGGCGGCGCTGCTGTTGATCGGGGCGGGCTGCGTGCTGCGCGTCTCGCGCTGCCCCATCTACCTGCCCCGCCGCCTGGGACGCCGTCCGGTCTGGGAAGTGATGGCGGTCGCGCTGCTCGTGCTGGATTTGGTCAGTTTCAGCGCGGGCTTCAACCCGGCCACCGACCCGGCGCTGCTGACCGCCGAACCGCCGTCCATCGCTTTCCTCAAGCAACAACCCGGCCTGTGGCGCTTCTCCACCTTCGCCCCCCACGGACAAAACACCCTCAGCGCCAACGCCGGGATGATCCACGACCTCCAGGACGTGCGCGGCTACGACAGCCTGTTCACGGCGCAGTATGTGCGCTACATGAACTGGATCGAACCGCAGGGCGGGCTGCCCTACAACCGCATCGCGCCGTTCACGCAATTCTCCAGCCTCGACAGCCCGCTGACCGACCTGCTCACCGTCAAATACATCGTCACCGAGGAAGAAATCCCCCTGCCGAAATACCGCCAGGTCTACCAGGATAAGGCCGTCCGCATCTACGAAAACCTGGGGGTGATGCCGCGCGCCTTCACCCTACCGCAAAGCGCCACCCTGGTCGTGGCGGATGTAGAGGCGGTGGGGACGGCGATCCAGACTTACGATCCCCGCTTCTACGCCATTGTAGAAGCCGACCAGGTCGCCGCCAACGCGCAGCCGGCGACGCCGGAACCGGCCACGGCGCAAGCACAGCCAGTCGTTTCGTACACAGCCAACGAAGTCCTGATTGACGCCACGGTAGACGGCCCCGCTTGGTTGATCCTCGCCGACGCCTACTTCCCCGGCTGGAAAGCCTTCACGCGGCCCCCCGGCGCGGGCGAAGACGCCGAGACCGAAGCGCCCATCGTGCGCATCGCCGGGAACTTCCGGGGCGTCCGGCTGGAAGAGAGCGCGACGGTGCGCTTCAAGTACAGCCCTAACAGCGTCAAAATCGGCGCGTTCACCTCCTTCCTGGGGGGGATGACGTTGCTTTTCTGCGCCGTGCTGTGGCTCTGGCGGCGCGTCTACCGCGAAGACGCCGGCGCGAGCACCGTGCAGCGCGTCGCCAAAAACAGCCTCGCGCCCATCGCACTGACGATGTTCAACCGCGTGATGGAATTTGCGTTTGCCGCCCTGATGTTGCGCATCCTCGGCCCGGCCAACGCCGGCGATTATTACCTGGCGGGCAACGTCTTCATCTGGTTCGAGATCATCACCAACTTCGGGCTGGACGCTTACCTGACCCGCGAGGTCGCCCGCCACCGGGAGCAGGCCAATCGCTACTTCTTCAACACCACGGTGCTCCGCCTGTTCTTGAGCGTGCTGGGCATCACCCTGCTCGTTGGCTTCATCGTGACGCGCCAGACGCTCGTCGCGCAACTCACCGGCCCGGCCTCGACGCAGGCCATGATCGCGCTGGCGCTCCTCTACGTGGGCCTCGTCCCCGGCTCCATTTCCAAAGGGCTGACCTCGCTGTTTTACGCCTACGAGAAAGCCGAATATCCCGCCGCCATCACCACGCTCACCACGCTGCTCAAAGTAACCGTGCAGACGCTCGTGCTGCTGAGCGGCGGCGGCATCATCGGCCTGGCGGGGGCGGCGGTGGGCATCAACATGGTGACGCTGGCGATTTTGGGGACGCTGGCCCTGCGCCTGTGCTTCAAGCCGCGCTGGGAGCCGGTGCGCGCCCTCCGCCGCGAGATGCTCCAGGTCTCCTGGCCGCTGATGGTGAATCACTTCCTGGCGACGATCTTCTTCAAAGTGGACGTGTTCCTGGTGGAAGCCATCCGGGGCAGCACTATTTTGGGCTATTACAGCATCGGCTACAAGTTTCTGGACACCCTCAACGCCATCCCCGCGATGTTCACCCTGGCGATCTTCCCGGTCATCTCGCGGCAGGCCAAAGAATCCCCGGCGGACTTCCTCCGCTTCTACCGCCTGGGCGCGAAGATTCTGATCGCGCTGGCGGCCCCGGCGGCCGTGCTGGCGACCCTCGCCGCGCGCGAGATGGTGCTGGTGCTGGGCGGCCCGGAATATCTGCCCGACGCGATGATCGCGCTGCGCCTGATGAGCTGGTCGCTCGTCTTCGGCTGGTTCAACAGCCTGACGCAATACGTCCTGATCGCCCTGGATCAGCAGCGCTATCTCACGCGCGCCTACGCCTGGGGCGTGGGCTTCACCCTGCTCGCCAACCTGCTGCTGATCCCGCGCTTCAGCTACCAGGCTTCCGCCCTCCTCCACATCTTCTCGGAACTGGCGCTGCTGATCCCGTTTGCGTGGGGCGTGCAGCGGCAGTTGGGGCAGGTGGGCTGGCGGAACATCGCCGGCAAGCCGCTGGCCGCGACGCTGGTGATGATCGCGGTCGCCCTG